>NZ_JBNOKM010000010.1:0-325126 GCF_050171015.1 Paenibacillus sp. TC-CSREp1 | reverse complement strand
TTCCCCTGCTCGTTTTGCAAAGAAATTTACGGACAAATCCGTAGCGTAAGTGTCTACTTTCTTGACATAGGTCCACTGAGATCGTTAGAAAACAAAAGCGTCTAATATCAGCCAAATAGCGTTTCTGGAGATCGTTAGAATTTGAAAGTAATGTCCCTTCCAAATGATTCATCTTATGCGGCGACCTTTTCATTTTCAGTTGACCTTGAGTAATCTCGCACAGTCCAGGCTATTGCTACATATGCTAACGTACAGATGAATTATGCAAAAGGAGGAGATTCCTTTGCCTCAATGGCTCTGCAACCAGCTTATGCGAGCGTTTCACAAAAAGGATAGTCGCCAGATCAAGCTGCTGAACGAATGTTGGTATTTCTATCGCAGCAAACCTGCGAACGGTTCACAGCGCAGCGTGGAAAATGAAATTTAAGCTGGCCTAAAAAGTTGGCCCACCTCCTGATGATTTCTGCATTAGCTTGGTTTTTCAATTCGAGTTGGTCTTATTCTCTGCGTCATCTTGCCTAGCGCCTCACCTCAAAGCTTGAGCGTCTCCTCCATACCATGCCATGTCCAACAAAATCATCCATTCCATATCAGAGCATGACGAATGCGAATACTTAAGCGCAAACAGCCTTCCCGAATCGGGAAGGCTGTGCCCTTTCATACGTTCACAATACGGCATGCTAGACATGCTTAGTAAACTCTACATCTACCCACGCATCTATCACATTTTTACTTTACGCCATGCACACAGCGCATAGAACCATATATTTGCCCTACTCCGTGCCCACACATCGCATCCATATCACTCTTTACTTACGTCATGCGCACACCTCATAGAGCCATATCTTTCCCCCATTCCGTGCTCGCACAACGCATTACCTGCTTACATCATTGCTTGGTGTCCGCTCATTCAAGCTTATGCATCGGAATACGCCTTATTTTCCATCCAAAAAATTACTTAGCAGAAGCAGGTTTTTTCATGGTCAGGCCTACACGGCCTTTTTTCGTATCCACATTCAGAACCCAGACTGTTACATTATCGCCAACAGATACAACATCCATCGGATGTTTTACATATCCGTTACTCAGTTGAGATATATGGACCAGCCCGTCGCTCTTGATCCCGATATCTACGAAGGCACCGAAGTCAATTACGTTGCGCACGGTACCCTGCAGCTCCATACCTTCCACCAGATCTTCGATTTTCAACACGTCCGTACGGAAGATTGGCAGCGGCATTTCTTCACGCGGATCGCGCCCAGGACGCTGCAAGCTGTCCAGAATGTCGCGCAGTGTAGGCACACCTACATTGAGCTTCACAGCCAACTGCTCTGTCTGCTGTTCAGACAGCAGCACAGATAACTCTTTGCTTCCAAGCTTGTCCAGCTCGATCTGAAGCTCCTTGAACAGCTGGTCTACAACCTTATATGACTCAGGGTGAATTGGCGTGCGATCCAGCGGGTTTTCCCCTTCCGAGATGCGCATGAAGCCAACGCACTGCTCATACGTTTTGGCACCAAGACGAGGGACCTTCTGCAGCTGGCGACGGTTTGTGAAGCGTCCATTCTCTTCACGATATTTAACGATGTTTTTGGCAATGGTTGCATTGACTCCGGCTACATAAGACAGCAAGGACGGTGAGGCCGTGTTCACATCCACGCCGACATGGTTAACTGCGGATTCCACAACAGCCTTCAGGCTCTCTTCCAGAACCTTCTGGGATACGTCATGCTGATACTGCCCTACACCGATTGCTTTTGGATCAATTTTCACCAGCTCAGCCAGCGGGTCCTGCACCCGGCGTGCAATAGATGCGGCACTGCGTTCAGCCACGTCCAGATCAGGGAACTCCTCCTGTGCCAGCTTGGAGGCGGAGTACACACTGGCACCAGCCTCGTTTACAATCAGGTAAACCAGGCTCTCGTCGCCATTCTCCTGAATAATCTCGGCAACAAACTGCTCGGTCTCACGTGACCCGGTACCGTTACCGATAACAATCAATCCGATATCGTACTGCTTGATCATTCGGTGGAATACTTCTGCCGCTTCCCGTTTCTTGTTATGCGGAGGTGTTGGATAAGTTACCGCGACTTCCAGCAGTTTGCCTGTATCGTCTACAACCGCCAGTTTACAGCCTGTACGATACGCGGGATCGACACCAAGTACGCGTTTTCCATGAATTGGTGGCTGTAACAGCAGATTACGCAGATTTGCGGAGAATACCGAAATCGCCTGATTCTCCCCTTTTTCCGTAAGCTCCGCGCGCACTTCACGCTCAATGGACGGTGCAATCAACCGTTTGTATGCATCCTCAATCACAGCTCGCAAAATGTCCTGTACCGCAGAAGCTCCGCGGATAATCTGGCCTTCCATATGACGGTGAGCCGGCTCAGAAGGAACATCAAGCCCAACCTTGAGAATGCCTTCGCGTTCTCCGCGGTTAATTGCCAGAATCCGGTGCGGCGGCATTTTTTTCGCTAATTCACGATAGCTGTAATAATTCTCGTATACTGACTCCTGCTCGGTATCTTTAGCCTCTGAAGTGAGTTGACCATGATCCAGCGTGTATCTGCGAATCCAGGCACGAATAGCTGCATCATCGGCAATGTTCTCGGCGAGAATGTCCTTGGCTCCTTGCAAGGCAGACTCTGCATCGTCAACACCCAGTTCTGCATTGATGTAACGTGCAGCCTCTAGAAGAACATCTCCCTGCTTAGGCTGTCCCCAGATCCACACCGCAAGCGGCTCCAGACCTTTTTCTTTGGCCACACTGGCACGAGTTTTCCGTTTCTGACGATACGGACGGTACAGATCCTCCACTTCCTGCAGCTTTACAGCCTGCGTAATGGATTTCGCCAGTTCTTTCGTCAGCTTGCCCTGCTCGTCTATGATACGAATGACCTCCAGCTTGCGGTCCTCCAGATTACGAAGATACACGAGTCTCTCTTCGATCTGGCGCAGCTGGTTCTCATCCAGTTCTCCAGTCATTTCTTTACGGTAACGCGCGATAAACGGAATGGTATTGCCTTCGTCCAGCAGCTCCGATGTCGTTCGAACCTGCTTCAAAGACAGTGACAGTTCCTTGGCTACCTGTTTGATAATTCGTTCTTGGCGTTCCGCCTTTAATGCTTCTTCATTGGGTCCCAGAACCGTTTCCTGATCAGACAAATAAATCCCTCTTTCCTTCCTGAATACTTCATGCTTCTCATTTCAGGGCAGCTCTGCTGCTGTAATAACAGTATTAGTTACATCTCCAAGCTCATGCGGCTTAGTTCACACTCTACCCTATATTATCACAAAATCACGTTGAATTTTCTATCCTTCCGCAGGCATGCATCCTATTACGTTGTTATACTCCTCAACATCCTTCCCCGTTGAACGAAAAAAAGACCGGGAATGCCATAATGACATCCTCGGGTCTTCTTCATTAGAAAAAAAACTGGAAGAGCGAAGCGTTCGCCTGAAAGCTTTCTGCAAGAAAGCTACATCGGAAGCATATGCTTATCTCCGGATTCTCCCCTTTTGAAAAGGGAATTCAAAAAATATGGGGATAACCGCTACTCTCCAGGTTATTCTGTCATCGGAGTAAACTCGTGTAAAATCTCTAGTTCAACTTATTTACACACGTTCAAATCGGAACATTTCGCTCAAATAATCTCCCGACTCGCTACCCACAGCGATACCGCCATACATCAAGGCATCACCAGTAAATGTCTCTGATCCGCCTTTCAGACGATAGTCAGCATCTGGATCGAGTCCTTTCAACTTCAGACGCTGAAGCGGTGCATTCGGTTCAGAGAGAACACGGAAGTAGAATACAATCACTTCACTGCCGTCCGGTGCAATGAACATCCAGGCTGTCTCGTTGCCTTCAAATGGGCTAAGCAGACGGCGGAACTTACCATATTGCACGGTGCTGCGAATCTCCTTGTACAGCTCAACCTGCGCCTTCACAATGGCATTTTCTTCTTCTGTGAACTTTGTCAGATCCAGCTCATACCCGAAGTTGCCCGACATAGCGACATGGCCGCGAATCTCCAAAGACGTGATGCGGTTCACCTGATGGTTAGGCACAGCTGAAATATGTGATCCCATCGAGCTTACAGGATATACCAGACTTGTCCCATATTGAATCCGCAAACGGGAAATTGCATCCGTGTTATCGCTGGTCCATGCTTGAGGCATGTAATACAGCATACCCGGGTCAAAACGCCCACCACCGCCGGAGCAGCTTTCGAACAAAATATTCGGGAAGGCTGTAACGATACGCTCCATCACTTCATACAGACCGAGCATGTAGCGATGAGCTGTTTCACGCTGTCTGTCAGCCGGGAGCAAGGCAGAGCCCACCTCTGTCATGCTCCGGTTCATGTCCCATTTCACATAAGTAATGGGTGCAGACCCCAGAACATCAGACAGCATGCGCACAATTTCGTCACGCACATCCTGGCGGGAGAAGTCCAGCACAAGCTGCTGTCTTCCTTCGGTACGGCGGCGATCCGGCACATGCAGACACCAGTCGGGATGTGCACGATACAGCTCACTGTCCGGCGAGATCATCTCTGGCTCGAACCACAGACCAAATTGCATATCAAGACCTGTTACACGGTTAGCGAGGTCATCCAGCCCTTGTGGAAGCTTGTTCTTGTCTACAATCCAGTCCCCTAACGACGAGTTATCACTGTCCCGGTGACCAAACCAGCCATCGTCCAGCACGAACAATTCTATGCCGAGCTGTTGACCGGCGCGTGCAATCTGCTCGATTTTGTCCGCATTGAAATTAAAATACGTCGCTTCCCAGTTATTCACCAGCACTGGACGCTCTGCATTGCGGAATTTACCGCGTGCCAGACGTTCCCGGTACAGCTCGTGGTAGGATTGGGACATGCCATCCAGACCTGCTGCAGAATAAACCATCACCGTCTCCGGGGTCTGGAACGATTCCTGCGGCTCAAGCTTCCAGCTGAACTCAAACGGATTGATACCGACGGATACACGCGTTGTAAAGAACTGGTCCACTTCTGCCTGTGCGGTAAAGCTTCCGCTGTATACCAGACTGAAGCCGTATACTTCACCATGATCTTCGTCCGTTCCCGGTGTCATCAGGGCGATAAACGGATTCTGCTGATGGCTGCTGGCGCCACGACGGCTCTCAATGCCCTGCAAACCGGAAGCGAGCGGACGGCGAACGATATCACGTTCACGGGTCCATGCACCCGAGAGCTGCAGCAGCTCATAATCCGCATGCGGCAGATCTACTGAAGAGCTGAGAGCCCGAAGCACATTCACAACGTTAGCGCTCTCATTTACGATACGCATAGAGCGTGTAATGGCATTAAAAGCAGTAAATGCAGTATACATCAGTTCAATTTTAACGCCTGACACCTTGTCCTGCATCTCGATAACCAATGTGTCTGCTTCATCCTCGGATTCAACATACGTTGCAGGCAGTCCCGCTAACCCTTCTTTCCCCTTAACCACTCGGTGGCCTTTATACGTAAATTCGGATACCGATGAGCCATTCTCCAGCTCCAGTTGAACTGCCGGATTGCGGAAATCACTCGTACCATAGACGGGTAGCTCCACTGGCAGGGTGTCGAACGAGATCGTGCGATCCTCAGGCACCGGGTTCGGGCTGAAGGACGCTCTTTCGGTCCGTACATGAAGCCAGCTCAGGTCGGTATCACGCAATTTTTTGCCATAATACAAATGCACCAGATATCCCGAAGGCAGCACTTGAAGTACGTAACTCGCCTCGCGGGTCTGTAAGTGGAACTGAAGTTTCTCTTGATTGATGTAAATGCTCATATGTCTCCTCCATCTATCTATATAGGTCTTTCGGGTAAACGGTTTCTCAGGTTTCATTATAACGAAAAGCTTCTCAATGTTCTACGCTTTCAAACATTTCATCTCGCCGTAACCAAAAGAGCGCACAACACCTATCAAAGGTATCATACGCTCTCTTGGTTACATTCTGAAATTGTGTGTTCCTTCGCAGGAACATCCGTTGTCAACGAACAGGCGACAAAACGCATACAGCGCTATGTTATCGACCTAGAAATCAATTAAGCCCAAGCTGATCTGCAACGCTTCGTTGACCAGTTTCATGGTCTCTTCATCCAAATGCGTAATTTTGTCAGTCAGCCTCTGCTTATCAATCGTCCGAATCTGTTCGAGCAAAATCACCGAGTCCCGGTCAAAGCCATGAGCAGCCGCATCAATCTCGACATGCGTCGGCAGCTTTGCCTTCTGAATCTGAGCGGTAATAGCCGCCACGATACATGTTGGACTGAACCGGTTGCCGATATCGTTCTGGATCACCAGAACCGGCCTGACTCCACCTTGCTCGGAACCGACAACGGGAGAAAGATCCGCAAAAAAAACGTCACCACGTTTTACGATCACTGTCTACACCCCGCTAACTAAGCGGTCCAGAGTGCTGTCCGCATCTTCCTCCGCGTGAAAGGCTTCGGATGCCATGGTCAGATTAATCTTCGCCATCTCCATGTACCCACGCTGCATTGATTCACGGATATAACGTTTCTTCCGCTCCGTCAAGTACAGCTTCATCGCTTGCCTAATCAATTCGCTGCGGTTGGAATTCTCCAGCGCTACGATGCCATCCACTTCCTGCAAAAGATAATCAGGCAAACTGATCATAATCCGCTTGGTGTTCTGCAAGTTGGCCACCTTTCTTCCACCCCCACAAACCTTTCGCCATTGTGAACCAGTATTACGCTTTTCCAGAACTTTTATACAAAGGAATATATATGCCCCGCGTATATCAAGTATGCTGTACTCCATTATAAACACGGGAAACATTATTCGTACAGACCAAACATCGCATTTCAGGATTTCATTCCGACATATCGTACATATTTCGCGATGCGGCGACAGTTTTCCTTCTGTTCTGAAAAAAAGTTTACCGGTAATCGTGTCCAATTAGCGAATCAGATTGTCAAAAGCGGATTCATTCTGGCGACTACCTCACCATCACGGATATAGACCCGTGGAATGCGATGGGCCATCATGCAGATCACTTCATAGTCAATCGTACCTATCTGGTCTGCCACCTCGCTGGCGGTAATGACTCCATCCAACTGGTGACCGATGAGAACAACCTCTTCGCCGGCTTGAATTTCTTCCGCTTCCTGTGCGAAAGATTGTAGCGACACCATACACTGGTCCATGCAGATTGTACCGACAACAGGAACACGGCGGCCACGCACAAGGACTTGTGCTTTGCCCGTCAGCATTCTTGAGAATCCATCTGCATAACCGATAGGCAAGGTCGCTATTCGTTCATTTCCCTGCGTAAAATAACGGGTTCCATAACTGATTCCCCAATGAGGGGGCAGTGTTTTGACCAGAACCGCTTTGGTCTTCAGTGTCAATACCGGGAGCAGCTTCACTGCCTGATGATTCACCTCAGTGGAAGGGTACAGCCCATACAGGCTGATGCCCACACGCACCATATCATACGATAATTCAGGTGTATCAATGGCAGCGGCACTGTTCGCCGTATGTATAATCGGGATGACACATCCCTGATCCCTAAGCGTCTGTGCAACGCTCTGAAACCGTTGATACTGCTCCAGTGTATAGGTCTTGTCTTGTTCATCTGCTTTGGCATAGTGCGTGAACATGCCTTCAAGCATAACCTGCTCCATGGAGGACACTTCCTGAATAAATTCAATAGCCTCATGTCCAGGCAGCAGCCCCAGTCTGCCCATACCGCTGTCAATTTTGATATGCACTTTCAGCTTATTGGCAAAGCAGCTGGCATCCTGTTGTCTGATTGCCTCTAGCACATCTCTGCTAAACAATGTGATGGTCACATTATGCTGCCATGCTGCAGCAACACCTTCAGGCGGCGTATACCCCAATACCAGAATCGGACTTGTAATACCGTGCAGACGCAGTTCAAGCGCTTCGTCAAGAAAGGCCACGCTTAAATAATCCACACCCAGTCGTTCCAGTTCTCGGGCCATCTCCACCGCGCCATGCCCATATGCGTTGGCTTTAACACAGGCGAGAAATTTTGTCCTCTGAGGCAAAGCCTCACGGAAAGCTGTTACGTTGCTTCGCAGATGATCCAAATTAATCTCCACCTGGGTCGGCCGATATTGTCCTTGCACGTTAAGTCACCTTCTCTAATCTTCTTAATCCGGCTCACGTCAGACTCCATCGTAATGCTACAGCATGTGACTGTCAAATGAACAGAAATTTCACAGCTGTGAATCTATGCTGCCGGAGCCTGCTTGTGACCCTAATCAAGCACAGAAGAAGAGCAATAAGCAATATAACCTGATGGCATACCCGCATATAGAGTCACCTCAAATATATTCTGCTTACATCGACATATTACCCGCTTCAGTCCGCATAGAAGCGTATTTTGTTTATTTTGAACTGAAGCTGCCAGCATCTTCTGTACTTACTAAAACGGAACAGAGCATCGTTGAAACGAAATAGAGCACCAGAGAAACGACGTCTCCGATGCTCTATAGCATTCCTTACGACAAGACAGCTATGCGTGTCCTTTTTATTTGCCTGACTCTTCCTGCATGGAGGTCGCGATACGCACCATCTCATTCTCAGGCAAATCCGCGCTGGTAATCCGGTATTCCACACCATCTACGGTCCATGTCAGCGTCTGTAAAGCATCCCCGCTAATCATACCTGCGGTGAATCCGAGATCAACCAGACGTGAAGGAGCAAGAGACACCGCACGATCCTGAGGTCTTGCTTCAAATATCGTGTAGTTATATGTGCCCTCGTAGCGAAGCAGGACGGAATAATCCCCGGCTTCCTCCAAAATCTGATCATCCTTCAGCTTGACTCCTTCGGGTGCATAAGTCGGTTGAATGACGCCAAAGCTGTCTGATTCTTTCGGAGCAGCTGAGGTAGGCTCTTCGCTTCCCTGCTCACTGGTTGCCCCTGCTGATCCTTCATGATTTTCAGTTCCTGGTGGCTTCGTTCCATCGCTTACACCTGACTGTCCGTCAGTAACAGCTCCGTCGGCATCCGGCGTCTGAGGATTCGCAGGCTGTTGTGCGCCTGCATCATCGGTCTTCTCTGCAGGAGCTACACCTGCATCTGTGCCAGTTCCGGCTCCTGTTTTATTTCCCTCTTCCGTTGCAGCCGTCATATTCCGCTGCATGTCAAAAGCATCTTTGCCAAAATCAGCTCCAAATTTGAAGCTGTCAAACTTCACGTCCACAACGACATTAGCGTTGGAGTCGGACACCTCCACCTGTTTCGGAGCGTAATCGCTTTTATTCAGCCAGATTTTCTGTCTGACCAGTGCATGTGTATTGTAGTTGGCAGCAACATCAAATACATAGCTCTCTTTTTCATCCGCAAACTGCCGAGTTTTATCTCCGGTAATGCTTCGAATTAACGTTTCATACAAGTAAACCTGACCCTGATTATCCGGCCAATCGCTTTGGAAGCGGAAGCTTTTATTCTGACTCGGTGTCAGTACAAACACGCCTTCATCATTACGAAGCACAATCTGTGTAACGTCTTTCTTGGCATTTGTCAGTGCAATACGATAATAGGAAGGCTTCTGATGCCACACCTCGACCTTATACTGCTGCGGTGTTTCTCCAGTATGCAGTGTCATGACACCTGCTCCCTGGTAACTTTCCATCTCTCCAACGACTTCGTTCAGATCTTTGACCACAGCTGCCGCATCCTTCTTCCCGCAGGCGGCAAGTAAGGCCGATAAGACCAATACCATGGCAAGCATCCATGATATTCGGCGCATGACATCATCCCCTTTAGCACATGTTTTCACTTCAGGATTGTGCATACAGCAGAACCCCTACTTGATTAGTACATGTTATGAGGGACTTGTTCGATATATGCGGACTAGTTTGACAAGCAATGCCCGAAACTGTGAAAACCCCAAGGCTGAGAAGCAAATCCGTCTTGGGAAGGATGAGAATTTTATCCAAAACAGGGATAATGAATGAAGTCATAATCGATGCCACAGGTTCTCAGAATGGAGGATGGAAATGACAATTAAAACTACGACTGAAACCACAGCCACAGCAACACCACTTCAAAATAAACTTGAAGGATTAGACAACTTTGTCACCAATCAACTTGAACAATGGAAGGGAGTTGGTACAGCAGTTGCTGTCATTCACAAGGATCAAGTCATCTGGTCCAAAGGATATGGTTACCGTGATCTGGAAAAAAAACTGAAGGTTACATCTGACACCCTGTTTGCCATTGGCTCCAGCACCAAAGCATTCACCGCAACAGCAGCGGCACAGCTTGTAGATGAGGGACTGCTCGATTGGGATCAACCAGTCAAAAGCTATTTGCAGGATTTCCAGATGTTCGATCCGGTTGCTACAGACCGCCTTACTATGAGGGATATGTTATGTCACCGTTCAGGTCTGCCAAGGCATGAAATGGTCTGGTACAATTCCCCTCGCTCCAGAGAAGAACTGGTGCACAGCCTGCGCTACCTTGAACCGAACCAGAACTTCCGCAGTAAATGGCAGTATCAAAACCTGATGTACATGACTGCCGGTTATCTCATCGGTCACCTCAAGGGAACTTCATGGGAGCAGGTTGTTCAAGATCAATTGTTATCCCCGCTGGGTATGAACTCCAGTCTTTTTACGGTCCAAGAAATGCAGGAGCAAGCGGACTACGCCCTGCCTTACATGGAGCAGGAAGGACAGAACGTGAGCATACCTTTTCGTATCATTGATACAATTGGCCCTGCTGGCTCAATCAACAGCAACCTGAAGGATATGACTGCATGGCTTCAGCTCCAGATACAGCATGGCAAATGGCAGGACAAAGCTCTCGTTTCCACAGAACAGATGGCCGAAATTCACCGGCCTCAGATGGTTTCTGATTCTCCATTTCACAGCAAAGAACTGCCTGTCAGCACATACGGCCTCGGGTGGATGATAGAGCCTTACCGAGGACACGCCATGATTCACCATGGCGGAGCTATCGACGGTTTCGCTTCACAAGTTGCCTTTTTGCCGGATGAACAGATCGGAATCGTTGTTTTAAGCAACACCAATGGAAGTGTTATCCCTTATACGGTTGCCTTTTATATTATGGACTGTGTTCTCGGATTGGAGCCTAAGGACTGGACCTCCACCCTTTTGAAACTCATGGGACAGGGAGAACAGGAAGCAGAGCAGCCAGCACAGAAGCAACTTGAAGAGACACTAGCCAATGGAGAAGCACAGGCAGAGGAAAAAACAAAACCTGAGAAGACCTCTGCGCCGCTTCCCCTGGATGCCCCAGCCTCTACTTATACCGGAATTTACCAACACCTTGGTTATGGGGAACTGCTTGTGCATGAGACAGATCAGGGGCTGCAAACGAGATTCAACAACATCGACATGCCTATGCAGTATGTTGGCAAGCATACGTTCTCTGTCTCACTGGTCCTGTTTGGCTTGGATATGGATTTTACATTTGAAGTAAGCGAGGATCAGCCCTTACCAGCTGCCTCGGTATCCGCTCCGTTGGTGCCTGAAGCAAATGCCAATCCGATTGTATTTACCAGAATTTCGTAATCCTCAAGATATGCCTAACGAGAACAGCAAACGAGAAACACAAGCAAATAGATCATTTGAAGAGGCTGCCTCAAACGTCCTTAAAAACATACATCGGTAAAAAAGTTAACAACGATACATCCATGATATATTGAATATACAAAAGAAGCCCTCACTAGAAATGGTTGCTCGACACTTCCATTTTACCTAGGAAAGGCTTCTTTTGATTGTACAATTTTGGAGAATAGGCCTGCTCTAGCCGTTTTTAGTTAAAAAATGTATCAATTGGATTTTTCCGCACTCTCCCCTCTACCGTCAGTTAGAAATGAACAGAAAAATCGAAGGTCTACGATATCTTATTGAAACAACACTACAGAATACTGCGTCAAACATATATCAACTAAATCAATCGGAGGCTACTAATGATGAAAACTGCAGGTATGCTTAAGTTCATCGCCCCTTTGCTTTTATTCGTTATTTCAGGATGTTCATTCAACGAAGCAAATAATAATCCGCTTTTCCTTCTCAATGTAGATGCACCAACTGAAGTGAAAATCAATGAACCGTTTACCGTAGAGGCCGTCTTACGGAATAAAGGTACAGATACGATCCAATTGGAGCATGGAGTAAATATGTTTACCTATACTCTTTTGGATGAAAAAGGGAAAGCTATAGATCATGAAACAGAAAATTCGATAGTAAATGGTATTGGAATTAGCACATCAATCAATTCGGGTGGCAGCTATAGCTATGACGGTGGTGAGAATGTATCTTCGCCACAGAATGTTCTGGAGTTAAAAACTACTGGGACGTATTCTTTAGTAGTTCATGCAAAGTTTAGAGCACAAATTGACGGTAAATGGCAAGATATCGAATTAACCTCTGCCCCAGCTTCATTAACTGCAAAGTAGAAAAATACTGAAAAAAAGCGAAATTCCGATTTTACAGAATTTCCCTTTTGTATGTATGCCACCAAAACACATTATATCGTTTACTGGAGCCTTTTTAAGGCTCCTTTTTTATGCTTAATCCAGCTATACACAATCATAAATCTCGTAAATTATCATTATCATTTTGTATATTATAGTTTACATTTTGAAAATAATCATATACATTATAACCATGGAGGTGAGTGTGTGGAGGAATTACATAATCATGTTCGGGAATTCCGGGCGAGAGACCGTCTCTCCCAGGCTGAACTCGCAAAGCTCATCGGTGCATCCCGTCAAACGATTGCTCTGATTGAACGCGGAGATTATTCTCCCTCGGTCGTTCTTGCTTTGAAAATAGCTCATGTTTTCGGTGAGTCTGTTGAAAAAATATTCGAGTTGAAAGGTGGAATTACTCATGAATCAAGCAGCTAATGCCGCATCCTCCAAAAAACGACGAATGCGCCTTCCGCTATACGCGGCCGGTGGTGCCGTTGTCGGTTTTATGACCGCAGCTTTGTTTAGAAAATTGCCTTCCGACCTGAACTGGACTCCGTCCATTTATTATGACTATGACTTGCTATTCCTGCTTGTTGCTCTGATGTTCCTCGTAACGGTGATCTGGAACAGCATTAGTCTGGCTCGCACACCATCCTTCCGCCCCGAGGAACCGGATGCAGATTTTAAAGATGATAGTACCTCCGTGAGTTCCCCTGCGGAACGTTCGCTGGGAAGAGCCTTAATGCTTAGCAGCTTCGGGGTCATTACAGCATGTGCATGGGTTGCCTTGGCCTTGTCTTTATACGAGGCAAACAGCCACGCTGCTGAATCTCCAAATCTATTTATTCTCGGGAATCTTGTTGCCGCATGTATCTCGATCATAGTCGTCGTTGTTCTGCAGAACCTCACAATCAAGCGGTATAATCGATATTTCCCTGAGCGTGCCCTGGATTTGGATTCATTAAATATGAAAAAAAATCATTTTAAAAAGCTGGATGAAGGTGAAAAGTGGATTGTCTATCGCGCAGCCTATCGTTCGTTTCAGATGATGAACCTGCTTCTGGGCATTGGAATGGCTGCATTGGTGTTATATTCTGTACTCTTTACCTTTACCGCTTTCCCAATCGTGCTGCTGGCTGTCATCTGGATGATTAACATCGGCGTTTATTTTCGTGAAACCTATCGCGCCCAGAACCAGTAATACACAGTGAACAGCCTGCTTTGGTAAAAATAACTAAAGGAGTGATGACGTGAATTTATTTTATCGAAATCGTACTACCCGTTCCACCTGGACTACCCTGACCAGCGCAATGTTGGCGGCAGTTCTGTCCCTAAGCCTCTTGGTACCCCAAGTGCAAGCAGAGGCCTCTTCATCAGCAGCTGACAATGCTAAGCCGGTAACGCTAAATACCGAGTCTGCCACCGCTTTTCTGGATGAATTCTTCGCATCGCCTGAAACCAAACCCCACTATGTTGGTGCTTCAGTTGTTGTGGTAAAGGATGGTCAAGTGCTGACCGAAAAAGGATACGGCTATGCCGATCTGGAGCAAAAAACACCTGTCGATCCAAAGAACACCGCTTTTCGTGTCGCCTCTGTCTCCAAAACCTTTACAGCCGCTGCAGTCATGCAGCTTGTGGAGCAAGGCAAGGTGGACCTGAAGGCCGATTTTCAGACCTATGTGAAAGGTTTGCAATTCGAGAATCCATTTAACACTCCTGTAACCGTAGAACACCTGCTGACACATACGACCGGATTTGAGATTCGTGATCCACAGCTGGAAGACATCCACACAGACCCTGACAAGTACATAACGATGGAGGACTATGCCAAGCAGCACATGCCTCCTGTTGTACGAAAGCCTGGTAGCGCCTACATGTATGATAACTTCTCGTTTTTGCTGCTTGGGTTGATAGTGGAAAATGTCAGCGGCGAGCGGTTTGAAACATACATGCAAGAGCATATCTTCCAACCGTTAGGGATGACAAGCAGCAGCTTTTTGCTGAATGATACGTTCAAGAAAAAGCTTGCTACCGGTTATGATGCAGCACACAAGCCGGTTGACCTGTACTTCCTTGATCCAAATCCGATGCCTCAAGGCGGCATGCTGTCTACCGCAGATGACATCGGCAAGTTTATGATCACCTTTCTGAATGAAGGCAAGAAGGATAATCAACAGATTTTGAAACCTGCTACTGTGAAAAGCATGGAGCAGTATCGTTCCTCCATTCATCCGCTTATGCCGGATACAACTTATGGTTTTGAAGCACCATTCCAGATCGCAGGAGCAGGAAGCAGCTCCAAAGTGATTACCAAAGCAGGCGACCTGACAGGTTACAGCTCTTATCTCTTCTTTATTCCCGAGCAGAACACAGGGGTCTTCCTGACGTATAATCAGAACGGGGCTATTCGAAGTATGCTTTACACGGCCTTTATTCAGCATTTCTATCCGCAATACGCTAAACCAGTACAATTCAAGGAATACACACCGCAATCTGCGGAAGAGCTTCGGCGTTTTGACGGTTTGTACGCTGACCTTCGGATCAGCACAATCATCAGCAAGCTGCAAGCTGGCGGCGAAACGTCCAGTGCGCTCAGCATTAGTGATCCGTTCATTGGCGAACGTAAGCTGATTCAACTGGAAGACAATCTGTTCAAAGATGAATTAACCGGACAGTTCACGGCATTCAAAACATACGAAGACGGAACCACTTATATGAGAGAGCCTTATCTCAACCCATTCGGGTATGCTAAAAAAGGACAAAACGCTGCTGGCTTCCGGGATGTTCCGAACAACAGTCCTTATGCTCAAGCCATCCATGGTTTGCAATCTCTTGGATATCTGGAGAATGAAGCTAACCAGTCTTTCAAGCCCAAAACAGCAGTAACCCGAGCTGAATTTATCAAGGATATTCTGAAATTAAGCGGGCTCAAACCAAGCAAAACAACACCGCCCTCGGATACCGACTGGGCAGATCATACGGCGGCTGGCTATATCCAGCTTGGTTATGAAATGGGTCTGATTACGGGCGCAGATGAGAAACAGTTCAAACCGGATCAAGCTATCGTTCGGCAGGAAGCGGCGGTGATGTTATGGCGAGCTTGGCAGCTGCAGTATGCAAGCGAACTGTTCAAGGACGTTAAGCTTGCAGGCCATACCGATGCTTGGGCTGTGCCTGCGGTGCAAATGATGGTGAAGCTGGGCATCTACGGCCCTGAGGTTAAAATCCTGGAGGATGGTTCAGCGGACTTCCTGTCACGCAAACCTCTCATTCGCCAGGAACATGCTGCGATCATGTATGCGTTAATTACACAGCCGACAGATCGCATCGTCGCTGAATTGATGGCTGCACAGCAGCCAGAGCAACCACAGCTGCCATCCGCGGAGGAAGCCGCTAAGGAAGCTGAAACGCCGGAGAGCAAGCCAGAGACTACACCGATTCCAACAACAGAGAGCGCTCCTCCAGCAACATCGGTTCAATAAATAGGCCATAAAAGTAAACAGCAAAAAGGCTTGCTCGAAAGGGATTCCCCTTCACGAACAAGCCTTTTTAATTATGCAATTAACGAGGATACATGGGTGTTTCCGTTACGCTGATCAAACTTGACTGCAGTAGCCCGGGCATGCTCTTCGAAATAGTCTGCAAGCTTGAGCAGATCCCCAGGGTCTCCTTCATACGGGAAGGAAGCTGGCAGACGTAGGCGATAGCCTTCCGCGTCTTTTTCTTCAGTCCAGCGCCGCAATAACGAAGCTGCCTTCGCATAATACATCATTTTGGCATATACATCTTCATGATCGGCTGCAAGCACCAGTGTTTCTTCGAGGATATCAATCCCTTTGGCCGGATTCGTAAGTGTGAGATACTCCATCTGCTCTGAAAAACTCTGCACGAAATCATTTTCACCTTTGATCAAACGATATCCTTTAACCTGATGTTTATCTGCTTCATCCTTCCGTCCCAGACGATACAGCGGCATCAGAACTTCGGACAAGGTCAGGTGTGGGATCTCCGCACAACTCATGCGTCCTTTGAGAATCGGCTTGGCCACTTCCAGCACCTTCTCGTCGTCTCCTTTTAACATAAAATAACGCATAATCTCATCCTGCTCACACGCCTCGCAGTCACTCATGAAGTCGCGGTCCAACGTTCTGAACTTGTCATAGCTGCGTCCCGCTTCCTCCAGTTCGCCGAAATCCATAAAAATACGGAAACGATAGTACCAGTAAGAACGCTCGCTGTACCCATAGGATTTGAAACGTGCTCCGAAATCCTCCAGCAGCTCCATAATCTTCTCGCGTGAAATCTCCGGAAAATCGGGCATTTTGCCAAGAATCCATTTGTACGACCACAGTAACGTCTCTTCATCATACATGTCTGGCTGCTGATCAAACTTGCCAAGCTGCCAGGAGAAAGCGATTAAAGCTTTCATCGGATATCCACAGAAGGTAGCTACATCCACAATCTCTGAGCGTGCTTCGTATGCTTCCTCAACCATACCATTGACATCAGCCACCCGTGCTGCTTCCTCCAGCAGACCGAGCTTCGCCGAACCATTTGGCAGCTGATAGGCCTCTTCCATCAAATCTTCAAAATCCATCTCTGTCTTCATCAGGCATCTCCCTCGTGATTCGTATTTGCACGTAAACCCCAATCAATAAACCGAACAATTCCCTGGTTCAATACCTCAAGCTCCTGCTTATTCATGGCATAATGCCCCATCATCAGTGCGTTGACATACAACATTTCAATAGCAATCGGTGTCATCTGGTTATCTGGTGATGTCAATACCCGTTTAATGATCGGATTGTTCACATTCAGATACAGGGTCGAGTACCCCGCTGAATTAATGCCTGCTGACAACGAACCGAGAACAGAGGAGAACAAGTCCGTGCTCTCTTCGCTCGCTTTTTCCAGCGCACGCAGCGTGGATGACTCCTGCGAAAGAGTGAACAACACCGGCAGGTCAGCTGGCTTGAAGCCCTTCACCTCTGCCCGGCAGCGGAATCGTTGTAACGCCGAATCGGCCAGACGCAATGCATCATAATATTGGTTACGCTCAGCAGGTGCAACATCCGTGAATGTCATCGATACTTCATCCGGCTCGATTCGCTCGGTCTCTACATTGTTCAGTATGAGAGGCAGCATCGCCATCAGTTCTTTATCGTAGATGTACCCTGCGTTAACGACCAGCATCGACTGCGCTGAAGCCACATGGTGAATCTGGCGGTATTCGTCAATGGAGCCGGTATAATATAGTGTCTCCCCTTCATCAATCAGCTCACCAAGCTCCCGGTGTCCTCGCGTTGTCTCAAAGGGCAGCCAGCGGTGAATCATTGCGTAGAATTCCTGGTCTTGGACAGCCAGTGCCTTCATCGAAAGGGCATGCAGACGAATCAGCTTCTGCAGCCGTTCGGTCTGCTGCTCAGCCATCTCTGCCAGCCCCATCCGCAGGGCGTCCCCGAGCTCGGAGCGCACTTCTTCCAGCTTTTCATTTTCGTAAAAATGCTCTCTCGAAGCTGTGGGCTGCAGCTCATCCGTCCAGATCAGACACTTTACAAAGAAGGCCCAGTCCGGCAAAATGTTCTCGGCTTTCTCCGAAATCAGCATGCGTTTCAGATACACCCGGTGAGATCGTTTCGCGTTCAAATTCACCGCATGCGGCAGTACATACGCGATACCTCCTGTGCGTCCGGAAGCGGTGGTCAGCGGGATAAAATCCTGAAACTTCTCGCCCAGCAGACGTTCCCCAAAAGCAAGCACTTCCGCCCGGCAGGAACGTGCCAGTTCAGGACGTGTAAGCCAGATGGGTGAATCGTTGTTCACAATCGTCTGGATTCCGTCATGAATCAGTGTGACTGGATAAGGCAGCAGAGCACCGTAATAGAATAGTGCTTCTTTCACATACTCCGCTTCGAAATAGTGAGCTGCATCCGGCGTGCATCGCAGATATACTCTGGTTCCCGGGGACAATTGTGTGTCCAGCTGTCTGATTGTATATGTACCGTCCGGCTTACCACGCCACTCCATGGACGGACCGCCCTTGACCGATTGCGTCAGCATGACGATCTCATGACTGACCATGAAACAGCTAAGCAGCCCGATGCCAAAACGCCCGATAAACGAGGTCTCGCCATCCAGCAGCGCCTGTTGACCACGCTTCGATGATTGGCCGATCATCGCCAGAAACTCATGGATGTCCGCTTCGGTCAAACCTACCCCGTTGTCCTCCACCATCATCGTTAATTGATCTCCGGTTCCTGTCAGCTCGATCCGAGCTTCTCCCTGATAACCAGGCTCCACTTCCTTGCGAGCAGTAATCGCATCTGTTGCATTTTGCATAAGCTCACGCAGAAATACTTTTGGACTGCTGTATAGATGATTCGATAAAATCTGGATCATACCGCTCAGGTTTACCTGAAAACGATATTCGTTGGGTGTACTCATGAATCTATTCACCTTTCCTTCCAAGTCCGACACAGCGGTAAGCAGTTGAAAGACAGCCACACTGAACATACTGATGTGTTAGACGAATTCATTATGTAAGCATCGTAATAAAGGGCATACGCTCCATAGGTCAAAGACCAAATTACGGGCCTATACTCTATTACGCCATTTACGATAGCAATGAAACGATAAAATTAAGTTCTTCTTTTCAAGGATACCTCGTACAGCTTGTCAAAAAAACAAACCTTAGACCCGATTTATTGAGATTTCCCGGGGAATTATGCACTCAAAACCCGGGACTATAGAAGTGAAAATACACTTCTTTAGTCATGCATTGAACGATTGGAGCCAGCTGCACGTATAATCATCAAACTCAGGAATTGGACGGTGATTGTACATGATTGAAGTACGTAACATAACCAAACATTTCGGCACACTGCCCGCACTGCTGGATGTCAGCTTCACTATACAGCAGGGCAGCGTGACGGGTCTGATCGGGCCTAACGGCTCGGGTAAAACGACCTTGATCCGCATCATGAACGGCGTACTTGGTGCAAACAATGGCCAAGTGATGATCCAGGGCATGAATACGTCGCAAGAGACAGAAAAGGTCCTGTCCATCTGCGGTACATTGACCGAGCAAAGCGGCTTGTATGAAAATATGAGCGGTCGGGACAACCTGCTTTTTTTCGCGGATGCCTTTGCATTAAAACGTCCTGCTGAACGGATTGACGAGCTCATTGAATTGCTTGAAATTCAGGAATATCAGCATCGCAAGGTTGGCACATACAGCACAGGTATGAAAAAAAGGCTGGGCCTTGCCA
Organism: Paenibacillus sp. TC-CSREp1; assembly: GCF_050171015.1. Lineage (NCBI taxonomy): Bacteria > Bacillati > Bacillota > Bacilli > Caryophanales > Paenibacillaceae > Paenibacillus > Paenibacillus sp. TC-CSREp1. Next base: position 305,392 of record NZ_JBNOKM010000010.1, on the reverse strand, counting down.
GAGTGCTGCTCCACCGTCCCTCTGTTCTCTTCCTCGATGAGCCGACCAACGGTCTTGATCCTGATGGAATTCAGATGGTTCTGCGTATCATTCGCCGGCTGAATGCGGAGCAAGGCATGACTATTCTGATCTCATCACATGTGCTGACCCAATTATCCGCTGTGTGTAATCATTATATTTTTATGGAGAAAGGTCGCATTGTGGAGAAGGGCACCGAACAGGAGATCATTCAGCGGTATCAATCTGAACCACGGCTGGAGGTCGAGGCAGATATGCCGAATGGCTGGATAACTGGAGCCTTCTCGCCTGTTACTGCAAATTCACATTCAGCTACGTTTCAGTTATCCTCTCGTGAACAGATTCCACAGCTGCTTCGGCAGTTAACCGAATGTGGTCAAGTGTATCAGGCACGAATCGAGGGCAATGATCTGGAAAGCATCTATTTTGCAATCAGGGAGGCAAATGCTCATGAATAATCGTCAAGCGCTGCGTGCAATCATTCGTAAAGATATCCGTTCGGTTACATCCAGTGTGCAGCTGTGGCTGCCTATGCTGATCGTACCCTTGATTATTGGCATCATTGTGCCCTCTGCTTTGATCTGGGCAGCATCCAGCATGAATCTGCATTCGATTAACAATATCAACGTCATTATGGAAACATTGAATAAAGCGATGCAGGGCGGACAGATGCCTTCTCTCGCTGGCATGACCACAGACAATCAACGGATCGTTTATTATCTGGGCTTATACATGTTCGCACCATTATTTCTCATCATTCCGGTAATGGCCTCCAGCATACTGACTGCGAACAGCTTCGCCGGAGAAAAGGAACGCAAAACACTGGAGGGACTCTTGTTTACCCCTATGAGCATGGAAACCTTGTTCACAGGCAAAGTGCTCGCAGCTCTGATTCCCTCTATTTTATTATCCTGGATTACATTTATCCTGTATGGCATCATTGCCAATATTCTGATGTATCCCCTGTTCGACAAGTTGATGTTCCCGAACGTGAACTGGATCATTCTGATCCTCTGGGTTGTGCCGACCTGCAGTCTTGCTGTCATTCTGCTCAATGTTCTTATCTCCGCGAAAGTACGGGGATTTCAGGAAGCCTATCAGCTCGGCGGACTTGTCGTACTGCCCTTGCTGGGTCTAATTGCTGGTCAGGCAACGGGCATGTTAATGATTGGGCCGTGGATGCTTCTGGGCACCGGAGCCGTCATGCTGATTATGAGCTGCATACTGCTTCGTCTGGTGACCGTCTGGAATCGCCGCCAGCAGCTCGCGGAAAGTCAGATTTAAGCTGCAAAATAAAAAGACACTCGTCTGAGCGCCCATATACTGAAATAATTTTATTTGTACAGGAATTTCGTGGTGGATATAGACATTATAGACAAGCCTCCAGTGGGAGGTGACGACTATGAGCTTCGCTTTTTCCGATGTTCTCATGATCACCTTTTTCCTCTAACAAATCTTCCATTGTTTACCGATATAAGCTACGATAGAAAAAAAGCAATACATACATAACACGATGAAAGGTGACGATGTTCAAATGAAGAAAAAGCCTGCATTTTTGCAGCGCGCCCTCTGCACTTTACTGCTTCTGAGTTTCGTGGCAGTCGGGGCATTAAGTGGAGGAACCAATACACAAGCAGCTTCACTAAGCCAATCTACCGTTTATTATGATTCGGATGGCGTGCTCTACAAAGTATCCGGTGATGGCAGCCAGACAACTGAGGTACTGCTTGATTTCGAAGGCGTGGATATGGTTGCAGCTGGATCGTATCTATATTACACACAGACTCCAACCTCCTCCACGCTGCTTCGCGTTTCGAATGACGGCTCCAGTGATGCAGCCGAGACCTTTGCTACCGATGTAATCAATTATTATGCAGATAACGGATTCATCTATTACCTGGACTCCAAGGGTAACATTTACCGCGCCAATGGTGATCAGGCTGCTTCCTCGGCTACCAAAATCACAGAGAAGGCGGATACGGATTTTCCACTACTTGTCGTGACCAAAGGACGTGTCTACTACAACGCACTGATTAACGGCAAGACCTGGGTTGCGTCCAAGGCCTCTAACGGCACAGGGTCAGTGCAAAGCCTTGCAAAAGGCGCTGTAGAGAGTCGTTATTTTGTAAACTTTGCGAAAAATGAATTACAGCTTATGGTCAACACCAATCCTGACGAGCGCTATTACTCCACCAATGCCATCGTCATGTACAAAGTCAACTACAATACAGGTAAAGGCGCTGCAGTAAATGCCAAAGCAAAGCTGGATGTCAATGCCGTGTATTCAGGTGGCTGGAGCAGCAATCTGTACGTGTACAATAAGGGAATCAGTCTGGACGCCGACAAGGAGTACAACTATACCCAAGGTAAAGCGTATGCCCTGACAACCTCAGGAAAAACGTTCCAGCTTCACTCCAAAAGTGTGCGTGAGGTCAGCTCGGTGGGAAGCGACAAGGTCGTAATTATTGATGCAGACAAAAAAGCTTATGCCAAAACGGTCACTGCTGCCAAGGTAAGCAAAACGACCAACCTGAATCTGAGCAATGTCACCTACATTATGAATCAGTACATGAATGACAAGGCCGAGGTAGCTTACATCTCTGGTAAAAACGGGCTCTATGCAGTCAGCACTGGGCTTAAGGTCAGCAAAATCGCTGGCGAGGAATGGGACACCTTCCACATGCGTGATGATGTTCCGGGTATCTTCTACATTCATGCCAATGACGAATACCGTTTATATTATTCTGCGGCCAATGGAAAAGGACAAAAAGCACTGAGTGACATTTTCCTGGATGACATTCTGTTGATCACACCGAATTAAAAAACATGCATGAACGTTTGTTTCATGTATGACTATGTATAGCTAGAATAAGGATGACTTTTTCAGCCACAGTGCTGAAGGTCATCCTTTTTAGTTTTCTTTTTACTATTTATTCTTTGCGATTTATGATTTGTGTTTCGCGTTTTGTGTTTCGTCAAAATAATTATTTCAAAACGTCTTCCATTTGAGAATGATAATTGTTATCATTAAGAAAATAAGACAAAAGGATGGTCCGAATGAATGAATCGTTTCCCCAATTAACCGAAACCTCTTCTCTGCCACTGCTCTCTTCAATGTGCCGTGTACGCCGCAGAAGACATTTTCGTGTACAAGGCATGACGGTAACCCGGCCCATACTTTGTCTTATTTTACAAGGCAAAGGCCTGCTGGCTCTGGACGATATCGTGCATGAAGCACAAGCCGGAGAATTTTTTATGATTAAACCGGGTACCACGATTGAAGCAGTATCCCATTTAGATATGACCGAATTTCTAATGTTAAGCATGGAACATATGCGTATGAAGCGAGTACGTGGTCAGTGGCAAATGACTCCCGCCCTCTCTCTTCCTTCGGATTGGCAAACAGGTAAAATACGAATTCGAAACGAACACCAGGCCGCATCACGCATGAGCAAGCTGTACGACTGTTATCGTGGCGAGCATGCGGATTACTTTATAAGCATACATAGCCAGCTGCATGAGCTGCTGCACTTCCTGTCTGAACACCGTCTGGAAGCTAATCTTGAAAAGGTAGATCCTGCGGTAGAACGCAGCATTACTTATATGCGACGGTTCATGAGTGAAGGCATCAGCATGGATCATCTGGCAAAAATCGCGGGTCTCACCCCGAGCTCATACTCTCGCAGTTTCAAAAAAGCCAAGAGCATGTCTCCTACCGATTATTTGAACCAGCTGCGTATTGAAGAAGCGAAGAAACAATTAACTGAGGAAAACTGCGTGCTCAAAGACGTAGCCGAATCGCTCGGTTATGGCAATGAATATTATTTTAGCCGCAAGTTCAAACAGCTGCTTGGTATTGCACCAAGTATATATATGAAGAAAAACCGTTTAAGAGTTGCTACAGTGTCCAGCATTGGACTGGACGAACAGCTAGGCTCGTTAGGATTGCAGCCTGTTGAATCACTGAATTTGAGTTTTCATCCAAAAACCAATCAAGCCATTGCAGCCACTTCGGCAAAACCCTTAGCGCAAACACCTGCGTTAACGAGCAAGCTCGATCGGCTGCGCCGCGCCAAGCCTGATCTGATTATCGGAGATGCTTCCTGTGAGCCGTATTATGAACATCTGAAAAATATTGCTCCTACCGTCATGATCGAAGAGACAAGCGACTGGAGGCAGACCTGCTTACGCCTGGCTGAGCTCACTGGCCGCGAGCCGCAAGCCAAACTGTACCTGAAGCAGGTAGCGTTCCAACAGCTGGAGGCTGGAGCATTTCATGCTTCCCATCAGGAGCGGAAACATACCGTTTGGGCAGAGCAAGCAAACACTCGCGGGGCATCATGCCCATTGCAAACTAGTGGCAGCAAATCATGGATGCCTTCCCGTCGGATGCAAAAAGGCAGCACAGTGGAGCCCGCGGCATCCCGAGCTTCTGCACATGTGAAAAAATCCAGCCTTAGTGTGATCGGACAATAATACAAAGAGACCCTCTCAGGCAGAAAGGGTCTCTTTGTATTATGCCACTACTATTATAGTTGTTCTTTCATTTGCTCTTTAACTTCATCTTTCATTTCTTCCCTGATCTCTTCTTTAGGAACAAGCTTATAGATTTCCTCATCCTCCATTGTATCAATAAGCCTGTCCAGCCAGCGGTAATATGCTTCCGCTTGCAGTACTTTTCGCTTATCCTCCGACAGTACATGCAAAAGCTCGGCGTCGTCCTGCTCATCCAGGTCTTTCACAATGCGATTGATTTCGTCAACGGATTTGCGCAGAATCTGAAGGTTGCTTTCCACTGCTTTTCTCCATTTAATCACGAAATAATCCGTAAAGGTCTGATGCCAGTCATACTCTACTTCATACAGATCTTTTCTGGAGCCTTTGCTCCACACCTTATTTACCATTTTCAGATCCAGCAGCGTGCGCACTCCGGTACTCATACTTGTTTTGCTCATTTCCATTTCCCGGCCCATATCATCAAGGGTCATCGGTTTGTCTGCGAAAAATAGCAATCCATATAAATGTCCCGTGGACAAGGTTACGCCGTATAGATCCATATTGCGTCCAATGGCCTCGATTACACGTTTACGGATCTTCAGTACGGTAGCCTGCTGATCCTCTTTCAAATGGTCCAAGCTCATGCTTGCAACCTCCATTCTGAACATTCCCAGTCTTGGCAAAAAAATTCTCGCATGTTCAAGTCTAGCTTATATACATGAGAAAGCTTCCGGCCGGACATCCTATATGCTAGGAAATCTTCTGTACCCAGATACTAATATTGGGAACTTTACCATGCTTTATTTTGCCTACGATGATCTTTTAACCAAAAAAATAAGCTTTAATTCAGCTCATTTTCTATTGTAGGAAAAGCCATAATAAATGTAAAGATACCGAATCAGCCAGAATAAGGAGATAGATGGAGCATTTGAGAGGAAAACTTTGTACAGTTTTTACTGTACAAACATTATGTACTGTTTATTCAGTTGATATACTGGTTAAGTACTGTTAGAATACAAACCGTTACCCAGAAAGACGGGAAGCGAAGCATGAATACCGGATTTCGTGGCTGGGCGCACAAGTGTATGGGCTTGTGACTGCTGAACGCCGTTCGAAGTGCAAAACACATCAGAAGGGGTGAAAACATGACCATACTTGAAGTAAAAAACGTAAGTAAACTGTTTGGCCCCCAAACCGAGCAAGGTCTGCAATTACTGGAGCAAGGTTGGGGCAAAGAAAAGTTGGCCAAAGAAAAACAGATAACGGTTGGTGTCAACCGGGTCAACATGGAAATCAAAGAAGGTGAAATTTTCGTCATTATGGGCCTGTCCGGTAGTGGTAAATCTACGCTGGTTCGGATGTTCAATCGTTTGATTGAACCCACATCCGGCGAAATTCTGGTCCATGGTAAAGATTTGCGCAAAATGAACAAAGAGCAGCTGCGTGAAGTGCGCCGGAAAACGATCAGCATGGTGTTCCAGAAATTTGCGTTGTTCCCGCACCGAACCGTTCTTGATAATGTGGAATATGGCTTGGAAATTCAAAAAGTAGATAAGGAAGTGCGCCGGGAAAAGGCCAAGGCTTCTCTTGAGCTGGTTGGCCTTAAAGGCTGGGAAGACAAGATGCCGGATGAGCTGAGCGGCGGAATGCAGCAGCGTGTCGGACTAGCCCGTGCACTAGCGAATGACCCGGAAGTTCTGCTGATGGATGAAGCCTTCAGTGCCCTTGATCCATTGATTCGCCGGGACATGCAGGATGAGTTGATCGAGCTTCAGGATAAAATGAAAAAGACGATTATTTTCATTACCCATGACTTGGACGAAGCGCTGCGCATCGGCGATCGAATTGCTCTTATGAAAGACGGCGCCGTTGTACAGATCGGTACACCGGAGGAAATTATGATTCAACCGGCCAACTCATATGTGGCCCGCTTCGTCGAAGACGTGGATTTGTCCAAGGTCCTTACAGCATCCCACGTTATGCGCCGACCAGAAACGATTACGACCGACCGTGGTCCTCGTGTCGCTCTGGAATTGATGCGTGAACGGGGAATATCCAACCTGTTTGTAATTGACCGTTCGAAAAAGCTGTTAGGTGTTATTACAGCAGAGGATGCATCACGCGCGATGCGTGAAAACAAAACCTTACATGATATTCTGATCACTGACGGTCCAACCGTTGGACCCGAAACATTGATTCACGAACTGTTCGAGATCACAAGTTCAGCCCATGTGCCACTTGCCGTTGTTGGTGAGAACGGCCGCCTGCAAGGCGTTATCGTCCGCGGTGCCCTGCTGGGTGCTCTTAGCGGTGAAGTTGCAACAAAGGAGGAACCTGTGAATGATTCCCAAAATACCACTAGCATCGTGGATTGAATCCATCGTTGACTGGATGAGCTCCTCGCTCTCCGGATTGTTTAGAGTAATCTCTGTCGTTATTCAGGAAGTGGTCGGATTTTTCTCCGGGCTGTTTATGCTGCCTCACCCGCTCCTGTTCATTGTTATATTAGGTGTACTGGCATTTCTGGTAGGCAGATTACCACTTACCTTGTTTACCGTGATCGGTTTCCTGCTCGTAGATAACCTGGGTTACTGGTCCCAATCCATGGACACACTCGGTCTCGTTATTACGTCAGGATTAATCTCTATTCTGCTGGGCGTACCTGTTGGCATCTGGCTGGCATACAGCAAAACTGCAGCACGCATTATCACACCGCTGCTCGACTTTATGCAGACCATGCCAGCATTCGTATATCTGCTGCCAGCGGTTACGTTCTTTAGTCTCGGCGTTGTTCCGGGCGTTATCGCCTCCGTAATCTTCGCGATCCCGCCAACGATTCGTCTGACACACCTGGGTATCAAACAGGTATCCAGTGAACTGGTGGAGGCAGCGGATGCCTTTGGATCAACTTCAGCTCAAAAATTATTTAAAGTTCAGCTTCCACTCGCGCTGCCAACCGTGATGTCCGGTATTAACCAGACCATCATGCTGTCCCTTTCCATGGTTGTTATTGCGTCCATGATCGGTGCACAGGGTATCGGTGCGGAAGTTTACCGTGCTGTAACACAGCTGCAGATCGGTAAAGGCTTTGAAGCCGGTCTTGCTGTCGTGGTGCTTGCTATCGTGCTTGACCGCTTTACACAAAACCTGTTTATGCCAGGCCGCAAAAAGACTTCCCGTGTCTCAACCCGACAAAAGGCCTGGATTACTGCTGCAGCAACACTGCTCGTTCTCGTTGCTGGCTTCTCTCAATATTTCACTGGCAGCACAACATCTGCAGGCGGCAACAATGGAACAGCGAACGCTGTAGGTGAAGAAGTCAACTATCAAATTATCGGTATCGACCCTGGTGCTGGCATTATGAAATCTGCAGCTAAAGCGATAGAAGATTATCAATTGTCCGATTGGAATCTGATTGAAGGTTCTGGCGCAGCGATGACTGCTACACTAGACAAAGCGCTCAAAAACAAAGAACCGATTATCGTTACAGGCTGGACGCCTCACTGGATGTTCAACAAGTACGATCTGAAATATCTGGAAGATCCGAAGAAATCCTTCGGGGATGCCGAAGAGATTCATACGATTGCCCGCAAAGGTTTGAAGGCAGATCATCCTGTGGCTTATGAGTTCCTCTCCCGCTTCAAATGGACCTCCGATGAGATGGGTGAGATGATGATTGCGATTCAGGACGGTACTTCCCCTGAACAGGCAGCCAAAGATTATGCCGAGAAACATGCGGATCAGATCGATGAATGGACCAAAGGTCTGACTCCAGTGAACGGCGATACATTTAAACTGAGCTATGTTGCATGGGACTCCGAGATTGCCAGCACCAATCTGCTGAAATATGTCATGGAGACCAAACTTGGCTATAAAGTCAATGCGCTTCAGGTTGAAGCAGGACCGATGTGGACTGGTGTCGCTTCAGGTGATGTTGATGCTTCTCCTGCCGCATGGCTGCCGCTGACCCATGCTGATTACTGGGCACGTTACAAAGATCAGGTCGAAGATCTTGGAGCCAACATGACAGGTGTTCGCACAGGTCTCGTTGTTCCGAAATACATGACAGACGTAAACTCCATTGAAGACTTGGAAAAAGGTGCTTCTTCTTCCGATTCATCTGCTGCACCTGCGGCAAGTGCTAACATCGGAAACGAAGTAAATCATCAGATTATCGGTATCGATCCAGGCGCAGGCATTATGAAATCCACTGCCACTGCGATTGAGAAATATGGTCTGACGAACTGGAATCTGGTGGAAGGGTCCGGCGCAGCCATGACGGCTACGCTGGACAAAGCATACAAGAACGAAGACCCGATTATCATTACTGGCTGGACACCTCACTGGATGTTCAATCAATATGATCTCAAATATCTTGAAGATCCCGATAAAGTCTACGGTGATGCTGAAGAAATTCATACGATTGCTCGTAAAGGTCTGAAAGAAGATCATCCTGTCGCCTATGAGTTCCTGTCCCGTTTCAAGTGGACCTCCGATGAGATGGGCGAGATGATGATTGCCATCCAGGGAGGAACTGCCCCTGAGCAGGCCGCCAAAGACTATGCCGAGAAGCATAAGGATCAGATTGCTGAATGGACCAAAGGTCTGACTCCTGTGAACGGTGATACGCTCCGTCTCGGTTATGTCGCTTGGGACTCCGAAATTGCAAGTACCAATCTGCTAAAATATGTAATGGAAAACAAGCTCGGTTATAAAGTAACCGCGCTGCAGGTGGAAGCCGGACCGATGTGGACTGGCGTTGCTTCAGGTGACGTTGATGCCTCTCCGGCAGCCTGGCTTCCTCTCACCCATGCTGATTATTGGGCGAAATACAAAGATCAGTTAGATGATCTTGGTGCCAACATGACAGGTGTCAAAACCGGTCTGGTCGTGCCGGCCTACATGGATGTTAAATCCATTGCAGATTTAAAAGATAATTAAGCTGGATTACATGGGTAACACCCTATAAGACCTAAAGATCTATTTAAGCGCCCTAATCTTTTTCTTATTTCAAAGTGGCCCCCTTCTCCGCATATATGGAGAAGGGGGTTTTGTTTGTAAAAAACGAGACGAAGAGGCTTGTAAGCCTGCTTCGTCTCGTTTCTAAGGGTAGATGTCACTAGACGTAATTGCTTTGGTATCCATCTCAACGACATGTTTATTATCTGAGTCTTTCATAGGTAATCAGCATTTCTTTATTTCTTTATTTCTTTGCTTCTTTATTTCTTCTCCTGCCACTTTCACAGATTCAAAAATCTTTGGCACTACGTCTTACGCTGTTCTATGTAGATGATGTCTGTTCTCGTCCCGCTTACATCTCTCCTCCAATCAGCAGTAGTGTTACCCCGATGCCAATCATAACTACACCCAACACACCATACACCACTCTCGCTCCCTGACGACCAATCGTCTTGACAAAAAGGCCAGCCCGGAAACTCTTCATAAACCAGTCCCAGTTATTGATTCCACCCAGCAAGCTGAAAATGCCTGCCGCTATTGCCAGTAAAGCAATCAACAGAGGTTGATCCTGCATATAAACCCTCCTTTCAATTAGATAATCGTGTACACTATACCTTCTCCTTCATCATCTGAACAGGAAATAAAAGTTAAAAACACACAACTTACGCTGTAAGCACGCAAGCTGTGTGTTTCCAATCCATTATTTTGTTATGCCCTTTACATAGGGTACAGTTTAAATAAGGAGATAGTGCTTTTAATACATATTATTAGTAACCTGATCCGTGATTATTTGTCGTGTATGTGGTAGTCGTTGATGTACTTGTTCCAGCAAAGGAGATAATTGCAAAGCTACACATTACAGCTAATATAAGCATAGTTTTTTTCACGTTTTAGCACTCCTTTTAAAATATTTTGGTATTGAGTAATTTGCTTTTCTGTGGCTGATTCCCTCATGGATTCAAAAAGTGCACAGGATTTTCGGAAACCAGCTTCCAAGTCTATCTTACTGGAAACTGCAATTCCCCTAATTAATGCATCTATTGCATCATTTTTACTCAAGGGCATCTTGTAAAGAGCCAAACAGTACATGTAATGAACAAAAAGGCTTACATTCTCAGCCTGTTCATACATTGCAAATGATTCATTATAAGGAAGTATTTTTTCAAGATACTCGTCTATTATCCATCCGTGAGCGATTGCCGCTTCTAAAATAGTAATGCACTCCGGAATGATTTCTTCCGGATGTTCTAATAAAAAGGTAACATATTCGTCCAATACTTCTTTATTTCCCATCAATATATGAACTGAGTACCTATTTGCCCTAGCGAACATACGGAAGTCTTCTACAATCGTTAACCCCTCGGCATCCAGACCAACATACCATCCAAGTTCTTGATATTTGTCAATACATTCTAGTGATTCATAGTATCGCTCCATTTTTTGTAGAGCTAAACCTTTCATGAGATGTGCTTTTCCGAAGTAATAAACAAGCGGTCTGATAGTAGTGATTCGTTTTATCTTGTTTTTGGCTTCGAGGAATTGGGACTGTTTGTATACTTCGTTTGTGCAAAAATATAGATGGTCTGAAATATGTATAACTCGTTCCATCTGATCCGTGCGATATGCCATCTCAAGCATTTGCACAAGATAATCTAAGCTAGTTATATCTTGAATTTGTAATTCACTCACCAAAAATCCCTCCTTTTACCTTTTTGAACCCATTATATTCCTGATTATTCCAGTGGTCAATAACATTCTGTTTATTTTAAAAACCCCTAGAAAACGACAATTTTAGCCGGAAATATATTGTCGAAGTTTGAGTCAATTTGTCTAAAAAATTACCTCAAGAATCATTTTTACATATAAGGTTTTAATTGTATTGATATTCTATAAAATTCCAAATATAGTTGTCTCATAAATCCAAGAAAGAGGTGCAGTAAAAATGAAAAAAAAGTTTAGTTTAGTTGTAATGATGCTGGTATTATCACTTTTGATAATTCCAACAGGATTAGCTTCAGCATCAACAACAGAATCTAGTAATTCTCCAAGTCTTTCTTATCAGTCTCCAATTATCACTGTGGAAGAAGATGGTCAAACATCTACAATTACTTCCGCGCCCGGAAATGATAATGTAGAAATCCAAGCAACAAATCCGTTCACCCTTAGTATATCTGACCCCAGTTATGGTACAGTTAGAGGGTCATGGACATACGACAACCCCGGTAAAATTGTAAATAAAGTAGCAATAACTATGGAACTGCAATACAGAACAAGCTTCCTTGACTTAACTTGGGATACTATTGACTCTTATAACTTCATATATGGAGGTGGTTTAGGTAGCCATGAAGGAAATGAGCATACATTCCGAATTTCGGACAAAGGCCAATATCGAGTGAAGATACTGGGTCAAGTTTCATTTATAGGTGGGCATCATGATGTATTGATGTATTCAGGAGTTAGGAGTTATGAGGGTGGCGGAATTATTATTTCGACGAGCCAGAAGCTAAATAATTGAACATCAGAAAAGGAGCCTTTTTAAAGGCTCCTTAACCCATTTGATGAAGGGACGTGCTTTTATGGACAGGAAAAGAGAGATTAAAATAAAAGAGCGCATACAAGAAAGATATGATATATTGGAAGCATTGTATTCATCGTGGTTTACTGAAAAACCTGTTTTAGAATTTCCAAAGGAAAATTTTTATCAGCAGGGACACATTGAGAAACACAGAGCGATAACTTACCTAGTAGACAAAGGCTACATAGTCGCAAATTCAGCAGAAAATGACCCGGAGACGGTTGAAGTAAGCATAACTTCTGATGGCATAGATTTCTATGAGCAAGGGTTACTGAGTGGTAAAGGTGAAGGTTGGTCAATCGTTACAGAACACATCGAAAATAAGTAGTTAAGGAAAAGGTCGCCAGATGATGGTCTCGATTGACAAGAACATATTCCCCTTAAAGTCGCTATATTAGCGGCTTTTTATTTTATCGGTACAAGTTCTTGTCCTTAATTAAAAGGAATCGGGTCCTTTGTTCCATATTCCACACTCTTTTATCCATGATTCATTGATATTGATCTTTTCTCCCCACACACGGATCTGACCTGAGGTGAGCTTTCTTTCACCTCGTTCAACTTCTTGCACTTCTCGTGTGGTAAGATCTAAATATCGGTCGAGTTTTTTTTTGGTATATACAGCCCTCCTTGCCTTGACTAAGGTCTCTATGCAATGGGCTTTTCTTGTTTTATGATGTCTCATTGGATTCTTCTTTTCTCGTCTATCTCCTTCCTAAGAGATCGACCTACATTAAAATCATATCATGCCATACTAAGTTTTTATAAAGAAATATAGAAAAGTGTAATTAGTACTAAATACCAAATACTACTTCTAAATGCATACTCACAAAAAGAAAGGAATTAATCCTAACGCACATCAAGACGACGATCTGCTGGATCGCCGCATCTGAAAATATGGTTAGTCTTCCTTTTCAATCATGGTTCGTCATACGTCGGCAGATTGTCGTTTTATCACTTTTATTGTTCCTCCACTCCATCGTTTACATAATTCACCTTCTGGTTATAGTGTAGAAATCCAATGTCAAACTTAGATATGCCCTTGGTGAACTTGGTGTTAATCCTGATTAGGGGATTTACACAATGCAGCATCAGACGAAAGAGGAGTCATCCATATGCACAGTCAAAAAAAATCGCGAGTTCTCTACGATTATGAAGAGAACTCACGATTCAATCTGTTAAGCATTTATGAATACATTACCGATTAAGATGATACGGCACCGTAGTAACAATCACGTCTTTGTAATTAATCAGATAAGCCCGAATCATGAAGCTGGTCTGGTTATGCAGTACATTTTGCCACCAGTGCTTGGTAATGAATTGTGGAATCAGAATGGTAATATGATCCGTTTCGGCTGTTTTCCATTCCACCGTATCAATGAACTTTTTGAGTGGTCCCATAATGCTGCGATAACGGGATTTGATGACGACCAGACGTACGCCGGGATTCCATTCCTCCCACTTCTGCTCCATCTTGCGAATCGCCTCATCGTCGAAGCCAATATACAGCGCCACCACCTGATCCGACATCGTCTGGGCGTAACTGATCGTATTCATCACCACCCGGGTAATACCCGCCACCGGAATGACAATGGTGTTGCCCTTCTTGGCCGGTTTATCCACCTGAATATCAATCCGTAGCTCATCTGCAATATTGCAATAGTGACGTTTAATGCGCATGAACACATAGACCACAAGCGGCAAAAAGATAAAGATAACCCATGTCTGTGTAAACTTGGTGAAAATAAAAATCAGCGTAATGGACAGTGTGGTCAGCATACCGATTGTGTTTACCAGCAGTTTTGTCTGCCAACCGGACGGTTTGATTTTGATCCAGCGTATCATCATGCCGAGCTGCGACAATGTAAATGGAATGAATACCCCTACCGCGTAGAGCGGGATCAGGCTGCCTGTATCCCCTTTGAATCCTACCACAAGCAGTGCGGACATCACGCTGAGAAAAATAATACCGTTGGAGAAGCCCAATCGGTCTCCTCTGACCATAAACATATGCGGCATGTATTTATCCTTTGCCATCATAAAGGACAGGAGCGGGAACGCCGAGTACGCCGTATTTGCTGCCAGGAACAGGATTAAGGCGGTTACCCCTTGAATGATAAAATACATGCCCCCTCTGCCAAACGTTGCTTCGGCAATCTGGGAAATCACCGTTGCTTTCGGGTCCGGTTTAATACCGTAACCATACGCCAGGAGTGTAATCCCGATAAACATCGCACCCAGGATACATCCCATGAGCAGCAGCGTTCCGGCAGCATTTTTCTCAGCAGGCTGCTTGAAGTTCGGAATCGCGTTGCTCACTGCCTCTACCCCGGTCAAGGCGGAACAGCCGGAGCTGAATGCCTTGAGCAGCAGAAACAGGCTAACATGCGACAGGCTTGCACCGAATTCCGGTGCCGCAGCATGCATACCGCCAGTCAAAAACTTGATACCGCCGGAAATAATGAGAATCGCAATTGAAAAAATAAATAGATAAATGGGGATAGCAAGCACCGAAGCAGACTCCGTAACCCCACGCAAGTTCATAACGGTCAGAAATACAATCATAATCAGTGCGATAATGACACTATAGTCATGCAGTACAGGAAAAGCGGATGTGATCGCGTCCGTACCTGCGGACGAGCTTACAGCCACCGTCAGAATATAATCGACCAGCAGCGAACCTCCGGCAATCAGACTCGGTGTAGTGCCCAGATTATCCTTGGCTACGATGTACGCGCCGCCCCCTGTAGGATAGGCAAATATCGTCTGGCGATACGAAAAAATTAAAATGACGAGTAATCCCAGCACGGCGATGGAGATCGGAACCGAGTACCACAGCGCCGCGAATCCGGCTGCAACCAGCACAAGCAAAATCTGTTCCGTACCGTAGGCCACGGATGATAAAGCATCGGAGGAGAGGATGGCGAGCGCCTTCCATTTCCCCAATTTTTCTGCATCCAATTCAGCCGACTTCATTGGCTTGCCGATTAAGATTCTCTTCATTTTGCCAAGCATGATCATAACTTCCTTCCATCTCATATCTATAAATCCTTGTCTGTGCTTACCTGTAATCCCGTGTTTCTTGCCTCAGCTCATCTGTGAAGCATTGTTATTATGCAAAATCGCAGAGCCATTGACAATATGTCATTTCACCCGAAAATCGCCAGCGCGTGATAATACATTCTACGATTCAATATTTGATAACAAAGCCATTCTTATTCGGTAATTTGAACGTTTTTGAGCTAAAACGGCGATTGATTGCCTGAAAAACGAAAAAGGCCTTCGGTTCAGAGAACCAAAGACCTTCAATGCCGGATGAATATCATCCGTTGGATATAACAATATTATCATATTCAGACTGTTGTGTGCCGGAGGAGTTATCTGATCCAAGAAATCTAAATTCGAATTAACTTTCTATCACACCTGGACGCGGGGTTACGCCGAATTGCAACGCAAGTGCTCGCAGCTGCTCATCCGTGATCCGCTGGCGGATATCATGACCTGCAACAAGCATGTACACCTGGGCAGCCTTCTCGATGGTCTCAATCAGACCAAATGCCTCGTCAATCGTTGTACCTGTTCCGAATATACCGTGCTGCGGCCAGATGACCGCATGGTATTCTTGCATTTTCTCCGCGGTTGCCCGGCCGATCTCGTTCGATCCGGGCATCATCCAGGGAATGATCCCAACACCATCCGGGAAGACCACCACACATTCGGTGCACATCTGCCAGAGCGTTTTGGTAAACTTGGCTTCATGCAGTTCATGGATGAAGGTCATTGCAAGTACATGTGTCGCGTGGTTGTGCATGACAACCCGGTGATTCGGGTCTTTTTTCAAACGTTCAATATGACTCATAAAATGGGTTGGCAGCTCACTTGTCGGATTTGCTCCACCCTTCAGCCCCCATAATACCTCAAGCACCTGTCCATCTGCCGATACACGCAGCACGCCCAGATTGCCTTCCGGGTCTGCCAGCACGTTTTTGAAATATTTGCCCGAAGCCGTAACGATAAAATACTGTCCCGCCAGCTCCTGCACGGAAAAGGCAGGTGTAATGGTGCGAATCACCTGATGAATATCGATGTACGGTGCAACCTCCTCCTCCTTCAGCAGATAGCTGACGTTACCGCCATTGCGCTCATCCCAACCATTTTTCCACATATGCTGTGTAATCTCTGCCATCTCGCGTACAAATAGGATATCAAATCCGGCAGGCTGCGTTCTCTCTCTTTCGGTACGAAGGGTCACGTTCATCATTATCCTCTCCTATGTTCATCTGAAAAACAGGGCTGTCACGATCAAAGCAAGAAAGTAAGTTCCTTTTTTCACATTCATTATACCTTTGTTTATGTTTGTTTGTCAATTATTTACCATCCAAATATATTGTTTATTATTTTGTTTATTTTTGTTTCCCTTTATTTCGTTAAGAGGAAAGCTCTTTATGAATAGACCAAAAACAAAAAAATACCCTGCCGTCGTCCGGCAGGGTCAGTCACACATCTATTTAACACGAGAAGGGGTTTACAAGAGTTATCTTATCCTTTCTACCTTAATAGAAGCTGAAAGTGAAATGAAAAAAGAGTAAAACCTGCTGACTGACACTTCCCCGCTACGTCCACACACACGCAATAGAACCTACATATACTAGTCTAGCATTCTTCTTATTTCCACAGAGCAGCAGCCAATCTCTTGGGAAGGAGGTGCAGCCCTATGGCTACACTCGTGACAGGCCCTATCGAAAATAATATCTCCGGTGGGAGCAGACCCACCCAGCAAGTCACCATTCAAATAGTGAATTCTGACCCGACCAATACATCCACTGTACTGATTCAAGGTTATGTACTGGACGGTACACGAACTTTATACGTGCTGCAATCGGTCAACCTGAATCCAGGTCAAGTCTTCTCCCAGACATATTACGCTAATCTGGATGGATATGAATACGTATTTACAACCAGCGGTACCGCTACCGCTTCAACCGAAATTTCTGTATGGGGCAAAAGCAGCACAGGACAACTGGTCACTGCTCATCGCATCGTTCTACACGAACTCACAACAACGGAACATGAAGAAACATCTAATGACTAAACTGTGTGCAAATGATGTCTCGCCCAGTCTAACCAAGCCTGTTCCTCAGCGGACAGGCTTGGTTTTGTTCAGGATATAGAAAGGTCGCTTCTTGCCCGTGGCTTCATCCCGACGATTTTCTGCATGCTCAAAACCGAGTTTATTCAAAATATGACGCGCAGCTTCATCGTCAGGGTGGCGTCCAGCCACCAGCTGAACCGCCCCTAACTTGTCAAAGGCATAACGAACCACCGCCTGTGCCGCTTCCTGCGCATATCCTTGACCCCAATGGTCACGGGTCAGCAGAAAACCGAGCTCATAGATATGTTCCTTCGGGGCATAAGGACCAAGACCGCAGCAGCCAACAAAGATGTCTGAATCTTTCTGGAAAAGGGGCCAATACTGTACACCCTCCTGTTTCTCACGCTGAATCTCACGGGTTAGCCTGGCTTCCACCTCTTCTTCACTCAACACGTCACTGCTGCTAGTCCACCTGGTCACCTCATGATCGCCCCACAAGGCAAAAGCAAGAGCGCAGTCTGCCTCATCCCATGTGGTAAATACAAGTCGTTCCGTCTCAAACAATGCTGTTCGTTTCAGGTTCACCTTCGATCACCCTCCATGGTCTCATAAGTATCTCAATATCTCTTCCATACTATTGAATTAATCGCAGCCTGAGCAGAATAAACATAACATACATATTTCCGTACCTGCTTCTTCCGAACAATCCAGATCACATCAGGGTGTAATTAAAATAAAAAATAACCTCTGCCGGCACTGCCGGACAGAGGTTCATAGCTTACAACCTATCATCACAATCCTTCATGATTATGGCAAAGCAACCTCAATAGTCCCTGTTGCATCGCCTCCCTGGTTTGCTAACAGAGCAAAAACCAGAACCGCGCCTGCCGAAATGCTAAGACTGTTGTTCGCAGGAATGACATAAGTGAGCACTGGTGCATCGACACGCGTGATAACAAGTGATACAGCAGCAGGTCCCGTATTATTCACCGTCACGCTGGCATTCACACCGCCAGTCAGGTTTTCATAGAAGGACTTGCCTACTCCTGCTGCAAGGTTGTAAAACTGTAATGGTAAAAGGATGGCCATCAGAATCACCTCCTTTTTGCTTTGATACGGTATTCTATGTTTGAAATCTAGCAAAGCCACGGTGAAATGACCGTGGTAGAACGTACATTTATAGCTGACATGGAAGTTTGATAGATTGTCGCTACACCATAAAAAAACAAACAAGCCCCGCCTGGAATTGGCGGAGCTGCTTACCTATATTTTTAAACATAATCTTTAATCTAAATGTTTGTCCAGGCTTCTTAAAGAGTTTCTCCAGCAGGGCTGTCTGAGAACAAATCAAGCATACAGCATAAAAAAGTTCAATTCGTGGCCCAGCTGCTTGAGATAGTTATAGAGCTGTGAGCGATGGTGAAACACATGGGTCAGCGTTTCGATCTGCCATTGCACTTGTAAATGTCCGTGCTCCGCGTAGAATGCTTTGGTCGAGCGGTTCAGAAAGTCCTGTTCACTCAGGCTTGTGATATAAGCTTTGTACGCCTCCAGATTACTCCACAACCGTTTCTCCAGCTGCTCAACGTCCTGATTGCCAGCCAAGCTATTCTCCACCTGTCCTACCTCAGCTTCACCTTGCTCCTGCATAATGGCGAGATCAGAAGCGGTAATCTGGATAAAATGATGCACCAGCTCCACGAGTGAGCGCATATTGTCCTGCGGACGATACGCCCAGTCCTCTGCACGAATCAGCCGAATTAATGAAGCTCCTGTGCGTACGCCTGTTTCCAGCTCGGTTAACAGGTGCTCCCGAATTTGCAATGTTCCATTCATCATATATTGCTCCTTTGTCATGTTATTGATCTATACTTCGAGTATAACGGAAGAGACTGCCGAAAGATTGTATTTTTCGGACAACATCTGTTGTTGCTCCCGAATGGCCGTCAGCGGGGTATCTCCATAAAACTTGCGGAACTGCCGAATGAGATGCGCCTGATCATAGAAGCCATACTGCTGAGCAATCGTCACACCATCGGTAAATCGTGCCTCACGAATGCCATGCATCACCTCATGAAAACGAACGATCTCACTCAACAGCTTGGGGCTGACACCCACCTGCTCTGTTACCTTGCGGTGCAGTTGCCGTTCACTAACAATTTCTCCCTTTGCGATGTCTTGTACACTTGTACGTCCTTTATTTTTGAAGATACGATGTAGAACATTTTGCAGAAGATCTTGATCAGCTTGTGTGCAGCTATAACGCAGCGTTATCTGGCTGAGATACTGATCCATCACCTGTACACGTGCTGCAAAGTTCATTGTTTCCTCCATCTTCATCTGCAGTTCATCCCACTTTAACGGCCAGCAGTCCTCCAGCGGGATTCGTCTGTCCGTGAACAGATCGAGTGACTGACCATGCAGAAATGGCGCTCCCCCGGGAAAAAATCGAACACCAAACGTATACGCTCCCGCAGGCGGTGCCGCAGACGATAACGGAAAAGCAAAAGGCTGCGTGTAATTTCCGCAATAACTGTACGAAAAGCAGGCCTGCTCGGCATCGTAATGAATGAGTATGTCTGTACAGCCATCCGGCAGTACCCGGGCAGAAGCTGTAGCTTTCGGTTGTTGGTCAAACGAAATGCCTGCTCCTTCAAAACATTGGTCATTCTCTAGAGGATGACGGGTGCCCGACTCCCAATAACAGGCCACATAGGCCGCAAGTGAAGTCGAGGGCGCATGTTCGATGTAATATGTACGAGGATCAAGTCCATTGATTTGTACCGGGCGATACAACGAGTGCAGACGCGCATGCAATGCAAATCCCTGCCTTTCTCTCTTTTAAAAATAAAGCTCGTATGTTCTCATGTATGCTCTAACATTTTATGTATTATTATGTTCTTCTTCTCTCTCATCATAGCATGAGCGCTCAGGCCCATGTAAAAAAAAGTGCCCTGTTCGGAGGACAATCCGAGCAGGGCCAGTCACACATCTATTTAACACGAGAAGGGGTTTACAAGTGTTATCTTATCCCTTCTACCTTAACAGAAGCTGAAATTCAGATGAAGAACAGATCAAAAAAAATAGATTTGCCCATTCCCGCTCCGATCAGGTTAAACCATGCAGCTTGCGAAACCGCTCGGGACTCATGCCTGTATGTCGTTTAAACATGGCACAGAAATAGCTGGCATTTTCATATCCCACCCGGTCGGCAACTTCATAGATTCGCAGCGCACGTTCACTGAACATGAGCTGTTTGCTGCGATTAATCCGCTCTTGATTGACATAGAACACCGGCCGGACATGCAATGCTTTCTGAAATAGTCGGCACAGATACTGCGGGGATACCACAGCCACATCTGCCAGCTCCTTCAGTGACAAAGGCTGATCCAGATGCTCTGTAATGTAACGCAGCACCGGCTTCAGACGTTCCATCTCGTCATTATCGCTGCCTGCCGCGATGAGCAAGGGCTTCAAATCCAGCAGCAGTGCATACAGATGTTTGGAGCTGTCCCGGTCTCCATCTGCATCTAAGGTAACCTCCACCCCTTCGCCCCTCATCAGCATCTGCTGCAATCCATGCAGCAACTCCGCGTTTCTGAGCTTATATACACCTGAACCGGTGATGCCAGCATACGCCAGCAATTGACTCGCTTCACGTCCTTGAAAGGATACCCAGGCCAGCTCCCAGCGATCCGTAATCGGCTCATATCTATGAGGAATGTCAGGATAGGTAATAAACACCTCGCCCGGGCCCACGATATATTCTTCCTCATCCTGTATAATCAGCCTTCCCTGCCCCTGAATAATCTGATGAATCTGGTAATCCGGGAACCCTTCGGGACGTTCGGTTTCATATTGATGCTCCCAATAACCTACCGTAGTCATATAGATCGGGAGACGAGCCGCTTCATCTGTTTTGCCAAAAAAAATCCGTGTATTCATCCCGCACACCACACTCTCTATACTTGGTTTCATATTGTGATATATATGGGCAATATCCTTTATTCTCTAAGCGCCTGATCAATTCTATACTGTGAATATATTATAACATGATCAAAGGAGCTGCTGTTATGCGAAAGAAACTCGTGCACACCCCTCCGGCTAACGGATATCCGGAATGGAACAACAATCCCGAGACGTTTCAGGTGAATCGTCTGCCCGCGCATGCCAATATGGTAGCGTTCCCATCCATAGAAGAAGCATTATCCAGCGAATTTACCGCTTCTCCCTGGTATCAATCTCTGAATGGCTTGTGGAGGTTCAGCTTTGCGGAAACGCCAGAGCAGCGTATTGCATCCTTTTATGAAAATGACTATGATGCCAGCAGCTGGGACGAGATCAGTGTTCCCTCGAACTGGCAGCTGCAGGGTTATGATTACCCTCACTATACGAACATGACGTATCCATGGGTGGAGCGTGAGCCTGAGTTAAAACCGCCTTTCGCACCAGCAACCTATAACCCGGTTGGTTCATATATTCGTACGTTTACTGTCCCTGCGGACTGGAAAGATCGCCCTGTGCTGCTGCACTTTGAAGGTGTTGAATCGGCCTTCTATGTATGGGTGAACGGAGAGCTTGTCGGTTACAGTGAGGATACCTTCACTCCCGCAGAATTTGATATCACAGCGTACCTGACGGAAGGCGAGAACAAGCTGGCAGTCGAAGTCTATCGCTGGTGTGATGCCAGCTGGCTGGAGAATCAGGATTTCTGGCGGCTTAGCGGTATTTTCCGCGGGGTTTACCTGCATTCGCCATCCCCGGTTCAAATCGCTGATTTCTTTGTTCGTACGGAACTGGATGAGGCCTATCAGGATGCAGAGCTTCAGCTTGATGTGAAGCTGTACCATCATCATGCCGGACAACATGTGCACGGCTTGAAGGTTCAAGCACAGCTCTATAATGCAGAGCAGCAGGTGGTTTGGGATGAGCCGCTGGCAGCCGAGGTTTCTTTTGCCAATGAAGAAGAATTGACGTTCTCTCTCTCTGCGACTGTGATCAGCCCGCTCTTGTGGAGCGCCGAAACGCCTAATTTGTACACTTTGGTGCTGTCCATTCAGAATGCGTCAGGGGAAACAGTAGAAGCTGTTCGCAGCCGCGTCGGATTCCGCAAGTTCGAGATCAAGGATGGCTTGATGAAAATCAACGGCAAACGCATTGTGTTCAAAGGGGTAAACCGGCATGAATTCTCCCCGGACGCTGGACGCGCCATTGGTCGTGAGGATATGATTCGTGACATCGAGCTGATGAAAGCCTACAATGTTAACGCTGTGCGTACTTCGCACTATCCGAATCAGACGCTCTGGTACGAGCTGTGTGATGAATACGGGCTGTATGTCATTGACGAGACGAATCTGGAGACACATGGTACCTGGTACTACGGGCAAAAGGAAATGAACGACGACAACATCCCGGCAAGCAAGCCGGAATGGCGCGACAATGTCATTGATCGCTGTAATTCGATGTTCCAGCGGGATAAAAACCATCCGTCCATCATCATCTGGTCGCTCGGTAATGAATCGTTTGGTGGAGACAACTTCATCGCCATGTACGACTATTTGAAACAGGCCGATCCGACAAGGCTCGTGCATTATGAAGGTACTTACCACTATCGTCCATCTGATTCAGCCAGCGATATTGAATCCACAATGTACATCAGCCCGAATGATATCGAGCAGTATGCACGCATGAAAGGTGACAAAAAACCTTATATCATCTGTGAATACAGCCATGCGATGGGCAACTCCTGTGGTGGTCTGCACCTGTACTGGGAGATGTTTGATAAATATGAAATCTTGCAGGGAGCATTTATCTGGGATTGGGTGGATCAATCCATTCGCACCAAGACAGCAGACGGCGTAGAATATCTTGCTTATGGTGGGGATTTCGGCGAGTCGCCGCATGATGGCAACTTCTGCGGTAACGGTCTTATTTTGGCGGATAAAACGGTCACACCTAAGCTGGAAGAAGTCAAAAAATGCTATCAGAACGTTCGCATGTCAGCGCTCGATCTGCAAACCGGGCTGATTCGCATCACAAATCATTTCCTGTTTACCGATCTGAACAAATATGCGCTCGCCTGGACGTTATCCCATAACGGCGTACCTGTTGAAAAAGGACATCTGGACATTGCAGCGCAGCCTGGCGAATCCATTGAGGTTCACATTCCTTATACATCATCGTCTGACCTGTTTACGGAAGCCGTACTCACTGTCTCTCTGATAACGAAGAAGGCCGAGAAGTGGGCGGAAGCAGGTCATGAGATTGGCTGGGAGCAATTTGTAGTATCTCCACGTCTGCGTGCAATCCAGCAAGTAGTTGCGGGGCAAGGTGATATGCTTCAGGTGCAGGAGCTTGCAAGCAACGAGCTACAGGAAGGTCAGGCTCAAGATGAGCTCAGCGTGGTTGCAGGACATGTATCAGTACGCTTCAACAAAGGCACCGGTGCGCTGACCTCGTATCAGATCAACCAGCAGGAGCTGCTGCTGTCCCCGGCTCGTGCAAACTTCTGGCGTGCAATGACGGACAACGATCTGGGTAACAAACTAAATGAACGTGCTGCCTTCTGGCGCGATGCTCATGCGACGAGCAAGTTGATTCGTTTCGAACATCATACAGATGAGCAGGGCTGTCGTGTGACAACGGATTATACATGGGATGCCAGCCCCGGAACTACGCTGTCTATCACGTATCACATCAAACCGAATAGCGAGCTGGAAATCAGCCAAACCCTCGTTCCGGGTGCAGGTCTGCCGGAGCTGCCTGAGTTCGGCATGCTGTTTGAATTGAAGGATCATCTGGATACAATCTCCTGGTACGGTCGTGGCCCGCATGACAACTATATCGACCGCCTGACCAGCGCACGCCTCGGCTATTATACCGGAGCCGTTCGCGATCAGTTCGTGCCATATCTGAAACCGCAGGAATGCGGCAACAAAACGGATGTTCGTTTTGCAGCCATTACTTCTGCTGTAGGGGGTACTGGTGGCAATGATGGAGCTGCCGGGAATGCAGTAATTGGTGGGAATGTTGCAAATGCTTCACTTGACGGGAATACTGAGAAAGCTGTAAATGCTGGTAGTATTGCAAACGACGGGAATGCTGGTAATGCTGCACATGGCAGCAGCGGTCTGTATTTTGAAGCCACTGCACCGTTTGAAATCAATGCGCTGCCGTGGTCGCCTGAGGAACTGGAAGCGAATGACCACGTCTACAAATTGCCAGTAAGCTCGCAGACCATCGCCCGTATCAACTACATGCAGATGGGTGTTGGCGGCGACGACAGCTGGAGTGCGCGTACACATCCAGAGTATACGCTGCAAGCCAACCGTCCGTATCACTTCACGTTTACGGTGAAGCCTGTTTAGAGCATTGAGATGTAATACTATGGGGTGGTTAAGGGGGCAGTTTGCCCTCCCATAGCCACCGTAAAAATCCCTGCTGGCATCATGCTGGCAGGGATTTTTTTCAGCCCGCGTGACGGGCCAAACGCTAACGATTCTGAGAAGCCTTATTTGGGGCAAAAACATGCTTTTCAAATTCTAACGATCTCCAGTAACCTTATTTCTTGAAAAATCAGCCTTCCAGCCCAACAATTAGCCAACTCGAGGCAAATAGCGTTTCTGGAGATCGTTACATTTCTAAACAGCTCAAAAAGCAGCAAATAACGTCTCTGGGAATCGTTAGCGCTGAGCAAGAACTCGAAGATTCTCTTGTTCGCAGTGCAGCTTCCCTCATCTCATCTAGTATAACGATCTATATCATCCATCGCTGAATCATGCATTCGTTTGTGGTGATCTTCATGCTGGCGAACGTCATTTTTCAGCTTGGCCAGAAATCCCCAGCCTGTAAAGAACATGAGCAGAACAGTAATTAGTCCATAAGCAATATTAAAGGCCTTCATATAGAAGTTAACAAAGATTGCAGCCAGCATCAAACCCAGAATCCACAAAACCCACTTTGTACTTTTTCTCAATTGATCCTCTCCTATCTATAGTAACCTATTTAATCTATGTATCTTCAAACATACGCACAAGAAAACACGATGGTTTCGCAAAAAAAAAGAAAAAGGCTCCCTATCGGGAGCCTTTCCTCTGTCGGCATAACCGAGGCTTTACACCTCAATTACATCATGCCGCCCATTCCGCCCATGCCGCTCATGTCAGGTGCGCCAGCAGCGCCTGCAGGTTCTGGCTTGTCAGCGATAACCGCTTCAGTAGTCAGGAACATTGCTGCTACGGAAGCAGCGTTTTGCAATGCAGAACGAGTTACTTTCGCAGGGTCAACGATACCCGCTTCGATCATGTTAACCCATTCGCCAGTTGCAGCGTTGTAACCTACGCCTACTTGCTCTTTTTTCAGACGTTCCACGATAACGGAACCTTCTTCACCAGCGTTAGCCGCGATTGTGCGGATTGGCGCTTCCAGAGCTTTCAGAACGATGTTCACGCCTGTTTGCTCGTCACCGGACAATGCTACACCAGCAACAGCTTGATATACGTTCAGAAGCGCAGTACCACCACCGGATACGATACCTTCTTCAACCGCAGCGCGAGTTGCGTTCAGGGCATCTTCGATACGCAGTTTGCGTTCTTTCAATTCAGTTTCAGTTGCCGCACCGACTTTGATTACGGCTACGCCGCCGGACAATTTAGCCAGACGCTCTTGCAGCTTCTCTTTGTCGAACTCGGAAGTTGTTTCTTCCAATTGCGTACGGATTTGGCTAACACGTGCATCGATATCGGATTTGTTACCAGCTCCGTCAACGATGATTGTGTTTTCTTTTGTTACACGGATTTGACGAGCTGTACCCAGTTGTTCTACAACTGCGGATTTCAGATCCAGACCCAGTTCTTCTGTGATCACTTGACCACCAGTCAGGGCAGCGATATCTTGCAGCATTGCTTTACGACGGTCACCGAATCCTGGAGCTTTAACCGCTACAGCATTGAATGTACCACGCAGTTTGTTCACAACCAGCATCGCCAGTGCTTCGCCTTCGATATCTTCAGCGATCAATACAAGCGGTTTGCCTTGTTGAACGATTTTCTCAAGCAATGGCAGGATGTCCTGTGTGCTGGAGATTTTTTTGTCTGTGATCAGGATGTATGGATTGTCCAGAACAGCTTCCATTTTATCCGTATCTGTGATCATGTATGGAGAGATGTATCCGCGGTCGAACTGCATACCTTCAACCACTTCAAGCTCAGTAGCGAATCCACGGGATTCTTCAACGGTAATTACGCCGTCTTTACCTACTTTTTCCATAGCTTCAGCGATCAGTTCGCCTACTTCTTCGTCAGCTGCGGAGATTGCCGCAACTTGTGCGATGGATTGCTTGCCTTCAACCGGTTTGGAGATGGCTTGCAATTCAGCAACCGCAGCTTTAACCGCTTTGTCGATCCCTTTACGGATACCGATTGGGCTTGCGCCTGCAGTTACGTTTTTCAAACCTTCAGTGATGAGGGCTTGAGCAAGTACTGTTGCAGTTGTTGTACCGTCACCGGCAACATCGTTCGTTTTGGTAGCAACTTCTTTAACCAGCTGTGCACCCATGTTTTCGAATGCATCTTCCAGTTCGATTTCTTTTGCAATCGTTACACCGTCATTTGTGATGAGCGGGCTTCCGAATTTTTTCTCCAGAACCACGTTGCGGCCTTTTGGTCCGAGCGTTACTTTCACTGCGTTAGCCAATGCATCCACACCACGAAGCATGGAGCGACGAGCGTCTTCACTGAATTTAATGTCTTTAGCCATTTAAGAAAACCTCCCTGGTATATTGTATAAAATGGTACTGCTATATCGTTCGGTTAACCGATTTAAATTTGAGATTAGTCGAGAATCGCGTGAATGTCGCTCTCTTTCATAATCAAATATTCTTTACCTTCGTATTTGATTTCTGTACCGGCATATTTGGAGAAAATAACGCGGTCTCCTTCTTTCACTTCCAGAGCTACACGTACGCCGTCTTTCAATGCACCCGCACCAACTGCAATGATTTTACCCTCTTGCGGTTTTTCTTTGGCGGAGTCCGGAAGTACGATCCCGAAAGAAGTCGTTTGCTCTTGCTCCAGTGGTTCTACCAATACGCGTTCACCTAAAGGTCTGATCATGAAAAATAGCCTCCTTTTGAAATTATATAGCCTTGCATTTGTAGGTTGCAGCCATATGTATTAGCACTCGACAGTGTTTAGTGCTAACAACCAACTTTATGATACTCAACTTGAAGCATGATTTCAAGTCTTTTTGATGAATTTTTGCGAGTTTTACGTGCAGCCTGGCACAACTGGAGGAATGTTATATGCTCACGCTCTCTATTTTACGAGATTCACAAGCCCACATGCAAACTTGTCCCTTAACCCCCTTCTCCATTGTATCCACTCACCGCCATAATATGCCTGCATGTCCAGTTCAGCTTTCCGTTATGTAACCGAAACAAAAGACCCGAAGCAAGCACAACCTTTTGCTCCGGGCCTCTTAACGAGCGAATCAAACGTTCACTCGCATCTATATATTTTTGATCGGCGCAGACGGAGTCGCTTCCCTCACTACCCCACATGCTGCTTATCATCTGCACGCACATACCGGGATTCAATCTCCTGATCGGCAGCAAGCTGCTTACGATACACAACAGCCGATAGAAATACACTGATTTCATAAAGCAGCAACAGCGGAATCATCACCAGCAGGTCGGATATGAAATCCGGCGGTGTAACGACCACTGCGATAAAGATCAGTACAAAATAGGCAACTCTGCGCATTTTGCGAAGGCGAATCGGATTCAGAATCCGCAGTCCTGTCAGGAACATGATAAGCAGCGGCAGCTCAAACAGCAGAGACACCGGCAGTACAATGCCAAACAGAAAGCTGAAATACTGCTTCATGCCATAGGTTTCGACAAGTCCCATTTTTTCCGTAATGGTGGAGGTGAACGCCAGCGCCATCGGAAAAACAACATAATATGAGAAAGCAACACCGACCAGAAACAACAGGAATACATAAGGCACATACTTCAGAGAAGCCTTGCGCTCCTGCGGCCGCAGACCGGGGCTAACAAACCGCCAAATCTGATAAACCGTAAACGGCAGCGTGATGACAAGGGAAAATAACCCGGCAATTTTCATATAGATGCCAATCCCGTCCCAGAAGGAAAAGGCATGTAATACAAAGCCCTGAGCCGTCTCCGCCTTGGTGAGATAACGATACACCGGGTCCGCGACGAAAAAGCCTGCGATCAGGCCTAGAATAAAAATGCTCAGGACATAGATCAGCCGCTTGCGCAGCTCACTCAGATGGTCCGAAAGCGTCATTTCTTCATTTTGCTGCGTCATGCCTGCCTCCCCTGGAATTCAGCTTTAAAATACAAAACCCTTCCGGCAGGAAGGGATCTCTCTTTCATTGCCCAAGACATTATTCCGGCAGACGTTTATCCACAGGTTTCTCAGCAGTTGTAGTCTCCGCAGCGAGTGGTTTCGCTTTTTCCTGCTCTTTGCGGCTGGAAGCATCATCATCCGAAATAATATCACGTGCGCCTTCCTTGAACTCGCGGAATGTACGTCCGACAGCCCGTCCCAGCTCCGGCAGCTTGTTAGGCCCAAACAACAGCAATGCAATCACGGCCAGCAAAATAAAACCTGTTGGTCCAATGGAACTTAACATTGATTTTCCTCCTCGTTTCAAGCTTTCAAAATGCTCATACTTCGAAGTCACGTCCATCAGATGTCTGAACTGCATTTGAATTTATGCCCATCATACCACAGATGTAACCACTTACATAACCCGTAAAATGATCAACCCGCACAACTTTTCTTTCAAAAGAGATACCTTCAGGCACAGTTTACTGTTTAAATTGGCCCGTCACCATCAGCAGCGCTTCAGGAAGCTGATCCATAATGGCCGCCAGATGCTCATGCACACCTTTTGGCGTCCCTGGCAGATTCACAATTAATGTACGACCGCGAATTCCGCATACACCGCGGAACAGCATAGCTGATCGATTTTTGCCCATCACACTGGCTCTCATCGCCTCAGCCATTCCGGGAACCTCGCGCTCAATGACACGTCTGGTCGCTTCCGGTGTAATATCACGAATAGCCAGCTCCGTGCCACCCGTTGTCAGTACGAGATCGGCGTGAAAATAATCTGTCATCTCGATTAAAGCCGCGATAATCTCATCCGGTTCGTCAGGAACAATCCGATATTCCACGATCTGACCGCCGAGTTCCTCTTCCACAAGCTCCCGAATGACTTGCGCACTTGTATCCTCACGTTCTCCGCGGGCCCCTTTGTCACTGGCTGTCAGGATAGCTGTTCTCCACACCATAAAGATCACCCTTCTCCTCTACGAAAATAAATACTCTTTATCGGTTGTAATCACCGTTTTTACCGCCACTTTTGGATTGCAGCATCGTTGGACCAATAATCATATCCTTTTGCATCGCCTTACACATATCATAGACAGTAAGTGCTGCCGCCGATGCTGCTGTCAGTGCCTCCATCTCTACACCCGTCTTGCCTTCGGTTTTGACCGTTACTTCAATATGAAGCTCGTCTACTCCGTTATCGTGAAAGCGGATATCCACACCATTCAGTGCAAGCGGATGACACATCGGAATCCAGTCAGACGTTTTCTTCGCCCCCTGAATGCCCGCAATCTGAGCTACCGCCAGAACATCCCCTTTGCCGATGCGTCCTTGGCGAATGGCCTCAAGTGTCTCCGGGTTCATCGTGACTTTCGTAACCGCAACAGCGGTACGCACCGTCACATCCTTGCCGGATATGTCTACCATTCTGGCCCGTCCCTGCTCATTAAAATGAGTCAGCTTCCCGCTTGAGGACTGACTATTATTCATTTCTGAGTTCAATCACATCACAACCCTTTATTCGATATGTACTATACCTTCGGGCGTTATCAACAGATCCAGCCGCAGATCAAGCGGGTCCATCGGGATGTTAGGCTCCAGCTGGCCCGGCAGGACCAAAGCTGCCATGAGCGGCCTTTTCCCCTGTTTGGCACAGTACTGATCGAGACTCTCTGCAAAGCGGTCATAATAACCGCCACCATATCCGATGCGACCTCCGTCAAGGTCGTAGCCCAGCCCGGGTACCAGCACCAGATCGATATCCGGCCAGTGTTCGGGCGGCAATACTTCGCAGGATGCTTTAGGTTCAGGTATACCCCAAATGCCCGGTTCGATATCCTGAGGCCCCCTCACTCGCCGCAGCTCCATGCGAGGCGGATCAGCAAGCACCTTGGGCGCAAGCATGACATCCCCCTTTTTCCATCCCTCTTCAAAAAGAAAAACGGTAGATGCCTCACTTCCATACGACAGATAGCTGAAAATCATCAGAGACCCGGACACCTGTCTGTCCGGGTTCAGCCGCAGACGGTCCAGCTCTCGCTTCAACCCGTCATTGATCCGGGTGACCACTTGCTGACGCATCTGCTCGTTCATTCGTTCACGCAGCTGTCTCAGCCGGGCCCTGAGCTGCTTCTTCTGTTCCGCATGATCCTGCATAATGCTGACTAACCTCCTGTTGATCTGGAAGGTAAATAAAATCATTCAGTTCATTGCACTTATATGTTATGACAAGATGTCATCTGGATGATCAGCTTGAAATGATTCATTTTCTGCAAAATGCTCATGTAATAACATGTCTTCTTTCAGTTTATCATTGATTGACCAAAAAGACTACAAGCCCGCTTCGTTCCCAATCGGTGCATTTGCTCTGTATTTCATGTAAACTGGGAGGTAAGTGTCCAGGGTGTGTCTTGAGACACGCCCTAATCAAGAACTCGACCTATGGAGGAACTTAATTCTATGTTGCTGCAAGTATCCGGAATTATTAAACGTTTTGGTGTCGATCCCATTCTGGACGGCGTAAACTTACAAATATTAGAACGCGAGCGTATCGGCCTCGTTGGTGTGAATGGTGCAGGTAAATCTACATTGCTCAAAATTATCGCTGGTGAGATGTCCTATGATGGGGGACAGATTTTCAAATCCAAAGAAACCACGCTGGGTTACCTCGCGCAAAACAGCGGTTTGCAGTCAGAACGCAGCATCTGGGATGAAATGATGCATGTCTTTGCACATCTGACCCAGGCCGAAGCAGAGCTCAGACAGATGGAGCATGATATTGCCGATCCTGCCATGATGCAGGATGAGAAGCAATATGCCGACCTGCTGGAGCGTTACGCAAGACGCTCGGACTGGTTCAAGGATCACGGCGGGTACGAGATGGAAACTCGCATTCGCAGCGTGCTGCACGGGATGGGCTTTGGTGAATTCTCTCCGGATACCCCGATTGGTACGCTCAGCGGTGGTCAGAAGACCCGCCTCGCTCTTGCTCGCATTCTGCTGCAGGCTCCCGATCTGCTCATGCTGGACGAGCCGACGAACTATCTGGACATTGCTACACTTACGTGGCTTGAGGACTATCTCAGAGGATATTCTGGCGCACTGTTAGTTGTATCCCATGACCGATACTTCCTGGACAGACTCGTGACAACCATAGTTGAAATTGAACGTCATCGCTCCAAGCGATACACAGGCAATTATAGCCGTTACATGGAGCTGAAGGCCGCTGAATACGAAAGTCAAATGAAGCAGTATGAGAAGCAGCAGGACGAAATCGCAAAGATGGAAGACTTTGTGCAAAAAAACATCGTACGCGCTTCAACCACGAAGCGTGCCCAGAGTCGCCGCAAAGCGCTGGAGAAAATGGATCGGCTCGACAAGCCGCTTGGCGATCTCAAGAAAGCCCACTTTTCGTTCCAGACTGCCGTTATGTCAGGCAAAGAAGTGCTGCGTGTAGATCAGCTGTCCGTTGCATATGACGAGGGATCACCGCTGTTCCGCAATGTGTCCTTTGATCTGCGCCGCGGGGAAACGGTAGCGTTAATCGGACCAAACGGAATCGGAAAATCAACCATGCTGAAGTGTCTGACAGGAAGTCTTCGTCCCGTAAAGGGTGAGATTCAATGGGGTACCAAAGTGCAGATCGGTTATTATGACCAGGAGCAGACGGGACTTAATCCTTCCAATAGCGTTTTGGAAGAACTGTGGAGTGCTTATCCGGGTATGGAAGAAGCCCGTATTAGGACGGTACTCGGCAACTTTTTGTTCAGCGGTGACGATGTACTCAAAAAAATATCCTCGCTCAGCGGCGGGGAGAAGGCACGTGTCTCTCTCTCCAAGCTCATGCTAAAGGAAGCCAATGTGCTTATTCTCGATGAGCCGACGAACCATCTGGACCTCTTCGCCAAGGAAGTGCTTGAGGCTGCGTTGATGGATTACGAAGGCACACTGCTGTTTATCTCTCATGACCGGTACTTCCTGA
The DNA here is from genome assembly GCF_050171015.1 of Paenibacillus sp. TC-CSREp1. NCBI lineage: Bacteria > Bacillati > Bacillota > Bacilli > Caryophanales > Paenibacillaceae > Paenibacillus > Paenibacillus sp. TC-CSREp1. The sequence goes on along the minus strand of NZ_JBNOKM010000010.1, from coordinate 272,912 downwards.
ACAAAATGGCGGAACGAATCGTTGAACTTCATCCGGGCGGCACAGAGCATTATCTGGGCAACTATGATGATTATGTCGAGAAAAAACAGGAGCTGGAGGAGATTGCACGCGAAGCAGCGGAGGCTCGTCAAGCAGCTTCAAAGTCGCCTTCTCCAGCAGCAAATGCCAATTCAGCAGCATCCGAGAAATCTGGCGCAGCCTCCTTCGAAGCGGACAAGCAAGCAAAACGCGAGGAGCGAAACAGACAACGCAGACAGGAAGCACTGGAGCAGCAGATTGCAGAGCTCGAATCGAAAATTACTGCCCTGGAGGAACAGATGGCCCTGCCGGAAGTTTATCAGGATTATATGAAGCTTCAGGAGCTTCAGCAGTCCACCGAGGAGCACAAAACCCAGCTTGCACAGGCATATGAAGAGTGGGAAACGCTCGCTATGGGTTAGTTAGGAGTTCAGGTCGTAATCAGAGCTATGACAGGATTGATGTGAATTCAACAAAAGACAAACGAATGAGGCTCAGCGTTACATTAGTAACGTTGAGCCTTTTTTGATAAACAGTTCTCCTCATGTTTTCACATTTGTCAAATCCTCTCGATTTTCGTAAAATAAATTTCTGGGGCCACGCTCCTCTTTTATCCACATGCTAACGAGAAACTGATGCCTTGTTTTCATGTAATTAAACATCGGTAGAATAAGCTTTTCATGAAAAAACCATATTTATCCACTATTTTATCCACATTATCCACAGTCTTGTGGGTAAAAAAGCTGCATTCTATCCCCTACATAAGACCTGTTTCGAAAACATTGAGTGCAGGCCTTCACCTCAGTTATCAACAAATTATACTGGATATGTGGATAACTATAATCACACCTTGACAGATTCAATTATCACATGAACCGGCTTTCAGTTTGAGAATTATGGCGAGTTTGTATTTATGGCATACATCAGAGATACGATGCGTGGAGACTTCTCACGTGTGTTCACCTACCTGGAGCTGGAATAATTCATCTATCTTATCTGTCCTGGTAAGCTCTGATAAAAATATAAATTACACAAGCAAATTGCAGATTGCTTGATGCAAAAGGGCTCCTGTCGTCAAGCCATGACAACAGGAGCCCTTCGTATAGCTATAGCGTTTTCCCCTTAATTAACGGACACTACACTTCTAACAACTGAAACTTTTTTACTATTAATGAACAGACACTTCTTCGCTTTCTGCCGACTCGGCCTTTAGCCCGGCTGCATTACATGCCGCAACATACGCCAGTCCTGCCGCCATCACGATATCATGATGTGTAGCAGTACCGCGGAATTCACGCCCCGCACGTTCGACCGTAATCACAGCTTCGGCACTGGCTCCCTCTCCACCGCTGAGCGCATGCATCTCCATGTCTACAAACGTAATGTCATCTGAAATACACTGACCAATCGCCTGAATTGTCGCATCAACCGGACCGCTGCCAACTGCCGAATACGAATGTTCACCTGCACTTGTGCGAATGCGTACCGCCGCCATACGGTCTGTCATGCTGCCCGCCGTAACCTGCAATTCAACCAGTTCATAGTCCTGTGCCGGGATGTTCATCGTTTGGCTGACCATTTGCAGCAGTTGGTCATCACTTACCACCTTCTGTTGATCCGCAGTTTCTTTAAACACCTCGTACAGCTGCTCCATCTGCTGCTCATCCGGTTCGAAGCCGTATTTTCGTACCCGATCCTTCAAAGCATGACGGCCGGAATGTTTGCCCAAAATAATCATGCTGCGCGGAATACCCAGCGCTTCGGGGTCCATAATTTCATACGTGTTGCGGTTCTTCAGCAGGCCGTCCTGATGGATGCCGGATTCATGCTGGAAGGCATTACGTCCAACAACCGGCTTGTTATAGGCAATCGGAAAATGCATGGCACGGCTGATCTGACGGGAAGTTTCGTACAGCTGGTTGAGCTTGATATTGGTCGCTGCGCCGATCACATCACCACGGGTCTCCAGTGCCATAATCAGCTCTTCCAAAGCACAGTTGCCTGTTCGCTCCCCGATTCCGTTAATTGTCACTTCAATCTGTGATGCCCCGTTAGCAATAGCCGCCAGACTGTTCGCTACAGCAAGGCCCAGATCGTTATGACAGTGAGCGCTATATCGAACCTGATCGCCGCCTCTCGCCCCCTCGCGCACTCGACGGAACATCTCGCCGTACTCATGAGGAAGTGCATAACCAACGGTATCCGGCAGATTGATAATGCTCGCCCCCGCCTCAATGGCTACTTCAACCATCTCGATCAGATCATCCATTTTGGTACGCGCAGCATCCATCGCTGTGAACTCGACGATATCGGTAAACTGGCGTGCATACGAAACCATTTCCCTTGCGGTGGCAACCACCTCGCTGCGCGGACGGCGCAGCTGATGCTCAATATGAATGTCGGACGAGGAAATAAACAGGTGAATCCGGCGCCGGGCAGCATCTGCCGTAGCTTTCACTGCAGCATCGATGTCTCCTTTGACTGCGCGTGCAAACCCGCAAATTTCCACCTGCTGCAATTGTCTCGATATCGCCTGAACCGCCGCGAACTCCCCTGGACTGGAGATCGGGAATCCAGGCTCAATGACGTCAATGCCAAGCGAAGCCAGCTGGTGTGCCAGTTCAATTTTTTGCTCAGGCTGAAGACTCGCCCCTGGTGCCTGTTCTCCGTCACGCAGCGTTGTATCAAAAATTTCAATCATACGTTTGTTCGGATTGGTTGTCATATTTATCATCCTCCATTAAATTGTTTGTCTGTGCAAGACCAGTAATGGACCTGCATCAAGTGAAATTCACGAAGCACTCCTTCGTTGTGATCAAGACGTCCTGCTGTTGTTATATGTTTGCTGTCAAAGCTTATGTCCTAAATGTGGTTTCAAAGTGTACGTCGACTTACACTCTGATTTGCTTCAGATGTTCTGATCAGTCTTGCATGCTCCTGCTCCAACTTGCACCATATGGTTGTTACCTTTGCCCACCCTGCTGCCGGCAGCAAAAAATACAAATAACCCGCCATCTCATCAAAGAGACGGCGGGTTATTCTCCCCTCCGCGGTACCACTCTCGCTTGATGGCCCAGCTTATGCTGACACCATCCACCTCGCGTTCTCCCAAACTCATTGTACCTTCGGACTACGCAGTTGTCTGCGAATCCAGTCCAGTCCATTTAATTCAAGAGAAACACCCTGTAACGGGGGTTAGCCGTTGCTTTGTACTCATGGACTACTGTCTACAACCGCTCCCTTGTAAGGCAGGGCGTTCAGCATATTCCAGATTTCCAAAGCTCTGTTCCCGGGCGAGATTCAAACGATTCCAGCCACTGCGTCGCACCAACCCGCAGCTCTCTGAGCGCCTTGACCGTTCTACTGCTCCCGTTCATTACCTTTGCTGATATTGTTTTATGTAATTAAAATCAAAAAAGCCTGCCATCTCCTGCATAATGCAAGAGACGACAGGCTGTTCACCTTCGCGGTACCACTCTTGTTGACTTCCCCCTGTTCAATCCCGCTATCTCTGGCACATCATGTGCTGTATGATATACAGTTCATTGAAAGGCTGAAAATCCCCTCGTATTGTGTATTGATTTCTTCAACTGAACGCAGACAACGGAGCAACTCCAGCCCGGTTTGTAGTAAAAGAAAATCAATCCCAATGGCCCATTCACGGGGGCAAACCGTAACGATATACTGCAATTGCCGCTTCAGCCTTAGGCTTCTTCCTGCACAGCTGCGTTCCATCGTTCCGCTTCCAGGTGAGTTTCAGGTGTCCTTCGTCTGCGTTGCACCAACCCGCAGCTCTCTAATGACCGGGAATAACCTTACTGTTCCTGTTCATTGCGTTTATCTGTTTAGTTCATTCATCGGTTCAGGAGAACATCTCCTTAAATTTGTAACTAATATACATTCTTCTCAAACCGCTGTCAACTATTTATTTTGTGCTCAGGATTGTACCGACCACGCTTCCAGCGAAAGACCAGGGTCTGCCTTTGCATCAAAATCAGTACCCTCCCCGCGAATCCATTTCAGATGAGCAGCCGCTCCAATCATGGCTGCATTATCCGTACAATACTCCATGGGCGGAATGACCAGCTCGAGCCCTTCCTTCGCACAGCGTTCCTGCAGCGCTGTGCGCAAGCCTCGATTGGCTGCGACCCCACCGCAGAGGAGCAGCTGACGCGAGCCGTATTCACGCACGGCACGCAGCGCTTTTTCCACCAGAACCTCAACTACCGCTTCCTGAAACCCGCGTGCTACTGCAGAGGGCTCCAACGTTTCACCGCGCATTTTGGCCTGATTCAGTGCATTGAGCACCGCCGATTTCAATCCGCTGAGACTGAAGTCATATGACCCTGCTTCAAGCCACACCCTTGGCAAAGGTACAGCGTGCTCCGCTTCGGACGCCATACGGTCCACGTGCGGTCCACCCGGATAAGGGCAACCGAGGGCACGAGCCACTTTGTCATACGCTTCACCCACAGCATCGTCACGTGTACGGCCAATCAGCTTGAACTTGCCTTCAGACTCCAGATGCACAAGCTCCGTATGCCCGCCCGACACCACAAGAGCCATTGCCGGATATTGCAGTTCCCGTACAAGGCGATTGGCATAAATATGACCGGCTATATGATGTGTGCCGATGAGCGGTTTGCCCAAGGCCATAGCGAGCGTTTTCGCTGCTACAATTCCCACAAGCAGTGCGCCGACCAAGCCAGGGCCTTGTGTAACTGCAATCGCACTCAGGTCACGAGCACGAATGCCGGACTGTTCAATTGCCTGCTCCAGCATCAGTGTGATGACTTCAACGTGCTTACGCGAAGCCACCTCGGGAACAACTCCGCCAAACGCTTTATGTGTTTCCACCTGACTGGAGATCAGGTTGGACAGCACTTCATGTCCATCCTTGACCACCGCTACCGATGTTTCATCACAGCTGGTCTCCACCGCCAAAATATAGGATGGGGCGGAGCTTTGGTTATCTATAAGATCGTTCATGAATCCAGTACGCTTCCTTCCTCTTCGCCGCTCCGGCTGACAGGCGGCAGTGCCGCCCACATGATCATTGCATCCTCTCCATTATCGGAGTAGTATCCTTTGCGCAGACCTGCCGATTCAAACCCTTTTTTCTGATACAAGTTCTGGGCCACAATATTGGATACTCTAACCTCCAGCGTCATTCGTTCCATGCCGAGGTATGCGGCTGTTTTCATCAACTCGTCCAGCAATTTCTCGCCCAGCTTGCGACCCTGATATGCTTTTCTCACCGCGATATTGGTAATGTGGGCCTCGTCCATAATCGTCCACATGCCTGCATAACCGATCGCTGTGCCGCCGTGCTCCATGACCATATATTTAGCAAAATGATTATGCTTCAGTTCATTGTGAAAAGCCTCTTCCGTCCAAGGGAGGGTAAATGCCTCATGTTCAATCTCCATCACATCGGGTATGTCTTCCACCGTCATGAGTCTGAACTGAAACAGATCGTCCTGTCCTTCCATCGCTGTGTTGCCCATCCGTTTTCCCTCTCCCTTCAGCCTTTGCGCAGCAGGTTCGCTTCCGCTTCGGACAGCTGGGTGTAGTTCGGCACCAAGGCATGTACGTCGTCACGCTGACCTGCAAGCAGCGCTTCGGCGCCAAGGCGCCCAATCCAGCGGCCCTCCAGCTCATACGGGACGAGCTGGAGCGCCGTTCCTGCGGGGCAGCGAAGCTCTGCCGCTGCTGCCGCATGCGGGCCCGTCTCGCCGACGATCCAGACGGCAGCGGGCCGCTCTTCCGGCGTCGCCTCCGTCAGGCGGGCGGCGAGTTCCTCCAGCCATCCGTCCATTCGGCGGATGGCATCCGGCGCCAGCCGGCGGGGTGCATCGCCGCCGGCGGAGGCGAATAGCGCGGTATAGGCTTGACCGCGCCGCGCATCCACGAGCGGAACGATCCAGTGGACAGGGGCGGCACTGGTGCCGCCCTGGTCCGCGGATGGCGTTCCGCCAGCCCCGGCTGCTGCGGCATGATCTGCCGCAGCTTGCGCCTTGGCGGCGAGGCCGCTGTGCCAGCCGCCCCAGGCGAGGGCCTGCAGGCTGGACACCCCGGCAACGGGGATGTCCCATGCCCAGGCCAGCGTCTTCGCCGCGGTCACCGCAATGCGGATGCCCGTGTACGAGCCCGGGCCAATGCCGACGGCGATGCCGCTCAGCTGGCCTGGTTCCGTGCTGCTCGCAGCAAGCAGCTGCTCCATCACGGGTACAACGTGTACCGAGTGATTGCGCTCGGCACGTTCATTGCGCTCCTCCAGCAGCGAGCGTTCCTCCATCACTGCTGCGGCCATCACCGCGGTGGATGTATCCAGCACCAAAAACCGCTGCCGCGGCTTATTTTGCAAATCTTCAGTCACATTTTTTTTCTCAACATCTTCATTCACAATCTTCTTTTCTACATCCTCATTCAAGCTCTTCTTTCCTAAACCCTCATTCAAGCTCTTCTTTCCTAAACCCTCATTCACGCTCTTCTTTCCCACACCCTCGTTCATCCTATAACTCCATTCTGTCTGAACTGTCGACACAGCGCGGCATATACCTCGCCATACCCATCCAGTGTAATCGTTCGATCCTCCAGCCCCGCTGTCTCGATCTGCACATGAAGGTGCTCCTGTGGCAGCAATTCGGGAATAATGCTGGACCACTCTACCAGACTAACGCCTGCCCCATAAAAATATTCTTCAAGCCCAAGCTCGTCCGCTTCTTCAAGGGAGATGCGATACACATCCATGTGATAAAGGGGGAATCGCCCCTCGTATTCCTTAATTAGCGTGAACGTTGGACTGCTTACGACATCCCTTACGCCCAAATGCCAGGCAAACTTCTGTGAAAATGCTGTTTTACCCGCGCCCAAATCCCCGTCCAGTGCAATCACCATTCCAGGGTGTGCCTGCGATGCAAGTGCGGACGCAAGCGCTTCTGTATCTGCAAGGTTATGCGAGTGGTATACCCACTGCTCATGCGTCTGATTCAATATATATGCCCCACCTTTGACGGCTTCCCGCCTGAGTTCACTTTGACCCTTATTATATCGGTCCCTTTCCTTGCCCGCAACATCAAAGGGAACTGCTGGAAACCCTAGACATCATAACCATCTCTTTGGCCTTATCATGCAAAAAATCAAAACAAATAAACCGGCACCACGTCGGTACCGGTTGTTAGATTAAGACTGAAGTTGGATCAACCAAATGTACGGTCATGGTGATATCCTTCTACTAGACCTCTCCAGGAAGCATCTACAGCTGTTATCAAGCAACTTCGCCCCAAGGGTCACCTATTCCTCCAGACGATCCACCCGTACCGTTTGCGTATTCCCCGGTCTGCTGCCTACCTGCACGGTGGCCATACCGTTGGCTTCATCTACATTTTCGATCCAGACAGGCTCTCCCTCAAGGGTTACCGCAATCGTGTCCTTTGAATCATAAATTGCTTTAGCTCGCTTGGCATCCATCATATTATTCATAGTCTCCTTCCGGGTCTTCATCATGAGTTTCCTGAACCATCGTATCTGTCGTACTATCGCCAATATAGCCGTTATCCTCCGTGACCTGACCTCCGCCTAATCCCTCATTGACCATTCGATCAATATCGAGCATAAACGATTCCCGGTCCAGCGGCAGCTTCTCCGATGTGACTGCTTCCCAGTTCACAGCCGTTGCAGGGGTATAAAATTCCTCCGCACTTTCGGCATCCTCCAGAGGATAAGGTGTAAAAGCATGCTTGTGCGCCTCTTCCTCATCTCGCTTGTCCTTCATCATGGCACCTCCCCAGATTGGTTACTGTTATCATCCCCGACTCTTGCAGAACCATACAGGCGTAACGAGAAGTCCCCACATCACACATCATTGTCATTCTGAACTGAACCTTCTTCTCTAATGAATAACTCGGTACAATCCGCAAACACAGGACTATCCCTTATCTCAACTGACCATACTATGATTAAAAAGAAATTCGAAAGGAGCGTCTTTATGCACACGGTCTGGAAAGGTGCAATCAGTTTCGGTCTCGTTCATGTTCCGGTCAAAATGTTCTCAGCCACCGAGGACAAAGATATCTCCATGCGATATATTCACAAGGTCTGCGGCAGTCCGCTTGCTTATGTTCGCCAGTGCCCCTCCTGCGAGGTTGATGTCCAGTGGGAAGAGATTACGAAAGGTTACGAATATGAAAAGGGGAAATTTGTTCTGTTCGAAAAAGAAGAACTGGAAGCATTAAACGAGTCCAGCAGCAAAACCATAACCATTCTGGATTTTGTAGATTTAACGGATATTGATCCCATCTATTTTCAGAAAACCTATTATCTCTCTCCCGATCAGGCTGGCGGAAACGCTTATCAGCTGCTAATGAACGCCATGCGTGATACAGGAAAAATCGGCATTGCCAAAGTCTCGATTCGTTCCAAAAGCAGTCTTGCCGCCATTCGTGTACTGGAGAACTGTTTGTCGATGGAAACCATTTTCTATCCGGATGAGATTCGCCCGGTATCCCAGGTTCCCAACCTTCCTGAAGTTCAGAATGTTAACGAAAAAGAGCTAACCATGGCCAAGCTGTTAATTGATCAGTTATCCACGCCTTTCGAGCCCGGCAAATACACCGATGATTACCGGGCGAAGCTGTTTGAACTCATTCAGCATAAGGTCGCTGGAGAAGAGATCAAGATTGCACCTGCAAAACCTGAAGCAAATGTCATGGATCTGATGGCTGCCCTTCAAGCCAGTATCGAAGCGGTTAAGCCAATTCCTGCCGACCCTGGTACAGCGACGGCCAAACCCAAAAAACGTGCTCCGCGCAAAACAGCCACTCAAGCGGCTGCCGGAGGAGAAAACGATGCACCAGCTGCACCCAAACGCAAGAAAGCACCCGCCAAGCCAAAAGCATAACCTCTCTTGGAGAGCCAGCTTAGTATGCGGATTTCGGTACTGATTTCGGCAATTACTTTGGGTTTAGTATGTAACTTTGGCATGCAGCTATAGTATTTGTTTCAATACGGACCTCGGTACTCGCTTCGGTTCTTGCTTTGGGTTTTGCTGTGACTTTGGTATGTAGCTATAGCACTTGCTCGATACGGACCTCGGTACTCACTTCGATTTTTGCTTTGAGGTTTACTGTGACTTTGGTACGTAGCTTTGAAACTTAATTTAGTGCTTGCTTTGGTACCAGCTTTGGGTTTTGCTACTTCGGTAATTTAGCTTCGATATGTAGCCTTGGTAAGTACCTTTAGTACGTAGCTTTGGAACGTTAATTTGGTGCTTTTTTCTTGCTTAAAGTTCTATTATTAGGTACTTGCTTTGGAATTTACTTTGCAGTTTACTTTGGTACGTTTAATACACTGGCTGCATCAAGTTGCAGTAAAAGTTAAGTCTTGGTACAACTTCTACATTTAACTTTCAAAAGAAATTAGAAAACAGCTCTAGTCAAACAGTAGCTCTCTATATCACTGCTAACCTCTACTCTGCAACGTAATTGTGTACTGAACATTATGCTTAACTGACCCAACCTTAACGAACAGTGTATTCAAGATACATCACACTTCTGCAACATCTCACGAACTTACATTAACACCTTGAACACTTGCGAAGCATCTTGCTTATGCTACAACACTCTGCAGTAACATCTTATTAATGTCAGTGCACGCTCATCTACACGCTAACGAATCCTATAAGCCCTATTTCGACCTTTTTAGAAGATATAGAAATGTAACGATTCCTATAGACGCTATTCGCAGCTATAACAAGAAAAATCAAGCAAAATGAGCACAAAAAGCAAAAATAGCGTTCCTCAGAATCGTTACGTTTGTAATTGGATTAAATCGGGCCATATAGCGCCTTCTCGATTCGTTAGCGTTTGCACCAACTTGTACCGGCTTGAAATACTTATATTCGCTTGCAGGTTTCGCAACTTCGATGAGTTCCCAGCACTTGGTGCCCTGTCTCATGACAAGGTGGTCAGCCACATGTGGCGTGTCTTGTAACGTACTGAAATGCATCTTTTGCCGCCTTTTCGCCGCCTTTTCGCCGCCTTCTGCGTCACATTCCTTTGACGTGCCCCGGGACGCCTGCGGGAAGCTTTCTGGCTAAGAACACTATTTTGCAAAATCTGCATCCTAGCGTTTTCACCCCCCAAAAGTTTATCGGCCTTTTAGCTGATGAGCTTTTTTATGTGTATGATTTGCATCAGGTAACCATCACGAGTCGTTAATTCCAAGTTACCGCGAAAATTACGTTGACGAACACGAGTTTATATTTTATATTAACTTATGAAAAGTAACTTATTTATATTTTGATAGCTGAGTTCCAGCTATTTCTTATCTGCTTTTTACACTCACTCTCTATAGTTCCATAACTTTATATTCGAATCAGTGTTTTTTCACCATCATTGGTGGTTCGACCTTTTTCCTTTGCAGCTCAACTCGTATTGTATCAGTTCAACTCACACTTATAAGGAGGAAATTATCATGAGCACCACTTATCAAATTCCAGCAACTACCCATTTGGGTGAAGTCAGTCTGAAAATTAGCAATCTGGATCGTTCCATCCAGTTTTATACGGAGGTTGTCGGCTTAAAACTGCTGACAAGGCAAGATCAGGTCGCTACGCTGACCGCAGACGGACTACATTCTCTTTTACGCCTTGAAGAAGTAAGCAACAGCATCACTTTGCCTGAACGCACTCATGCCGGCCTGTACCATTTTGCTATTCTCCTGCCTGACCGCAAATCGCTTGGACTTGCCGTTCGTAATCTCGTAGCATCCGGAATAGACATTGGTCAAGGCGATCATCTGGTGAGTGAAGCCTTTTATATTTCCGACCCTGATCTGAACGGAATTGAAATCTACGCCGACCGACCACGTGACACGTGGAGACGCGATGCCGATAATAATTACATCATGGCCTCCGACCCGGTTGATGTGCAGAGTCTGTTTGACCTTTCTGCAGATGCAGCCTGGAACGGTCTGCCTGCTGGCACGGTGATTGGTCATGTTCACTTTCACGTTCGCAGTCTGGAAGAAGCACGCAGCTTTTACTCTGGTATTCTGGGATTTGATGTTGTAGGCAACTTCGCCAATATGTCTGCATTATTCGTATCCGCAGGCGGTTACCATCACCACCTCGGGCTGAACATCTGGGCTGGTGTCAATGCTCCCGTTAATCCGGCGAACGCTACCGGCATCGACTATTTTACAATAGTGTACGCCCATGCCCATGAAGCTGAACAAGCCGCGCAGCGTTTAAGTCAATCCGGCGTTGAGGTTACTCATGATGGTGGAATATGGTACGCAGCAGACCCGCAAAACATCGGCATCCGCCTGATTGCTGAAGCATAAGCTTTAACCTGCCACTTCACAACTTATGCAGTGCCGAGAACACATTTTTTCGCCATAACAAGCATAGTCAACGACAGCAATATACGCATTCACCTGCTCGTTACGTACACCTGCTTTCCTCTTCATCTTAGGATTTTTCTTGTCCATACAGGTTACAGCCAAAAAAGCCTGACCCTCATCTCTCACACGCTATAGCGCCGAGAATGAGCGGTTCAGGCTTATTTCTATATGGTTGATAAAAACAGAAATATTGGCACATCCTAACCTAATCCAGACTATGACTGATGAAGGAGATTTAACAAATGATTGAAAAGGGACGTTTGACCGTAAGGCAGCTTGCTTCGCTCATGTTCCTTTGCACGATCGGGGAGCAAATTCTTGTCTTCCCCTCCATGATTACGTCTTATGCCCAGCAGGATGCCTGGATATCTTCCTTGCTTGGCGTGGGGGGCGGATTAGGTGTGCTTCTGATCATGTTCGCTGTATATAACATGAACCCGCGGCTGAATCTGATTGAGCATGTGGCTCGTATTCTGGGACCATGGATCGGAGCTTTTGTCAGCGTGTTCTACGTTTTTTATTTTCTAATCAGCACATCGACCTTTATTCGTGAAATCGGCGACTTTATGGCAACCGAAATTCTGACCCAATCTCCACTATGGGTGCTGCACTTGGCATTTATCTGTGCGCTGGCATGGGGGTTGAAATCCGGACTCCCCAATATAGGCAGAACTGCCGAAGCTTTCTTCCCTCTAGTTGTCCTGTTTCTGATTATTCTAACCCTATGTCTGCTCCCCAAAGCAGAACTGAATAACGTAAAACCGGTGCTTTCCCAAGGCTTTCTTATTCCTTTCAAAGGTTTTATTGCTGTACTTACATACCCGTACTGTGAACTATGTATTTTTATGATGCTTTTACCCTACACCGAGCCGGGTCCTCATCTGAAGAGAGATTTTTTGCTTATGGGTATGATTGGCGGATTATTGCTAACGCTAACACTAGGCATCTGTCTGCTGGTTATGGGGCCGTTCATGACCCAGCATCACTGGTTTGCATCGTTTCATCTGTCCCGAATGATTAACATCGGCAACTTTCTGCAACGGATTGAAGCCTTTATGGCCTCTGTCTGGGTTATCGCTGTATTTTTCAAAAGTGTACTTTTCTTCTACAGCTTTTTACTCGGGATGGCGCATTTGTTCCGGTTGTCCGGTTATCGGATTCTGATCTTGCCAGGCTCACTTCTTATTTTAGCCTTATCTATCCTGGTGGCACCGAATGAAACCTTTTACCTGAAAGTTATCATTCCGTATTGGATTGACTGGGACTTGACCTGCGGCATTTTCCTTCCGCTGCTGCTCATCCTGATTTATCACCTGAAACATCGTCTGCAAAAACATTAATATCTTCCGCTCATTCATGCTTGACTCCAAAGATAGCGGTTGAAAGAAAGAAAGGAAGGAAGCCACCCATGTTGAAGCCACTCATTCCGTTTGAACCTGTATCCCGAGACACACTGCCTTCAGGTTCACAGTGGGTTGCCCAGATCAAATGGGATGGTGTGCGCATGCTGGCCTACGAGGATGGACAGGAGCTACGTCTGGTGAATCGCAGGTTACACGACCGCACCGTTCAATATCCCGAACTGGTGCGACCGCGTAATCTGTGCTCTGCCTCCTCTTATATTCTCGACGGCGAGATCATTGCCCTGGATCCGAATACAGGAAGGCCTTCTTTTTATCACGTGCTTCGCCGGGATCGCATGAGCAGGCCGGATGGCATTGCACAAGCCGTACAGCAGATACCGATTACTTATATGGTATTTGACATTCTCTTTTATGATGGGAAATGGGTTACAGATCAAACACTGGCTGCACGTCAGAAGTTACTGCATGAAGTGCTCTGCACAGGCCAACATGTGCAGGAAGTGACGAACTCACCAGATGCAGCCGCCCTGCTCACGGTCATGAGACAGCACCAGATGGAAGGCATCGTATGTAAGGACCTCACCAGCACCTATGGAATTCATGGAAAAGATACACGCTGGCAGAAGGTCAAAATTATGCATGATCTCTATGCCATGATTGGAGGCGTCACTTATCGCAGCGGAATTGTCAATGCCGTGGCTGTTGGTGTATATGACGGCCCTCATTTTATCTATATTGGTCATGTTGGAACAGGCAAGCTGAACTCCACCAGTTGGCGCGAGCTTACAGCGCAGATTCAGCCGCTCATTACGAACGACAGACCGTTCTATAACATTCCTGAGCGCAGTGCCGAGACGACCTGGATCAAACCTCGGCTTGGCCTCAAGGTGCAGTATATGGAACTGACTCGTCATCGTACATTGCGTCATCCCAGCATCCAGACCTTCGCTGAGGTGACGCCCGAAGATTGTCCGATAAGCCAGCTCGAACATTGAGCTATCCGGTGAAGTTTCGCCCATCATATCTGCCCATAGCACGTTCACTATGTACATTTACCAATCGTTCGATAAACTGGAGGTGCTTTTATGCCACAGAAAGTTACAGGCTCCATCGTTATTGAGGGAGTAGAACTCACCGTCACCAATCCGGACAAGCTGTTATGGCCGGAAGCAGGTGTCACCAAAGCCATCTATCTGCAAAAGCTGGCCGCACTGGCTCCGTATCTGCTGACATATACACGCAACCGCTTGCTAACAACCATTCGGTATCCTCATGGCGCGGGAGGAACGTTCTTTTATCAGAAGAACGCACCGGAGCCCATTCCCGATTTTGTACACACACATGAGCATGAAGGCATCCGCTACATCGTCATGAATGAACTCCCTTCGTTGCTCTGGCTAGGAAATCTGGCGGCCCTTGAATTCCATCCTTCACTGCATGCCATCAACAGCATACTTCCGTGTGAATGGATGATTGATCTGGACCCTTCCATGGAGCATGAGCCTCGAATCATGCAGGCCGCGTTAATTGTAGGCGAAACATTATCCTCGCTCGGACTGCAATCTGTTCCGAAAACGTCCGGTGCCACGGGCGTTCAGATCATTGTGCCTATAACCCCAGGTGTGACATTTGATGAATTGCGGGATATCGGTTACTTTGTCGGCCAATATGTTACGCAAAAGCATCCGGAATTATTTACACTGGAACGGCTGAAAAAGGACCGGGGGGATCGCATCTATTTTGATTATCTCCAGCATTATGGTGGCAAAACGCTCGCAGCCCCCTATACCCCTCGTGCCAAGCCAGGAGGAACCGTCTCCACACCCCTGACCTGGGATGAGGTACGCCGTGATGTATCCATTCAGGATTATCATCTGATGAACATCATCGAACGTCTGAACCAAGTTGGCGATCTGATTGCAGCCGTTCCTCCGCAGCGGGTTGAGCTGATCCTGAAACATCTGAAGAAAAAATAGCCGATACCCTGTCACTCAGGATATCGGCTATTTGTATGCTAGTGAATACCTTTTTTCTTGAAACGTCCGCCCTTCACATCGTGAATGTTACCGATCGCTACGAAGGCATGCGGGTCCCAATCCTCAACAATGGACTTCAGCTTCGCCTCTTCCAGACGAGTAATGACAACAAAAATAATTTTTTTCTCATCTCCGCTGAAACCACCCTCTCCGTCCAGGTACGTTACCCCCCGTCCGAGACGATCCGTCAATGCCGAACCGATATCACGATACTTCTCACTGATGATCCAGACGGACTTGGACTGATCCAGCCCCTCATTCACGATATCAATCATCTTCATCGCGATGTAATACGCAATCATGGAATACAATGCGTTTGGCCAGCCAAATACAAATCCGGCCCCGGCAAAGATAAATACGTTAATGATCAGCACGATCTGTCCGACAGACAGCGGTGACTTCTCACTGAACAGAATCGCTACGATCTCCGTACCGTCAAGTGAACCTCCGGAACGAATCACAAGACCTACCCCTACACCCAGAATCAATCCGCCAAATACAGCGCCGAGAAGCGGTTCGCCGGGTGTAAGCGCCGGAACTTTGTGAAGTAAAGATGTGCCGATGGACATTACAACAATCCCGAGTAATGTGGATAAGGCAAAGGTCTTGCCAATCTGCTTGTAACCCAGAATCAGGAACGGCAGATTGAGTAAAGTCAGAAATATCCCCAGCGGCAGATGGGTAAGCTCCGACACCATAATCGAGATGCCCGTGATGCCGCCATCGATAACGCCGTTTGGCACGAGGAACACTTCAAGCGATACAGCCATGAGCACAGCACCAATCAGGATCATGACAATACGCTGCAGAAACTTCAGCGTGAACACCGAGCTTTTGACGCCGCGGTCAGCTTGCTTGGCCGTTAATTCTTTCACCGTTACATTGGACATGGTATCCCCCCCGTAAAATCAGAATGTGAATCCATTTTATATATCCATTAAATGACTCCACGGGGAAGCTCCATGTAGAAAAACGAGCAGGACTTGATTCTGCATGTACTCTAACCCAACAGCCAAACAAGGGCATCTAAAGGCGATATAAAATAGATTCAAGATGTACTTCTTGCCGGATCACACTTCCAAAAGAGAGCAAAAGGGAGCCTGTTTTCCCGCAGACTCCCCTCCTTCGCCAAGACATGATTTATATAACTATTATATCATAAAAGATCAAACTAGAGCAAAATAGTTAGCAAAAAGAAGATAAATTCGCAAAAAGTGAATTTATCTTCAGAAATTTGCCCTAAATCGGCTAAAGAAGCGGAGAAAGCATGCGAGAAAGCATTTCAGCCCCTTTTTGCCAGCGTGAGCGACGTTGAAATTGCTGTGCATCGATCTGACTGCACACCTCGAGATCACGTTCGAAATCCGCAAGCAGACGATGGATGGAAGAACTTTCGAACAATACCGCCGTTAATTCAAAGTTATAGAAAAAGCTGCGCATATCCATGTTCGCTGTGCCTACCGTTGCCAGCAGCTCGTCCACAATCATCACTTTGGCATGAACAAAGCCTTTCCTGTACTGATAGAACTTCACTCCGGCTCGAAGCAGCTCTTCAAGATAGGAAAGTGATGCCAGATGCACCAGCTTCGAATCCGATTGGTATGGAATGATAATCCGCACATCAACTCCGCTGACCGCAGCGGTTTTGAGAGCCTCATACAGAGCGGGGTCAGGGATGAAGTACGGCGAAGTAATATAGATTCGTTCACAAGCGACCGAAATCGCTCCAAAACACATCTCCTGAATTGCATCCCAATCCTGATCAGGCCCGCTTCCCAGAATCTGAATACGTTCATTTCCGCTGCAAATATGCGGCGGGAACAATTCCCCGAGCTGCGGCTCCATCATTCGTTTGCCCGAGGCCAGCTTCCAGTCATTCAGAAACGTACTCTGCAGGAAATAAACCGCATCCCCTTCGATCTGTACATGGGTATCCCGCCAGAAGCCCACCTCCGGGTATTGCCCCAGATAGTCATCCCCCACGTTAATCCCGCCAACAAAACCCACCTTGCCATCCACTACGACAATTTTACGGTGGTTGCGGTAATTGACCCGGCGATCAATCGTTGCAATGAGCGGCGGCAGGAAAAAATGAAACTCCACGCCTGCGTCATAGAGCTTGTGGATAAAACTCCAGCTCATCTTGTGACTGCCGAGCCCATCGCAGATGAACCGCACCTTTACTCCCTCCTGTGCTTTGCGGATCATCAGCTCTTGAAACCGGGTACCAATGACATCATCGCGAAAAATGTAAAACTCGACATGCAGATGATGCTCAGCCTTCTCCATCTCCCTTAACATGGCTGCAAATGCCTCTTCGCCATTGGTAAGTACTTTACTCCGATTGCAGCCTGTAATGGGACTCTCGGACAGATGGGAGAGCAAATTAAACAGCCGATGCTGGTGATTGTAACGATCTCCGGGCATCTGGGCAATATCATCGACAATGTGCGCCTGCTTCCAGATGGTTTCACGCATCTCCCGAAAGATCCGGGAGCCGCCCTTGCGAAGCTTTTTTCGTTTGCTGTAGTCCTGGGCTACAAAATAATACACGACGAACCCAATCAGAGGTACGCAAAACAATATAAACAACCAGGCCACGGCTTTAGCCGGGTTGCGAAATTCCAGCAAAAGAATGGTGGCAGCCTGAAAAATAAACACAAGTAAAATAATGACCAGCCAGAACATACGGCTCCCCCTCTATGTCATACTCACTGAAGCTTTTTACCTTTTCACCATAAAAAGTAATATTTCAACCCGCATAGTTATGCACTTCTTTATCATCATGCCGTGCTCTCACTTAACCAGCTTTGACGATATTGCACACAGCTAATCATAGATACCCAATGAAGGTCATATTCGTAACGGATGATTAGATAAAATTTTACATACACACCCCTGCTCATCCCCTGAATCAGCAATAAAACCTTGTGGATGTGCTGTTTTGCCCGCTTCACCTTTCCAGACTCTTCCTCTTTTCTTCGGGAAAGGTGGTCTTCTTACGTAAAATTAGATATAATACTCGTTAAAACTTATTACTTAAAAGGAGAAGAGTAGTGAATGGACAGTGAGAGGTATGCGTTAAATTTGGTTTTGGTTGCATTTTTGATAGGTTTATCGGCATTTTTTGTGGCAGTGGAGTTCGCTCTGGTACGGGTTCGTCCGAGCCGGATCGATCAAATGATTGCTGAAGGGAACAAACGTGCACTTGCGGTAAAGCAGGCCGTTGCTAATCTGGATGGATATCTGTCTGCTTGTCAGCTCGGGATTACCATTACATCCCTGGGACTGGGCTGGCTGGGTGAGCCAACGGTTGAGAAGCTGCTTCATCCCTTGTTTGAAAGCTTGAGTATCCCGGATGCCCTTGCTTCCTTCTTGTCATTTGTTATTGCCTTTGTAGCGATCACTTATTTGCATGTGGTTGTAGGTGAACTGGCACCAAAAACGATTGCGATCCGCAAAGCCGAGACTGTTGCACTGCTGACGTCCGGACCTATCATCTTGTTTAACCGAGTGATGTATCCTTTTATCTGGCTGTTAAACGGCTCTGCGAACCAACTGGTCAAACTGTTTGGCATCAAGCCTGCTTCCGAGCATGAAGATGCTCACTCCGAAGAAGAGCTTCAGATCATTATCAATGAAAGCTTCGAAAGCGGCAAAATCAATCAGGCAGAATTTGGTTATGTAAGCCGAATCTTTGCTTTTGACGAGATGCTGGCCAAAGAGATTATGGTTCCCCGGACCGATATGGTCTGCCTTTATCTGAATAAAACGAATGAGGAAAACCTTGAAATCATTCGAGAGGAACAGTATACCCGCTTCCCGGTAGTTAACGAGAGCAAGGACGACATTATCGGTATTATCAATACGAAGCAATTTTTCCTGGAGCTGTATGGCAATACAGAACCCGTGGACCTCTCTTCCCTGATTCAGCCCGTGTCGGCTGTTCATGAGACCACCCCGGTCAAGGACCTGCTCAAGAAAATGCAGAAGGACGGCGTTCACATCGCTGTGCTTGTGGATGAATACGGAGGCACCTCCGGTATTGTTACCATCGAGGACGTACTGGAACAGATTGTTGGCGAGATTCGGGACGAATTCGACGCCGATGAAGAGGAAGAAATCCAGATCGTGAATGAGCACTATGTCATTCTGGATGGCAAGGTCTCGCTGTCGAAGGTCAATGATATGTTTATGTCTTCTCTTGATGCGGACGAGTGGGATACGATTGGTGGATGGCTTTACAGCCACCGTCCGGAGATGAATGAACAGGAAGAGTACGAGTATGAGAACCTGACCTTTGTCCTGCTGGAAAAAGATAAAAATCGTTTCTACAAGGTTGCAATCGTGCCTAAAGAACCGCTGAACATGTCAGACTACACGGACGAGGACGAGAAAGAAGCTCACGCATAATTCATATTGGAAAAGGTCTGTCCCATCGTCATCCATGACAAGAGGACAGACCTTTTTATTTTGATGCATGAAGCAGCCGCACTATCCATTCCTCTCAGACACACCCGGCTTGCAGCTCATTTGTCCACGGCTTTATCCTCGACGATGCGGTTCTGTATTTTACGGAATATAATCTTCAGAATCATATACAGCGGAATAATGATAATCATGCCGAGAATGTTACCCAGATCAGCTCCCACAAGCAGCAGGATAACTGTAGTCAACGGGTGAATATCGAGCTGTTTGCCATATACATAGGGTGAGATCAGATTATCCTGAATCTGCTGTGCGATGACGATAATAATCAGGGACCATAACGCCATCGAAGGGGAATCGATAAAAGCCACGATCACAACAGGAATTGCTGCCAGCAACGCTCCCACATAAGGGATAAAGTTCAGAATAATTGAAACTACCGTTAATAACAGCGCATAGGGCAGGCCTATAATGATAAAGCCGATAAACATCAGAATACCAAGCGCCACATTAACAATCACCCGGCCCACAATATAATTGCTTAACGCCTCATCAATCTCATGAACCGTTTCTTCCCCGTCTTTTCGGTAATGTCTTGGCAGCAGCAGTGTCAGATTCGTACCGAATTTACTGCCTTCCTTCAGCATGTAATAGAGCATGATCGGGAACGTCGCCAAAATAACGACCAGATTGGACACCACCGAAAATAAGCCCGAGACATAATCGGTGACCTGCGTAATGCCCTGGCTTAGATACTGGGAGAATCTCGTAAATATATCCGAATTCTCAGGCAGATACCGGGCCAGGAAGCGGTTGTTCTCCAGCGCCTTGATCTGCTCTACCAGAGACGAGATCAGTGCGGGTGTATTTTCAATAAAATTCCACAGCTGCTCCCGCAGGGATGGCCACACCAGAACACTGAAACCTGCAATCAAAAGTCCTATAGCTACATAAATAATCAGTACCGACAGAGCACGCTTGATCTTGTGGCGTTCCATGAAATCCACGAGCGGGCGCAGCAGGTAATAGAAAAATCCTGCAATCAGCAATGGAATAATAATGATATGAATCAGTGAAGTCAGTGGGCGGAAAATAAAATTCACTTTATCTCCCAAATAAACGATCAGCAGAATCAAAATAATGGCTGTGCATACGCGGTAAAATTTGTTGTTTATCAAGCGGTGTGATCCCTCCGTGCGCTGCCATATGAATTGGACTGCGGCGATAATATATATCTGGCTTTACAATACCAGTATGTACCCGGAATGAACAGCTATGCCTCAGGCAAACAAAAAAAAAAAAAAGAGGCAGGTGTTAACCTGCCACGTCTCTCTTGCTGAATACCACCCAGGAAATAACCATAAAGATGACATAATATACGGCGAGCACTGCCAAGGAGAACCCTAGTGTCATACCGTCACTTGGACCGTTTAGTAAACCTATATCTGATGAAGAATTCATATATTTGCTCAGATCCATATTGTTGAACAGAACATATTTGGCCCATGCATAACGGTCGGGATTAAAGATCAATGAGAATATGTTTTGCGTAAACATAATAAACAGCGACAGACCGATGGCAAGAGCGCCCGAACGAAATACCGAAGATACCATAAAGGCAATCGCAAGTGTAATGAACAGATCAATATACAGATATCCCCACATCGTTAGCGCATTAGCTGCTGTTACACCACTTCCTGCCGGTGCATCATGAGAGAACAGAATATACGAGGTGAGCATGGCCATACCAATAACCAGCAGTGTACTCAATATACTGAAGCCCACTACAGTCAGATATTTGGAAGCCAGAATTTTGCTGCGTGACCACGGACGGATCAGCAACAGCTTGATCGTTCCCCAAGTGAATTCCCCTGCAACCGACTCCGCTGCGATCACGACACAGAAGATCGTGTTGAGGAAAAATGTAACCTGAACCGCTGTAACCGCTGCTTGCCAGTATATGACCTCACTCGACCCAAAGCCTTCCCGCATTAACACAGGCATCAATATCGAGATCAGTGCCAGAATAGCCAGCATGACCCAGGTACGTACCCGCCGAAATACCTTCATGTTTTCATTCAGCAACAGCTTGCTAAAATGATTACCCAATGCTGCCACCTCCGGTTACCTGCAAAAATTGATCTTCAAGCGTACGCGTCACACTGCGAATGCTGTATACCTGTACCCCCGCCTGAACCAGCTTGGCATTCATTGCAGGAATCTGTTCACGCGATAGCGGCATAACGATAACATGGCTCTGGATCGTTGCCTCACCACCGAGAAGCTGAGCGGCACGTTCCGCATCATCAACTTCAAAGGCTACATCGATTAGAGCATCTGAAGCTTTTTCATCCCGCAGATTACGGACATCAATCAGTTTACCGTTCTGAATGATAGCAACGGTGTCACACATCAATTCCATCTCGGACAACAGATGGCTTGAGACAAAAACGGTAATTCCCTCCTCACGGGTGAGAAGCCGCAGATAGTCCCTGAGTTCCCTGATCCCTTGAGGGTCCAGACCGTTCGTAGGCTCGTCCAGAACAAGCAGCTTGGGTCTATGTAATATAGCCTGCGCAACACCAAGACGCTGACGCATACCCAAGGAGTAGGTTTTCACCTTATCATGAATGCGAGCACTCAGCCCTACACGCTCAATCGTCTCGGCAATACGTTCCTTGGTTACCCCTGGTGACATGCGGGCAAAGTGTACCAGATTCTGATAACCTGTCAGAAACTTGTACATCTCGGGATTTTCTACAATTGCCCCTACTTGAGATATCGCTTGTTCAAACTCGTTCTTCACACTGTGTCCAGAGATGAAAATATCTCCTTTACTAATGGACATCAAGCCTACCATCATGCGAATTGTTGTTGTTTTTCCCGCACCATTAGGCCCTAAAAAACCAAAAACCTGCCCCGGAGAAATATCCAGGGTCAGGTCGCTGACCAATGATCGGGAGGAAATGATCTTGCTGACGCCTTGAAGTCGGACAACCGGCTCCTGCTGCATTCCATCCTCTCCTTCATGGACGGACATGATTTATGCCCGTTTCTCATATGAACATAGTGTATCATAATCTTTAGTATATTGTCCTGCAAACTGGGTTTTCCCTTCACGTTTCGACTCAACTACACACGCTTCACAGCATCCAAGCGGCATTTCACTCCGGTAAAATCCGGTCCGAAACACGTGATTGCCTCCATAGCCCTCTTCCTTTCCGGTAAAGTCACTGGCGATCGGCACAATCATCCCACAACTGACACAGTAAAAGCGGCCCGTTTCATTCAATGGAATACCTTCCCCTCACAGAGAGCCTTTGGTCCCTGTTATTTGTCGTTAGGCGCTGAAAATTGATACATTTTGTATCCTAATTCGTAATTTACTTGACACCGGGACTATTGTCAAGCTTTTCAAGCACAAAAACAGGATGAAATTCAAAAAAAACGCTATAAATGCGACAAAAGTCTCGCATTTATAGCGTCTAATTCGGGACTCACGATACGAATTGGTGCGATCAACCTTCAAACACATAACACATAATGTTATATTATTTACAAACTCAAATATGTACGATGCTCTCTCATGCAGACGAAGCTTTGTCTTGCTTCCCCTGCTGTTCAGGATAGTACCACAGAAGTGTCCACTGCTTTCCGTCTAGTACAAGATAACAAGTCTGAACCAGATCGAATTGACCAAATGTCCCCGAATACGTTTGGGTCACTTTAATTCGATAGGCTTCAGGAAACGGCTTCACGCCCTGAATGATCTCGACATCAAATTCCCGCTCCGGCGGCTCCATCTCTAATTCGAACGTCTGCACTCCAAAATGCTGCATAAAGATATGTGCTCTGTTCTGCACATAAGCACTTTTCGGGAATCTTTCCTTCATCAAAGGATGAAACAACTCCCATGAGCTTCCGAAATCACCCGTTTGCTCGTATTTGTAAAACTGCTCTGCTGCGGCTGCAGCCTCGGCTGGTGCGTCCGCACGGAACAATGCCGGCAAGCTTCTGGCAATCAACCATAACAAAAGCACCACAAACAGAAAAAAGCCTATTTTTTGAAGCAGCGCATTTCGATTTCTTCTTCGCAGCATGTTCCAGCCCCCTTGTCCTGCTTCCTGCTACCCCATATGTATGATGGTTTACAAGCAAGTAGAAGCATTACGGAGCTGGAAACTGCATTTCCTGGGAAATCCTTTTTTATTTTTTCTTAAACAAAGCCCTGATTGCTGCATAAACCGCGATACCGAAGCAGCCACCGATCAGGTCTACACCGACATCCCTGATCGAGCTTGTCCGCTCGGGACTGAATTGCTGAATATACTCATCCATGGAGGCGATAAGCGCAACCACAATTAATGCCATCAGGATACCTGTTCTGATATTTACACGTTTGTATCGCAGCCCACCGTATACAAGCGCAGCAAGCACAGCATAAACAAATACATGTGCCGTTTTGCGAAAGAAAAACTCCACAAAAGCATAAGGATTCTGCTTTAACGAATACTCATGCCCGCTATACGTAAATTGCACATCGGGCAGTATCAACCCGATGTGCATCTTCTGTGACAGTTTCTGGAGCCAAGGCTGTATATCCTGCTGCTGATAGGATTGTGCAGACATAGACCAAATTATCGCAATCCAGATGAAAACCAGCAGCAGTCGCAAAGCACTTTTATATGAGCCTCGTTTTCGTTGATGCTTTTGTTTCCTCGTTTCCCACTCCTTCACCTTCAGCATTACTTTCATCACTTCCCCTGCTGGATGACACCACGTCAGACTCTTACTGTTCCATATGCTGCTTCAATATCCCGTGGATGCGCTCCTTTTCCTGCTGATCTACGATAAAATAATAAATACCGTTGATCTTCTTGCCCGTGCCTTTAATCTCTACTGTATCAATCTCTTCCAGATCACTCCGGTAATCCAGAATCAGCTCTTTCATCTCGTCGAATGTCAGGTCAGTTCTTACATGTGTTCCTAATTCATCCAGCATATTTTGAAGCTGCATCACACTGGAGAACTGCATTGTATTTTTCATAACCTGCTTTAATACCTCACGTTGACGATCATTTCTTCCCAGGTCACCCTTGGGATCATCGTAACGCATCCTGGAGAATCCGAGCGCGGCTGCACCGTCGAGGTGAATATTCCCCTGCTCATATCGTTTACCTTCGTAGTCAAAAGCAAATGGGTTATTCACATTTACACCGCCGACCAGATCGATGATTTTGGAGAAACCCTCCATATCCACCTTCATATAATAATGAATAGGTATGCCCAGAAATTGCTCCACGGTTGCCAGCGACATATCTACGCCGCCAAACGCGTAAGCGTGATTGATTTTGTCCTCGGTGCTGCGCCCGACAATTTCTGTCCGGGTATCTCGCGGAATATTAAACATAAGCACTTTCTTTTTCGCCGGATTCACACTTAATACAATCATCGTATCCGAACGTCCCCGGTCATGTGCACGCTCATCTACGCCAAGAATCAGTGCGTTGAAGGGCTCTTTGCGATTAAAATCAACCTGCTGACCGCCTGTGACATTCGTTACCGACACTGGTTTCACCGGATTACGCGGCTCATAGATCTGATCTGCTGTTGATTTGACCGATTGGTAAAGATACATCGCATAACCAAATACCACGATTATAAACAGGGATACGATCCACACTGTCCATTTCATCCACTTTTTCATCAGATTTTCCTCGCTCGTATTTGTTATATTTACTGTCAGCTCAGATGATCGCTTGTGCTTTCCCCTCCAGCTTGGTCAGCCCCGGACGTCCCACCGAATAATATTGGAAGGCAGACGTTTGAATCTGTTCTGCACTGTACACATTACGACCGTCAATCATCACAGGCTCCTTCATCATTTGGGCTAACACATGGAGATCCACCTGAGCAAACTCCTTCCATTCTGTAAGCACACAGAGTGCATCTGCGTCCTGAGCAGCATGAAGCGGGGTATCCTGCCACGAAATGGAGGACATATCAATCTCCTTACGGAAATTATCCGTTGCAATCGGATCATATGCCTTAACATACGCACCCGCATCAATCAGGTGCTGCACAATATCGATAGCCGGTGCGTCACGAACATCATCCGTATCCGGTTTGAATGCCAGTCCCCAGACCGCAATTGTTTTGCCTGTCAACGATCCGACGGCCTCCTCCAACTTGTGGATCACTTGCATGCGCTGGTCCTGATTTACCTCTACAACGGATTTCAACAGTCTGAAATCATAGTCCACCATGCCTGCTATCTGGATTAATGCCTGCGTATCTTTGGGAAAACAGGAACCCCCATAACCGATGCCTGCCTTCAGGAAGGCAGAACCGATACGCTTGTCATACCCCATGCCTTCGGCTACACGGGTAACATCTGCACCAACCTTTTCACAAATATTCGAAATTTCATTAATAAACGATATTTTGGTCGCCAGAAATGCGTTGGATGCGTACTTGATCATTTCGGCTGAGCGAATGTCTGTGATAACCAGATTGTTGGTTAACGGCCGATGCAGCTTCTTCAACGTTTGGATGGCCCGTTCACTGCTCGTGCCGATAACAATCCGGTCGGGATTCAGAGTATCCTTGATCGCTGACCCTTCACGCAAAAATTCGGGAACCGAGGCTACATCAAAGGGCTGAGAGGAAATGCTGCGAATCAGATCGCGAATACGGTCATTGGTGCCCACAGGAACCGTGCTTTTGGTTACGATAATTTTGTAGCTTTCGAGGTGGGTTCCGATCTCGACCGCCACCTGCTCTACATAACTCAGATTGGCTTCGCCGCTTGGCAGAGAAGGGGTACCTACGGCAATAAAGATAATGTCCGACTGGTGTATTGCCTCGCCGATGTTGGATGTGAACGATAATTTACCTGCCTGCATATTGGAAGTCATCAGCTCTTTAAGACCAGGCTCATAGATGGGAACGATGCCCTCATTCAGCATCTCGACTTTGGACTCGTTATTATCCACACAGATGACCTGATTACCGATCTCCGAGAAGCATACTCCTGAGACAAGACCAACGTACCCTGTTCCAATCACCGTAATATTCATCTTGTTTTCCCCCAATTCACGCAATTTTGTAAAATATCTTCCCACGCCATCTCAATGCGCACGATATCCTCTTCGACCAGCTCACTACCCATCTGCACCTCGATAATTTCGAGCTCTGTCAATGCTTTTACGCTGTGCTTTCCACCTGCAGGGATGGAGATAACATCCCCTTGATGCAGTGATCTCAGCTCACCGTTGATAATGAGTTCACCTTGACCAGAAACAACGGTCCATACTTCGTTCCGCTTCAGGTGATACTGGTACGAAAAGTTTTTGTTCGGCTCAATGATGATGCGTTTGGTCAACACCTCTTCGCCTTTATCATTGCGTGTATAATCAAGCACCCTGTAGCAGCCCCAGCGGCGTTCCTCATACATCGGTCGCTCTGTGCTGTCCTTCAGCACCTCTTTGATCTGCGGGCTTGCCTCTTTCTCGCTGACCAGGATGCCGTCGGGGCTTGTCGCTACAATCAGATTGGATACGCCCAGCACACATACCGGGATGTTCAATTCATTGATCAGATGTGTGTTTACCGTACTGTTTGTCATGACACCTTTACCAACAATCGTTGTGCTCATCTCATCCGTCAGCGTATTCCATGTCCCGAGGTCTTTCCAATATCCTTCATAAGGCGTAACCACGATATGTCTCGCCTTCTCTACCACCTGATAATCAAAGCTGATCTTCTGCAATCGTCCATACTGCTTCAGCATTTCCTCATACTGAATGGGCAGCTCCAGTGAAATCAGCAGGTTGATCAGATAATTCAGCTTGAAGGCAAAAACCCCGCAATTCCAAAGGGCAGATTGTTCAATCATCTCTGCCGCTTCAGCTTCACGGGGTTTCTCTTGAAAACGGGATACTTTGGCGTAACGTATATTCGGTTCCGGTTCAG
This sequence comes from Paenibacillus sp. TC-CSREp1, assembly GCF_050171015.1. Taxonomy (NCBI): domain Bacteria; kingdom Bacillati; phylum Bacillota; class Bacilli; order Caryophanales; family Paenibacillaceae; genus Paenibacillus; species Paenibacillus sp. TC-CSREp1. Next base: position 245,686 of record NZ_JBNOKM010000010.1, on the reverse strand, counting down.
ACTGCTCTGGAATGATGTATCCATACTTCTCAGAAGGATAGGTTGGCTTCACACCAATCAAGGCTAGCTCAGCACCGGACTCATGCAGCACGTCCTCCAGCTCTGTAACTTTATGAAAAAAGGATTCCTCCACGTAAGGGTCTACAGGCAGCACCGCCACGGTTTCATTCAGGCTGACCTCCTGGACCGAGTAAAGATAGACTGCTGCAAGAGCGATCGCCGGGAACGTATCTCTGCGTTCAGGCTCAACAACCAGATCAACTTCATAACCGAGCTGACTTCGCAGAATCTCCACCTGCGGTTTACTCGTTGCAATCGTTGCTTGTTCACTCAGCCCGGTATGCTTCAGCTGTCTCCATACGCGCTGTACCATCGATTCAGTCTGTCCTTGCTCACCATCCAGCACTTTCAAAAATTGTTTGGACCTCGTGTCATTGGACAACGGCCATAACCTTTTGCCTGATCCGCCGGAGAGAAGTACGATTCTCAACGCAACCACTCCAATTCCTGTATTTGTCTTTAAACCGTTACAATATGTGTTTCTCTGTAATTTTGCTCTCCAGATGTTCTGCCTGATACAGTTCCAGCCATATTGGCCATGTTGACTTTATATGTCCAGAGCAGGTAGTACCCAGAATTTTTGCCATAAGAGTTGTCGATAAGCACATTCGGTTTGTCCATTAAACAGGAAAGAATATGTCCATGCAATCTGGAGGTATAAATAGTTTCGTACTTGGCAAACCGGCGTATAGCCTTATTGACCAGATAATCGCTGTATAATTTCCACCCCAGTTGCAGCACCTTGCTTCCTTTTATTCTGCGTAACCCGCCGCCGGCCCACTGCACCAGTTTTCTCTCGTACCTGTTATAAAGTGTATGCCAATCCAGCGTATCATCCTGCATTTGGGAAGCGGCTGCAAATTGTTCCTCATCTGCTTCAATATCCATACGTAAAAAGTTTAACCGTTTATTATTCGGTACGCCCTTGAATTGAATAGGCCAAAGTTGATGCGCCATATCAGGCATTAATCTCACTTTACAATTCAGGAAATGTTCCGATACAAGCTGAAACGATTTTTCATCTCTAAGGTACAGATGAAGATCGGAATGTTTATTAAAAATGGAAACCGTTCGCTGCAAAGCTTCTTCGCTTTGGTAATAGACAGTTTGCGGCAACAACACGATCCGGTGATTCGGATACGTTTCCACGATTTTCTCCCTCAATTTCTGATGCATCTCATACAAATCGCCGAAGTTCCCTCCTCCATGCAACACAAGGATATGGTCGTCGGGAATGTCCATTCGCTCGTTAAAATCATAGACACTGAAACGTTTGATAACTTGGATCTGATGATCCTTGAAAAAAGCCTCCGTGCCTTTCATTATCAAAAGGTCTCCGCAGTTGCTATGAACGGGATAATCGATATAAAAAATTTTAGAATGCTGAGGAATGACCTCTAATATTCGCTTCAGACACTGTTTCAACTCATCCATGGGATGAATCTGTTGCACGTTCGGCATCTTTCCGGGCTCCTTTGAATGGATTTTTCTCTCTGAATATTTTTTTCAGAAACAAAATATCTTCTTTGTTGTAGAGCATTTGGCGCATAGGGAGTTTGAATAGAAGGGATATCGAGATCAAGGACATAAAAATACGAACCAAAGAACCGGCCAACAATGCCATGCCGATCCCGTTCAGACCAAATACAGGTGTAAGTGTAAAAAACAAAGTAACTGTCACGGCCAGCGCACATATCTGCCTTAACAGAATGACACCTGGGCGCCCAAGCGCATTAAAAGCCGAAGCCAGAATCCATGAACCTCCACCAATGATGCATTCAAATGATAGTAAATAAAATACCGTGCTTGCTTGCAAAAATTCTTCCCCATACAAAAGACCGATAAAATATCGTCCTATAAACATGCTTGGCAAAACAATCAATGTCATTAGAAAAATGCTGATCCTAAAGGCTCTGCCCACCAGCAATAAAACTTGGTTTTTATCCTTTCCTGCGACTTTGGGGAAAATGACGTTTGCTATGGCATTCTGAACAACATCAAACATTCTGGACAGTGCAAAAACCACTGAATACAAACCGAAATCTCGCGGGGTAAGCAGGGCAATGATAATAATTTTGTCAAATTGCGTATAGAGCGTTCCAAGAAGTTCTACGCCATATACGCGAATACCATAACTCAACAGCTGTACGCCTGCTTTGAATCGACGAAACAACATAGTAAATGATTCGAAAATATATTCTCGCATCATGTACAGATATATGCTTAATACGAGCAGTGTGGAGATCAGACTGGTCATAATGGCTCGTTCAACCGTCAGTGTACCCGAAGCCCATAATGAAAGCAGGCCAACCAAGTTGAAACAAGGGACGAGCAAACGAGAAAGATTATAGACGATAAATCGTTCTGTGCCTTGTGCAGATGCAGCAAGGATGCCCATGAACAGCAATAAAGGAACCATAAGTACCGTATACCAGCGAGCCAGGACCATGATATTTTCCGAATACCCTTCGAGCCAGGACGATATCCCATACCAACTAATGAGTCCTACGAGCACACTGATCGGTATCTGGATTGCAAAACTCATACCGACATAGATCGATAATTGCTTCTGGTTTCTTTTGACGTTAAAAATTAACGAAGTTGGCAAACCTAGAGCTGCGAGCCCAGAAAGAAAAGAAGGCCAAAACAGAACTGCTGCAAGTTCCCCTCTTCCCACTGCCCCAAATAGGCGAGCTGTCAAGATGGAAGTTAGCGTCGTTACGGCCATGATCAGAATATTTGCAAAACTGGTCATAAGAATTGTTTGGACCAAACCATGCTGTCTGGTGGAGGACGATGCGACGCTGGTCATTAGACATTCATTCCTTTGCTCTTGCGAAATGAACCAACGATGCTTCCGTTACGGTAATATATTTTCGCTAATCCTTTGGTCACCTTTTTGACGTTCGTCATTGAAACGATAATGTAGATGCATGCCAGAATGATAATCAAGAGATGTTTGAAAAGGCCACCTGTATTTTTTTGATGTTGGACCGCATCGCTGATTCCTTGCCAATATACTCTGCGCAGCAACCAACGTCGATTAAGCCTGCTTTTTGAAATCTTGTGTTCAACTGCTGCGTATGGATTGTAATAAATCTTATATTTTGCCCGTACACGGCCAATGAGATCACTTTCTTCACCCGACAATAGATTTTTTCCTATTCGTCCCAGATCAGTTCTAAATGGCTGAATCTCCTTAAAAATACTCTTCCTGAAAGAAACGTTCGCTCCAAACGGAATATGAGGCTCTTTCATCTCTACTGTTTCACTTGAGAAATCCAGAATCGAATACATACTTAGGAAATCATCTGGAATCCAGTCAGGCTTTCCTCCTTCCCAGATGGGGAGGATTCTGCCCCCAACACAGCCAATTTCAGGGTCCCTATCAAATATTTTCACGACTTCTCTAATCCAGGAGGTGGAAGCCAGGGCATCATCATCCAGGAACATGATAAATTCACCTCGAGCTTCTTGGATTGCCCTGTTTCGTGCATAGGACAAGCCCAATTGAGACTCGAAGATGTAACGCACATGTGTGGGAAAATTCATAGACTCAAACAACGCCTTTGTATGATCCGTGGAGCAGTTATCGACTACAAGAACTTCATAGGTGCTGAGCTCCATATCTCCTCTTAACAAACTTTCGATAGCCTGCATCGTATCTTTGCCTCGGTTATGCGTGCAAATGGCTACTGAAGCTCTCATTTTCTCACCTCAAACTCGCCTTTTTTTCCTTGCCATTCCTCGAGTTATACTGCATTCATAATAATGTTAATCGTATCTTTGGCACATTTGTTCCAAGAAAAGAAGGAAGAGTGCTCCTTGCCCTTTGTGGACAATTGTTGAACTAAATCAGGATTTGATGCAATTTCTACTAATCGCGAAGCTGCTTCTTGAGGATGATGGGGATCGAAATATAAACCGGCCTCTCCACAAACTTCAGGAATGGATCCCCTCGAGGAAACGATTACTGGACACCCCAATGCCATCGCTTCGAGCGGAGGTAATCCAAAGCCTTCATACAACGACGGGAAAATGAAACCTGCTGCATTTTCGTAAAGTGCCTTGAGTTCCTCATCCGACACATAACCCACCCATTGAACAGCTTCCGATTCATTTTGAATATGACTACTGAACACTTTGCTGTTTTGGGAGCCAACAATCACCACATTCAGGTTCTGTGCCTGCACTTCAGGTAAAATCTCAAATATCAGCTTGAAATTTTTATAAGGGTTCATCGTACTGACAGCCAAGACATATGGTGATTCGATTCCATACTTTTCAAGCGTGCCATGAGCGGCCTGTCTTTCATGAATGTGATCAATGCCCAAATGCGTAACAGATACTTTTTGTGCAGCAATTTTACAATGTTGAATCAGTTCTCCCTTAGAGAAGTTGGATACAGTGATGACCCGTTTAGAGATTTTCCCCAAACGAACAGTCAAAAACTGGTACCATGAGCGAAAAGCAAATGAAAATGCATTAGGGTAACTGAATACAGATGCATCATGGATCGTGACCACCTGATTTCGTTTAAACGCCGGACCTGTGTTGCACAGGTTAATTAACAGGCCTCCTTTCGAATAGAACGGAAGTTCAAGCTGTTCCCATGCGTGGCCCTTGAGTTTCCCGACGCTCCGATGACGAATATGCTTTAATTCCAGTTGAGTGACTACATTGGCTGGAGAAAGAAGACAAAATGAGTAATTTGTTCCATCAACTTCCCCGCAATCAATAAGCTTGTCAATTTCTTTTATAAGTTCTATAGCATATCGCTGCACTCCCGTAACAGTCTGAGTCAGAAAGCGGGCATTAATGTATATCGTATTCATGGTAATGTGGCTCTCCATTCCTATTCAAAATTTTCAGAACGTGAGGTTAGGTTGGCATGTTGGAGCGTTACACTCATATTGCGTGCTTCATAATACAAGCTAACAAATTCTTCATTCATTCGATCAGCACTAAACTTTTCTACAAATATACTGCGACCTATTTCTCCCATGTCAGTCAACGTTCGTTTATCCAGTCTCCTTAAAATACGTACCAATTCTTCAGGCTGATCCAGATCAAAAATATATCCATTAACTTCATGTGATACCAGTTCAGGCAAGGAGGCGCGATTACTGGATATGACCGCTTTTCGATTCTTCATTGCTTCGAGCGCAACCAAAGGAAGCCCTTCCCATCTGGACGGCATGATGACGGCATCGCATTGCTCGTAATAACGGTCAATTGAATTATTGTCTACCCACCCTAGGCGTACAACATTATCTGGAAATGTCCACTCATTTCTTTCCAGTACGCTATCTCCGATCACATACAGTTGGATCAGATCCTGAAGATCCGGATATTTCGCGAATACATCCAGAAGTACATCCAATCCCTTTTGCCGATCATATCGGCCAACAAATAACAGCTGGATTACATTGTCGCCTTTTATGTGATCGAAAAGAACCGGAACGTTGGGTGTTGATGGAGAACTTCGATTCCTTTCTCGTAAACCGCTGTATACGAATCTGGATTTGGCAGATGACATCCCTAAACGCACAGATCGTTCCAATTCGTATTTTGAAATATTAATAATGAAGTCCGTCTTGAACTCCAACATTTTTTCAATCATATAATATGACTTTTGGAGCACAGGTTTGGTATCCATTAAAAAAGACCACCCGTGCGAACAGTAAAAAACACTGGCTTTTTTGGGAAAAACAAAAAACAAGCTCCTTGCAAGCATTCCCGCAAAAGAGCTGTGAATATGAATAATATCCGGTTGGATCCGCTGAATTGCCTTACGAATATTATTCATGGCTGGCAAAAAATATTTGGGATGACGTCTATACTTGTAACGCAGAATGTGATCCGGTTCCACGTCAAAATCAGAGGCTGAATTGTAGTCGCTCATCATCAGATACACATCGAAAAACTGACTTTGATACGCCGCTAGTTCATTCAGATAGGTCGCTACACCCCCAACAACGTATTCTCCTATATGCAAAACCTTCATAAATCCCCTCACCTGCCTTGTATTGGAATTTCGTCTATTCCCCTCTCTTGATACAGTGCCATGCCAACAACCAGCCATATTGAGACATTGCCAGGAAACAACTCAAGTACATTTGTAGTAAAACTTGCTGCAGCTACACCCATTAGCAGTCCAATCGCCGTTTGAGGCAATTTCATAGCATCGGTTGCGGGAAGACTTGTCATCCGTTTGTTAAGGCATGCCACCATCCACACGAACAAGACAAGGAGATAAAGAATACCGATCCAGCCAGTCTGCTCATAGAATGAAAAGTACTGGTTGTCTACCGGGTAATCACGGGATTCTAAACCAAGCATATGCGTTCGGCGGCTGGCTGCGCCTACCGCACCAATCCCGTTTCCGATCATGCCATTCATTGAGAATGGGGATGTCAAATAAGATCCCCAGCTCTGGAATCTCACCAACATAGAATTTACTGAAAGCAGATTATAGGTTTCCATTAAACGAAATCCAAACACGACGATCCCCGGCAGCAACAGGAACACACCTGACAGCAGTAGCATATTATTATGGTTGTATTTGCGAACACGGAGAATAAATGTCACAATCTGATAGACGATCCAGAATACCAAAGCAGATCGTATCGTGGATAATAACAAGAAGCTAAAGACCAGCAATTGGATAAATATTTGATATAAACGATATTTCTCTGCCATTCGAACTTTTTCAGCAATCAGTCCCGTTATCAACAGAGCATAAGCATAACTATCTGGAGAAACGGTGATAGAATTCAGACGTGGTACGCCTTCCAGATAATGCTTGATGTTTACGCCATAAACGAAACCTAACGATATAAGTTTATCAATCCCTAGATAATATTGAATCAGCCAGCCTGCAATCAACAGGAACAAAATAATTAGATTTGTTCTGGCAAATGCATAGATTGCCTTCTTTCTAGCGATATACATTCCAGTGAATAACATTAGCATAGGCAAAAAAGTAACCTTCACTCCATAAACCCACGAAACTATGCTTCCACCAAGGAACAGATTCATGGAACCAATGAATAATACCGAGCCAAACAGAAAAAGAAAAAGAACGATGAAGCTATGTTGACTGTGATACAGTTTGCTTATACCCACAACAGCTAAAAGAAGCATTCCAACATCCTTTAGTGAGCGAAACACAATATTATCCACGTAGACAGATACCAACCCATAAAATGACAAATACACTAGCAACACGTAAAACATGACTTGGTATGCCGAACGCTTCGATTCGATATACGAAGTGATATATACAGGTGTGCCTGCATTCATAGAGATCGTCTGCATCTTAACCTCCACATCCGATGAGCCTATCGTATACATCCACATGTTTTCGGAGTTGATAATCTTCATTAAAAGTTTGGCTGTATTGATGGCAGCGCTCCTTTAACTCCACTTTTTCCCGTTCACTCATATTGAAGTAGTGTAAAATCGATCGAGTTATATCCTCTGAGCTATGGGGCTGGAACGAGTATTCATCCGAATTTAGCAATATCTCCGCCATACCTCCAACCCGTGAGGCATACACCGGCGTACCCACTTGATAGGCTTCTATTACGACTAATCCAAAGGGTTCATTCCACGTAGAAGGAACAATAACAAGATCCATCGCTGCCATTTGTTTCATTACGTCTGCTTTGGTTAGTTTCCCTTTGAATTCAATACGATGATCCGGTGACGCACACTCTTTTAATGATTTCAACAACGGACCGTCGCCAAAGATATAAAGTTTTTCGACAATGTCAGGGCCAAGCGCCTTAACTGCATTAATCAGATAGTGTACACCCTTCACGTCAGTGAGTTGCCCAAAATATCCCACAAGCATTGGACCGCTTGTATTAACCTTTTTCTGTCTATACAGTTCCATGGCACGTTGATTGTTATCTACGATGTTGTATATGACATGTTTCGTGGAGTTCTCAAATAGTCCTAGTGAAGTATGCGTGCCAAGTATGTGAGAGGAAACACCGATTACCGATGCGGCCATGCGGCTGAATCTTCTGGAGATTAATCTGTACATTTTTGAATATGTGGCTATCTTTATGGGATCGATAAGGGCAAAATCATGAAGTGTGTGCACTACAGGAATGTTCAATTCGTGAGCAGCTCTCCACATAGCCAGACTTAGTCCAGCAAGGTTATGCGTATGCACCAGATCGGGCTTATGCTCGACAAGATGCTTCTTGATGTGCTGATACTGTCTTATATTGAAAATATCCCGAATCCGCCACACGATTTTACTTGGAACAGATGAATTTTTACCGGTATCCCCAATCCAATACCGATTGTTATAAGGCAAACGAAGCACGTTGATTCCATTTACGATGTCGGTCCGGACCTGACTGTCATTATGTCCACCAACCGTCATAACCTGCACTTCATATTGACGGTTTAACGTTTGAGCCAGAATTTGAGTAGAAACCTCCGCCCCTCCAATGATGTCGGGTGGGTACAAGCTATGGGCAATCATTATTTTGGCCATGGGATCAGATTGCCCCGAGCAGCATGGAACGATAATGTTGAACCATACGTCCAAGCCCCTCTTCCAGACCGATTTTCGGTTCCCAATCCAGCAATTCCTTAGCTTTGTCAATTACCGGTCTTCTGACTTTCGGATCATCTTGGGGCAACGGCATATATACGATCTGGCTTTCTGACTGTGTAAGCCGTTTGATCAAGTGAGCCACTTCAAGCACGCTGTACTCGGATGGATTGCCTATGTTAATGATTTCCCCCTCTGCCCGATCAGACGCCATCAATTTTTGCAGTCCTTCAATATTGTCGTCTACGTAGCAGAAGGAACGGGTCTGAGAACCATCACCATATATGGTAATATCCTGGCCAGTGAGCGCCTGGGTCACAAAATTCGAGATCACCCTGCCATCATCATTGCGCAGGCCTGCAGAATACGTATTAAAAATGCGGGCAACCCTCACAGCTACCTGAAATTTCGTATAGTATTCGTAACACAGCACTTCTCCCAAACGCTTGGATTCATCGTAGCAAGCTCTCGGTCCCCATGTATTCACGTAACCGCAATAACTCTCGGGCTGTGGGTGAACCTCTGGATCACCATACGCTTCGCTTGTGCTGGAGTAGAGGAATCTCGCTCCTTTAACTCGAGCAAGCTCCAGCATATGATAGGTTCCCTGCGTATTGACCCAGATCGTCTCCATAGAACTGGCTTGGTAGAATTTTGGCGAGGCGGGTGAAGCAAGATGATAGATCTCCTCCACAGGCTCTTGATTCAAAGAATTCAATGAATCAGGGACCGTAACATCGACTTCAAAAAAAGAAAAGAGGGGGCTTTCCGCCACCTCTTGCAAATTGGAAATCATGCCGGTGGAGAGATTATCCAATCCGGTTACCCGATGACCTTGCCTGATTAGAGATTTGACAAGATGTGAGCCCAGAAATCCCGCTGCCCCCGTAACAACAATATGTTTCAATCCAATCACCCTCCAATTTAACAACTCAAACTGTATTGCTTTTAATCATGACACGTACTGTTTGAATTATAACTTTAATATCCATGCGTAAGGACATATTTGAAATATAGTAAAAATCATATTGCAAGTTGTGGTGGATCGGCTCTTTACGTGCTTCGCTGACTTGCCACAAGCCAGTGATTCCCGGTTTTACAACAAAACGTCTGCGTTCCAATTCGGTATAGTGCTGCTCAACGATCGTTTTCAGCTCTGGTCTCGGGCCGATAAAGCTCATTTCTCCTTTGAGAATATTCAACAGTTGCGGTAATTCATCCAAACTAGTTTTTCGAAGAAATCGGCCAACTCTTGTAATCCTTGGGTCCAGACTGCTCGTAGGAGAAACACTATATTTCGATACATCCATATACATCGTTCTGAATTTATAAATTCTGAACTTGACTCCATTTTTCCCATAGCGATCCTGTCGGAAAACAACAGAACCCTTCGAATCAAGCTTAATCAATATAGATAAAAGAATCATCACGGGTGAAACCACAAGTAACAACAGCCCAGCTACCATAACATCGATCAAAGGTTTCCAGAAACCAGCATATCCTCCGAACCGCCGTGAATAAGTCTGGCCCAGAACAGTTGCCTTCCCCTCTTGGGCCGCAGTTTCACGATTTACAACATATTCCGTTCCTGATAAATTCACAGATTATCACCTCCCGCGACCAAAAGCTGATCGTTTGCCTGTTCTCTCATTAAAATCTCTTCAATAGAGGTCAGCACGGAAGCCCGAAGCTCGGCATTATTCAACGCGAAGTCGAGGGTTGTTAGAATGTAACCCAGCTTTTCTCCCACATCATAACGTGTTCCTTCAAAATCATAGGCATATAATCCTTCGTCATTGTTCAATTTCTGCAATGCATCCGTCAGTTGAATTTCTCCACCGGCCCCAACATGTTGTGCCTCCAGATACTTAAATACGTCTGGAGTCAAAATATACCGCCCCATAATCGCCAAATTGGACGGCGCGGAACCCAACAGCGGTTTTTCTACCATACTATTGACCGAAGACAATCGTCCTTCCGTGCACAGAGGATCAATGATCCCGTACCTGTAAGTCTCGCTCGGGCTTACCGTTTTCACACCCAGGACCGAATGTTGAACCTTCTCATACTGTTGAATCAACTGCCGGGTGCAAGGGACCTCTGAAACAACGATGTCATCACCAAGCAGCACGGCAAAAGGCTCGTTGCCTATAAAGTTCCGCGCGCACCAAACGGCATGCCCCAGACCCAACGGTTCCTTTTGTCTTATGTAATGAATGTCCACGTTGGATGATTTTTTGACTTCTTCCAGCAAGGAGAGTTTTCCTTTTTCAAGCAGATTCTGCTCCAACTCAAATGCACTGTCAAAATGATCCTCAATTGCACGTTTTCCTTTTCCCGTCACAATGATAATATCCTCAATACCTGAAGCGATGGCCTCCTCTACAATGTATTGAATCGTCGGCTTATCTACGATAGGGAGCATTTCTTTGGGCATCGCCTTTGTGGCAGGCAAAAATCGGGTTCCCAAACCCGCCGCAGGAATGATTGCTTTCCTAACTCTACTCATAAATACCACCCTATCTTCTATTATTTTTTATAAAATTCGATTTCAAAACAACATAAGATAAAAAAACATTGTTTCATGGGCATTTAACCCTGCCTCACATCACACCCTTGACGATCAACGTCTAAGGTACACTACCCACAGTGTGACCGAGTGCCTACCTTGATAGAGGTATAGTAGACATGACCTTTGAAAATGGATTGCAGCGCCGCATTGTATTCACAGTGAACTAGCTTTTAAGCATCCTCACCATAACGTCTCTTGGAGTGTTGGACATTGTTCAATGCCGCTCCCAAGATGCGTGCGTTCACATGTTCCAAATAGCCCTTTGCTTTTTTTACGAGATCCTTTTTGACCTTGCCTGCGCTGACAACGAGAATGACGCCATCGCATAGCGAACTGATAATTAACGCATCTGTTACGGCCAATACAGGTGGAGTGTCAAATAGAATGACATCGTATTCTTCCTTCAGATCCTCGAGCAGTGCAAGCATTTTACGTGAGCCGATCATCTCTGAAGGATTTGGCGGAATCGGACCGGAGGTCAGCACATGCAAACCTTCAACAACAGTCTCCCTCAGCACTTCGGTTACCTGATATTGACTTGATAACACGCTCGTTAATCCGATATGATTCGGCACGTTAAACATTCGATGCAACGCTGGTTTGCGCAAATCGGTATCCATGAGCAATACCTTCTTGCCTTCTTGCGCGTACGCTACTGCCAAATTTCCGATCGTTGTCGTTTTACCTTCACCCGACACAGCAGAAGCGATCATTATCGTTCTAATTTGACTATCAATGGAAGAGAATTGTATATTTGTTCTTAATTTTCTATACGCCTCCGATGAGATAGACTGAGGATTAGCCACAGTAACGAGGGTTCCTTTATCATTGGTTTGCCGCGACATACTGCCCGTCACCTACTTTCTTTTGAGGTGTCGAGGTTTGTTTAGAAATACGAGCCTCTTCTTTTCTAATTTTCGAAATAACTGCAAGAGCCGGAATGCCTAGTTCCTTTTCCAGTTCATCTTCGGTTTTCAAAGTATCATCCAGGTATTCCAATAAAAATACAAATCCTATGGCAAGCAGTAATCCAACGAAGAAGCTGATTAGGATGTTCAGCATTGGTTTAACATTGATCGGTGTGGAAAGTTCAGTGGGTTTAGCTTCACTAAGAATCGTCACATTATCGACTTTCATGATGACGGGGATTTGGGATTGGAATATCTTTGCCACGGCATTTACTGTTTTCGCCGCTTTCTCGGACGATATTCCTGTAGCGGTCAAACTCATCACTTGGGACTCATTCGCAGTGGATACCCGAATGTTCTGTCCCAATTGATTGGCGGTCAAACCAAGATCGGGGTATGTAGCAACCACTTTATCGAGGATAGCCGAAGATTTGATGATCTCCATATAGGAGCTGATCACCTTTATATTTGTTTGAATTGAAGAAATATCAAGGTTTGGCACACCATTTGTACTGTATACCTGATTCACGATTAATTTGGCATTAGCTTCATATACGGGTATTGTAAAAAAATAACTTTTCACTCCTGCACCGATACATGCAACTAGAACAAAAGCGACGATAATCCAAACTCTTTTGCGTAAAATTCTCATGTACTCCTTCAGTTCCACATTATTTCCTCCATTCGACTCTACTTTTAATCCGTTTTGAATGCCGGCTAGACTCTCAAAAACCAAATTCGTTTTCGATTTGGCCACTTGTGACATTCAATGGTTAGATTGCACCATAAAGATTCTGCATTATTCTGTAGGATTTGAACGACATTGCAATCAAACTTTTTTTCAATAAGACTATAGGCTTCACTTAAAGCAAATGATCTTAGCTGAATATCATGAGCGTCTGATGAAATGAAATGAAATCCGTTTTCTTTGCAAAAATGAGAACACCACTTCTGAACTTTTCGCCCGAAAAGCCCAGTGAATGATTGGGAGGTAAGCTGGCATAATACACCTTGCCTCAAAAAATCTGATAACAACTTCGGTTTGCGGAGGAATACACGATTTCTTTCTGGATGAGCAAAAATCGGAACTATTCCAGAGATAGTGAGTTCATCCAGAATATTAGACAAGTTTGGAGGAATATGACCAAAGGGCAGTTCCAGCAACATGTAACGGCTACCGGCAAGTGTGCAGCATTTCCCTGCATACAAGTCTTCAATCAGCCTGTCGTGCACCCTGATCTCCTGACCCGGAGCAATCTGCAAACGGATATTTCGTTTGCTCAGTTCGGCACGTAACCGTTGAACAGCCTGATTCACTACCATTGGTTCATTGTGGTAATATCCGTTCAGGTGATGCGGAGTTGCAATAATGGAGGTAATTCCTGAGGCTGCCGCCTTCTCAGCCATCGCAACGGACTGCCCCATTTGAACAGGACCATCATCCAGACCGGATAAAATGTGGCAGTGCATTTCAACCATATCCAAACTTCCTCAATGTATGCTCCTCCCCGCCCTGTTATTCATTGCGCAAATTCTTTTGGTGTTAAAGAACTAATGCATAACGCTATGAAATATAGTAAAATGGCGTTAAGTACATGCTTGTTCAGAATTTGTTCAGATTGAACTTTATCCTATATGGTAAAATCAATGTAGTGATATGGTTTAAACGGAGGAGAAGGGTTTGCAGCTTTCTCATAAGCAATCCGTGAAACCGCCTCAAATTCTACTTCAGCAAGCATTCGGTTTAACTGTCCAGTTATATATAGTGTCTGTTCTTTCTGAATATGCAGGTTCGAATGATACATGTTGAGCTCTCCGAAGGGCTGTTTCCATTGAAGCTTTGCAGGAAGTCTGACGCATACATGGCTGTCTTCTACATCCAAACCTATGACCATTTCTGATACTACGGGCAAGTTCAGGTCACTAAGAAAGGTAATCGCGTGTATGTCCATACCCAGTAACAGGACAGGACGTCTTTTGCGGTCTACTCTTCTCCCATGGAACTCCTGAATGTACATATGGACATTGGGTTCTAAATCGGCCCATTCCTGGACAATTTTTGAGTGCATGGTTTCATTCCTTTAGAATCAATTCATGTTCATGTTTGCCCTATTCCTTCTCACAGGTATAGTAGACGGGCAATATGGAAATACTTGAAATATTCAAATGATACATTTTGTAACTCTATACGTTCAATTTACGATACAATACGTATCATGTCAAGCAGTATTTGGACATGGTTCTTTTGATTTACGACAATATGAGATGTCCTTAGACAGACCTATTTACAAATGAAGTATATGAGACGAATGAGGCGTAGTACATTTGCAGGAAAGCTTGCCCTGATCAAAAACTTGGCTCAGGATGGTTTCTATATATATGATGGCGTTCAGGGGGAAATAGCTTATGAGCTACGGAAATCGCATTGCTGAATTAAGAGAACAGCGGGGACTTACTCAAGAAGAACTTGCGAGCTCCATTCATATTACCAGAGCGGCCCTCTCCCACTATGAGAAAAACCGGCGCAAACCGGATTTCGAGGTGTTAACAAGGCTTGCTGACATTTTTGACGTGTCCATTGATTATTTGATTGGACGTACCAAGCAAAGTGACATGGTCATGGATGAGGATGTGCGGGATTTCGTGGATGCACTTGAATTGTCAGATAAGGAAGTGCTTGAACGCTTTGATCTGATGATTGATGGCAAACCTTTAACCGAGGAAGAAGCGCGCCGTTTTATCGCTTTTGTTCGAATGGAACGCAGTATGGATTAATTCATCCTCACACCCGAAAAGAAAACCCAGCTTCCGAGCGCTTCAAACTCCGGTACCTGGGTCTTTTTGTGTATCTTGAATTCCCTCCATTCACAAATGTGTACTGGGTCAAGAACGCTTGATGTTGGAGGAAACGAAATGGTTCAAACGCTCCGGGTCGATTCCGCATTGCAGTAAAATTTTCATGATGTCGATCTTGGTGGCTTCGACTGGTGTACCTGCCGGCTTAGGATCGCCCATATTTGGATGCTTCATCTTCATTCCGCTAACCTCTCTTATCTTATACTTTCTCTTCACTCCAAAACTAAGCCTAATTATACTTGAGAACGTTCCTTGATGTTGTCGTCTCATGGCGAGAGCGTTTTTGGAGCGGGTTCTAATTTTGTCGAAAGCAAAAAGGAGCCTTGCAGCGCCAGTTTAGCGGCTGTAAGGCTCCTTTTTGTTTTTTTATCTTTTATACACTTTTATATAGAAAAGAAAAATTCATTAACCTCCGGTACGTGCAAGCTCACGCATGTTGGCTTCAAATGCGGCGAGCAGAGCAGCTTCACCTGTCAGACCTGTCGCTTGCACACGCTCGATCTGTTCAGTCATACGTTTGAAGTCTTTTGGAATGACACGTACGAACTGATTCAGGGAATCCTGCCACGTATCCAGAATACGCTGACCTGCTGTACTTCCCGTAAGTGCTACGTGACGTTGAATCATGCCGCGCAGATCCGCACTTTCGGAAGCATCCTCAATACGCTCCAGAAGAACCATTTCCAAGTTGCAGCGCTGCAGGAATGTGCCTTGTGGATCATACACATAAGCGATACCACCCGACATGCCTGCTGCAAAGTTACGGCCTGTATCACCGAGTACTACCACGCGTCCACCGGTCATGTATTCACAACCGTGATCGCCCACACCTTCAACGACCACTTTGGCACCCGAGTTACGTACGGCAAAACGTTCACCAGCAATACCGCGGATGTATGCTTCACCGCTCGTTGCTCCATAAAGGGCAGTGTTACCGATAATAATGTTATTCTCCGCTTCAAACGTCGCTTTTGGCGAAGGCATAACGATCAGTTTGCCTCCTGACAAGCCTTTACCCACATAGTCATTAGAGTCGCCTTCAACGGTGAGTGTTATGCCTTTTGGTACGAAAGCACCAAAGCTTTGTCCGGCTGAGCCAACAAATTTGAATTTAACGGTATCTTCTGGCAGGCCAGCAAGACCATATTTGCGTGTAATCTCACTGCCCAGAATTGTACCTACAGCACGATTCACGTTTGTGATAGGTAAAACCGCCTCAACAGGCTGACCCGATTCGATTGCAGGCTGTGCAAGTGGTACGAGCTGCTGCATATCAAGCGTCTCTTCCAACTGATGGTTCTGATGCTGTGTGCGGTAACGTGCAGAGCCTTCCGGCATCTCAGGCACGTGCAGCAATACAGACAGATCCACACCTTTTTTCTTCCAGTGGTCTACTGCTTCTACTGCTTCCAGACAGTCTGTACGTCCAACCATCTCTTGAATTGTACGGAAACCAAGCTCTGCCATAATCTCACGCATATCTTCAGCGACGAAACGCATAAAGTTCACAACATGTTCAGGGTCTCCCATGTAGTTTTTACGCAGTTCCGGATTTTGTGTTGCCACACCAACTGGACAAGTATCCATTTGGCAGACACGCATCATGATACAACCAAGTGCAACGAGTGGAGCAGTGGAGAAACCATACTCTTCCGCACCAAGCAAAGCAGCAATCGCCAGATCGCGTCCATTCAGCATTTTGCCGTCCGTCTCCAGTACGACACGATCACGCAGATTGTTCAGCATCAGTGTTTGATGTGTTTCAGCAAGACCCAGCTCCCACGGCATACCGGCGTGACGGATGGAACCTTGTGGAGAAGCTCCTGTACCTCCATCATAACCGCTAACCAGGATAATATCTGCACGGCCTTTAGCTACACCCGCAGCAATCGTACCTACTCCGACTTCGGATACCAGCTTCACGTTAATTTCAGCACGCGGGTTGGCATTTTTCAAGTCATAGATCAGCTCAGCCAAGTCCTCGATCGAATAGATATCGTGATGCGGCGGCGGAGAGATCAAACCTACACCTGGTGTAGAGCCGCGAACTTCAGCTACCCAAGGGTACACTTTACGGCCTGGAAGCTGTCCGCCTTCACCCGGTTTAGCACCTTGTGCCATTTTAATCTGAATTTCATCTGCATTCACCAGATAATTGGATGTTACTCCGAACCGTCCCGATGCAACCTGTTTGATTGCACTGCGACGGGAATCACCGTTGCTGTCTTTTACGAAACGAGCAGGGTCCTCTCCGCCTTCACCTGTGTTGGATTTACCACCCACACGGTTCATGGCGATAGCGAGATCTTCATGTGCCTCTTTACTGATCGAACCAAAGGACATGGCTCCCGTCTTGAAACGACGCATGATATTCTCTACAGACTCTACTTCCTCCAGCGGAATGGATGGTCCAACCGGCTTCAGCTTCAGCATGGAACGAATCGTCAGCAGCTGATCATTCTCACCCTGTACCAGCTTGGAGTACTTTTTGTACAGCTTGTAATCGCCAGTACGTACAGCATGCTGCAGCGTGTGGATCGTTTGCGGATTGAACAAATGCTCTTCCCCATCATTACGCCATTGGTATTCACCGCCGGAATCCAGCACTTTGTCATTGCCGTCCTTGTCTGTAAAGGCACGATTGTGATGTGTCAATGCTTCTGCGGCTACTTCCTCCAGACCAATTCCCCCGATACGGGAAGGTGTCCATGTGAAGTAACGATCTACGAAGTCGGATTTCAGACCAACGGCTTCGAAGATTTGAGCCCCGCGATACGATTGAATCGTCGAGATTCCCATTTTGGACAATATTTTAATAACGCCTTTGGTTGCGGCTTTAATATAGTTTTTAACAGCTTTCTCGTGGGAGATGCCGCGCAGCAAGCCCTGCTGAATCATGTCATCCAGCGTCTCAAATGCCAGATAAGGGTTAACTGCACTTACACCATAACCCAGAAGCAGCGCGTAGTGGTGAATATCACGCGGCTCTGCGGATTCCAGCAAGATGCTGACTTTGGTTCTCGTTCCCTGACGAATCAGGTGGTGATGCAGCCCTGCAACAGCCAGCAAAGCCGGGATTGCTGCATTTTCGGCATCTACACCGCGGTCAGACAGGATCAGAATGTTATGTCCTTTGTCGATAACCCGGTCTGCCGCTTCAAAGAGCAGGTCCATCGCTTTACGCAAACCTTCCGCGCCTTCCGCAGCCGTGAAGAAGATCGGAATCGTCATGGAGCGGAAGCCCGGACGACGAACATGGCGAATTTTCGCAAAATCTTCATTAGACAATACCGGTGTATCCAGACGAATCTGGCGGCAGCTCTCCGGCTCAGGATTCAGCAGGTTGCGCTCAGGGCCAATGGTTGTCGCTGTCGATGTAACGATCTCTTCGCGGATCGCATCGATCGGCGGGTTGGTTACCTGTGCAAACATCTGTTTAAAATAGTTATACAGACGCTGCGGACGATCCGACAGAACAGCCAGCGGTGCATCATAACCCATGGAACCTGTAGCTTCCATACCTGTGGATGCCATCGGCTCAAGCACTTTACGCAGTTCTTCAAATGTATAGCCATAAGCCAGCTGCAGCTGTGTTACATTATCATGTTTTGGATCTGGCAGCTCCGGTGCTTCCGGCAGCTCACTCAGGTCCATCAAATGCTCATCCAACCATTCCTGATAAGGGTTCTCGGCAGCAATAATCGCTTTGACTTCCTCATCAGAGATGATACGACCTTCCTGTGTGTCCACCAGCAGCATACGTCCTGGACGCAGACGATCTTTATACAGAATGTCTTCCGGTGCAATATCCAGAACACCCACCTCGGAAGACAGGATGATTCGGTCATCCTTCGTTACATAATAACGGGCCGGACGCAAGCCATTACGGTCAAGCGTAGCTCCGATCTGCAAACCATCAGTAAAGGCCATCGCAGCCGGACCGTCCCATGGCTCCATCATTGTGCTGTGATATTCATAAAATGCCTTTTTGGCAGGGTCCATATTTTCATCTGTGCTCCATGGCTCAGGAACCATCATCATTGCCACGTGTGGCAGAGAACGTCCGCTCAGATACAGGAACTCCAGCGTGTTGTCAAACATCGCTGTATCCGAACCATCCGGATTAATAACCGGTTTTACTTTCGCAATATCTTCGCCGAACAGTTCACTTTCGAACAGAGACTGACGCGCATGCATCCAGTTTACGTTACCACGCATCGTATTGATCTCACCGTTATGAATCATGAAACGATACGGGTGGGCACGTTCCCAGCTCGGGAAGGTGTTCGTACTAAAACGGGAGTGAACAAGTGCAATCGCCGATTCCACCAGCTCTTCCTGCAAATCCAGATAGAACTTGCCTACCTGCTCAGTTGTCAGCATGCCCTTGTAAACGACTTTACGACAGGACAAGCTTGGCAGGTAGAAGGACTCACCTTCCGCCTCATCTGCCGAATAACGAATAGCCAGTTCAGCACGTCTGCGAATCACATAAAGCTTGCGCTCGAAAGCCAGCTCATCCTTCACATCAGCCGATCTTCCAATAAACACCTGACGAACATATGGCTTCGCAGCCAGCGCAGAACGGCCCAGCATCTCATCATATGTCGGTACATCACGGAAGCCGAGGAAGGTCTGTCCTTCATCCGCAATAATCTTCTTCAAGCTCTCTTCATGCGCTGCACGAACCACCGGATCATGAGACAGGAACAGCATGCCTACGCCGTAAAAGCCTTGTTCAGGCAATTCAAAACCAAGACGTACCGCTTCCTGTACAAAATAACGATGTGGAATCTGAATAAGGATACCTGCTCCGTCACCGGAATTCGGTTCACTACCCTGTCCACCACGGTGCTCCATATTACTGAGCATGGTCAGTGCCTGACTAACGATATCGTGTGAAGGTACTCCTTTGATGTGGGCAACAAAGCCCATTCCGCATGCATCTTTTTCGAACTGCGGGTCATATAGACCCTGCTTTGGAGGTAATCCGATGTGTCTCATGGAACGCAACCTTTCTATAATGAAGTATTTCGGAAAGATCAAGAACATTAGCAACAGGCAACAATAAAACGGGGGGAGCCGGCATTCCGCTTGCGATAAGCCTGCCTGCTGGATGAAGAGGTGACAGCCCAGGCTGTCTGTTCATTACCTGATATTGCGGCGATGACCGCGATTATTGCGAAGGAGCGCTGCCGCCGGGTCTTCCCGTAACAGCATCTATACAACAACATGCAGCCGTTGGTACGACTACGTGTGATGAAGAAACGTTTTTTTGATTACGTATGAAGCAACGTTTTGATTACGTATTATGAAGCGACGGTTTTGTTTGCTTGTTGTAAAGCAACGTTTGATTACGGATCATAAGGCGACGTTTTTTGATATAGTTCTATTATTTTAACACCGACCTAACATCAGCGCAATTTAAACTTTTTAATACCTCCGATAAGAAATGCTTTGCAGTACAGCTTTAGTGTGATGACGTTTAAAAACATCTCTTTTTCGAATAATTATACACATTTTAAGACAGAGTACAACTGATTTTAATTACTGATAAAAGAAAATCGTTCCATATACAGCCTGCGTTTGACCAGATTTTCGCAATTTTCATATCCAAGCTTACAACAAAGCATTCCGTTTTCATACATTTGTATACAAAATAGCCTGCAGCTCATTTTTGAGCTGCAGGCTATTTGCACTATTTGACTACTATATTGCATAATTTCGATACATGCCTTTTAACTTTTTTTTGCAAAAGTTGTCCGGATCACTGTGTCTTTTCTTATTAAACTGTTGCAGCTTGACCAGCTTCTGTCACGTCAGCTTCTTTCTTGGGACGTCTGCCGCTCCAGAGGAAGTATGCCAGTGTCAGAACAATAGATACACCAGCATAAATGCTGAGTATACCTGCTTGATGCCACATCACATCAAAGTTGCCGCTCGATACAACGGCTCTGAGGCCAACAATGCTGTGAGTCATCGGCAGCCACTGACTGATCGACTGCAGCCATGATGGAATCAGCTCTACCGGGAAGGTACCCGCACTCGCTGCAAGCTGGAATACCAGCAGCAAGATGATCACATAACGTCCTGGCAGATCAAGCCAAGTAACCAGCGCCTGAACGATCAGCATGAAGGTCAGACCCGTTATAATCGTAAACAGATAAAACATTCCTGTACTGTGTGTCTCCAGTCCAAGCCCGTACAGCATGAAGCTTGCAACGATAACGGACTGGAATATGCTCACCGAACCAAACACAAGCGTACGACTGACAAAACGATTCCAGCCCGAAACACCTGGTACTGACGTTTCACGCATTTTCAGAACGATGGTGGAAATCAGCGATCCCACGAACAAGCCGATGGACAGGAAGAACGGTGTCATACCTGTTCCGTAGTTGCTCACGCTTTCCGCTTTGTTCTCGGAAGAATTAACTGGTTCCGCAAACATGTTCACCACATCATCCGTTTTCTTCACTTCGGATGTTTTCTTGGCTGCGTCATTCAGCTTGGTTGCCAGCTCTCCGGAGCCGTCCTTCAGATCCGAAAGACCATTGGCCAGTTTACCTGCTCCATCTCCAAGCTGTTTGGAACCGTCGGCTAACGAGGAAACGCCGCCGCTGAGTTTACCTACACCTGTTTGTAAAGCTGTTGTACCCGAGCCAAGCTGCTTCGCGCCAGCAGCCAGCTGCGAACCGCCTGTTGCGGCTTCACCCAGCTTGCCGCTGAACTGTTTCAAGCCATCGGAGAGCTGAGCTCCTCCCTGACTTAGCTGCCCGGCACCAGCTAGGAGTTGCTTCTGTCCATCGACGAGCTGGTTCGCACCAGCCAGCAGCTGCTGCTGACCTCCGTGCAGCTCAGTCGCGCCAGCAGCCAGCTGCTGATTTCCTTGATGGAGCTGATCAGCACCTTGTGCCAGCTTCTGCTCGCTCTCATGCAGCTGTGCACTGCCATCAGCAACAGCCTGACTTGCAGCAATCAGCTTCTGAACATCCGCACTTGCGGCCAGTTCAGGGTTGCTTTCTGCAAGCTGCTTCAATCCGGCAGCGACGCTTTGCGCGCCATCGGCTACCTTGCTGCTGCCGTCTACAGCAGATTGCAGTCCTGTTGCCAGCGTTCCGCTGCCCTGCACTGCCGTTTGCAGCCCGTCGGACAGCTTCGCACTGCCTTGTTCGGACGATTGCAGACCGGCCTGAAGCTTGTTTGTGCCATCGAGTGAAGATTGAAGGCCTGCGGCCAGTTTATCACTGCCCGTTTTCAACTGGTCAGCACCGCTTTGAAGCTGACTTGTAGCCGCCTGCTGCAGCTGCTGCAAGCCTGAAACCAGACTTGTTGTGCCGCTCTCCAGCTTGGACGCCCCATTATGCAGTGCATTTACACCGTTACTTAATGGAGACAAACCATCCTGAAGCTTCAATGTCCCGGAGGCAAGTTTCTCCAGATTGTCCTTCAGCTTCACAGCTCCGTCATCCAGCTTGACTGCCCCGCTCTTCAACTCCCCTGCACCGTCGCCAGCTTCTGCCAAGCCGTCGGATACCTCCGAGAACTTGTCGAGCAGCGTCTCTGCATACGATTCAGTCACTTTGGCTGAAACCTTGGATTTCAAATCCTTGATAGCCGTTTTTCCGATCTGTGCACCAACAAAGTTGTAATTGCCATTGGGCTCATAGATCAGCTCTGCCGGTGCAGGTTTATCATCAAGCAATGTTGTTGCTTTTGACGAGAAATTTTCTGGAATGGTGATCTGCATGTAATACTTGTCGGTTTGCATCCCTTCCTTGGCTTTGGCAGCACTGACAAATTCCCATTTGAAATCATCATTTTTCTTCAATTCATCAATAAGGTCGTTCCCTACATGGAGTGATTTCCCTTCGAGCTCGGCACCTTTATCAAGATTCACTACGGCTACCGGAAGTTTATCCACATGACCGTACGGGTCCCAATAGGCAGCCAGATAAATGCCGCTGTACAGGATCGGTATAAATAAAATAGCAATTACAGGGATCAACACCTTCGGGTTTCTCACGGCCGATCCCACATCCTTGAAAAACACGGATAAAGATTTCATGTCATTTTCTCCCCTTAACCTCTCTGCTCATCAGCAGGAATAACTAATATGAAAACAGAATGAAATTTTCTGGAATTTTCACCAAAATACGTGATGACCATCATTCTCAAACGGTCAATTCAGGGCAAAAAACAAACTTGCCCTCCGACAAGTTTTACTGTCCTTCACCTTTAACTACTTCAATCATCCTGATACAAACCTCTTAATCATCCAGATTCAAGTCACTTAAACTTGTAAATTCAAAACACGTAAATGATCTCAGCCGGCCTTGTCAGTGACTGCTATTCCCTCCATCAGGAAAAGGCGAAAGTAACTTTTGATCTCATCCTTGCTGAGCGGTTCATGTAGCTTGCTCCAGTCTGCGGTTAATGCGGTATACAAACGAATCATCATAAACGCAACGACTTGCGGATCACAATCCCGGATCTCTCCGCTTTCTCTAGCCTTCTCCAGCTCCCGTGCCAGAAAATCGGAAGTCACTTTCTCGACTTTGTCCAGTCCTGCTTTGGCCTGCAGCGTTCCAAAATCCTTTAACTCCTGCGATAGCTTAACCAGCAGCTCATGGTCACGGCGAAATTCCAGCAATGCATCCAGCACACGGAACAGATTTTCGAAAAAACTGCTCTCCTGGTGCACTTCGCGATGTGCAATGTTTTTCATCTCCTGGATAACTTCAACCAGAATCTGATCAAACAGCTGCTCTTTATTGGTGAAAAAAGTATAAATCGTGCCTTTGCCTACATTCGCAATTTTGGCAACCTGATCCATCGTAGTTGCTTTGTATCCAAACATAGCAAACGACTGAGCCGCTGCATGAATAACCTGTTGTCTCCTGTCAATCGGAGCCATTGTATCTCCTCCTTGCTTCTCGTAGATCGCTCGAATATGATGAGTGATGCAGTCGTCCTTGCAGAATTGACCATAAATACAAAACGGTCATTCGGTCACAAGTTACAATATCACCTTCGAATTAAGATTGCAACCCTAACAATGAAAAAATGTATTAATTTTTTTTAACCTAAATGCAGTGGAAACTGTAAGCTTGGTCGTCTATAGTGTAAGATGACTCAAACAGTCCGCACATACATGAAGTTTGATGTCTCAAAACGTGGAGGATGGTGTAAATATTCAGGGATGAAACATGATTCCATACATTTTCGTATATTCATGTAATAGAAGCCTTGCAGCGCCGTCTCAAGCTAACTCACGATACGAATTTTCTTATTGCAAATTTTAAAATTCTTGTCTTATAGCAAATTTTTAAATTCAAATTTAATTAAACTTATGAATAAAGGTGAACTCATGCGAAAACCAAGAGTGCTCTTATTATCAGAAGGATTCGGTACTGGTCACACGCAGGCGGCTCACGCCTTGGCACACGGAATCAAAAAAGTCAGTCCGCATGTTCATAGCCGTGTCATTGAACTCGGAAAATTTTTGAATCCAACTGTGGCTCCACTTATCTTTACTGCATATCGAAAGACACTATCGGTTCAACCCAAGCTTGTCAGCCTGTTGTATCGCACACAGTACAACAAATCGTTAAACGGCTTTACCAAACTGGCGTTGCACCGTATTTTCTATACTCAAACAGCTCAGGTTATTGCTCAGCTGCGACCGGATATCGTCATCTGTACTCATCCGTTTCCCAATGCGGTCATCTCCAGGCTTAAACGTCAGGGGCTCAAAATTCCGCTCTACACATTAATTACAGATTATGATGTACACGGAACCTGGATTAATCCTGAGGTTAACAGATATCTCGTTTCTACACCTCAAGTTAAGGGCATGCTGGAAGATCGGGGAGTTCCTTCCTCGCAAATTCAAATCACAGGTATTCCGGTTCACCCCGACTTCTGGGAAAATGGTGATAAGGTCAAGCTGAGAGAAGAAATGGGACTGCGCAATATGCCGACTGCCCTGCTTATGGGAGGCGGCTGGGGTCTTTCTTTTGACGAGGAGCACATGAAAGCTCTTGCCTCTTGGGCAGATCGGGTACAACTCGTATTCTGTCTTGGAAGCAATCAGAAGATGATTGACAGAATGAAGGAAATTCCATGCTTCCAGCATCCGAATATTCGCATTCTGGGGTACACTCGGGAAGTTAGCAAGCTTATGGATGTATCGGATGTCCTGATCACGAAGCCGGGCGGCATGACATGCACAGAAGCAATGGCTAAAGGTCTTCCTATGCTGTTTATTCCCCCACACCCTGGTCAAGAAGAGGAGAACTGTGAATATTTTGTACAAGCCGGGCATGGGCGAATCATTGACTCTGCCGATGTCATTACAAATTGCTTCCAGAAGATGTGTGATGAGCAGCAGCAAGGGACGACAACTCCTCGTAGAAATGATCAAACAGAACAAGTTGCTGCCTATGATCCGACACTTTGCGCTCAAGCTGTTCATGATTTATTGTTCCCGGCAACTACAGAAGTTACAGCTCCGTCTCTAGAGCGGTTTAAAGCCGGAATAACTGCCAGACCCTTGTCCGGTACCAGACTACCTCTATAATGCCGCTAACGGGCCTTAGAATTGGTCTGAGAGCTTAAATAATAATATATACTCATGAACGTTATGTACAAAAATAAAAATACAACAAAAAGGGTTCCTCTTCACTGATGAAGGGGAACCCTTTTATTTAACCCCATCCTACCGTATATTCTTCCAGAAAAATGGGTATATTATATGTGAAGATTCACTCGGAAAACGACGAAATAAAACTGCATTACAACATTTTCAGGGCTGATGTGAAGCTCACAACGTTAACTACCCTGCCTGTTTGCAGAATTTCAAGGCCTTTTACTTGTAGAAAGTATGATGACCGATCCTTTTCACTTCTTTCTTCGTACGAGCCACTGTCAGATCGTCCGCAAGCGTCAATGACAGGAAATAATACGTATTATCAGAGACTTCCTTCTGTCCGTTCAACGCAGCATTCACCGCTTTGATGCTGTCCTCATTCGGCGTCACCCGTTTCAAACGGCCGTTCGCAACAGGACTGAACTGGGATTTCTGATAGATGACCTTGTATATAGTATCGGGAAAATTGGCTGACCGCAGCCGGTTTAAGACAACGTTGGCAACTGCCACTTTGCCTTCGTACGGTTCACCTTCTGCCTCTGCCATGACGATTTTCTGCAGCAGAAACAGTTCTTTATCGGACACACTGTAAGACCAGGTTGCGAGTTTCGCATCTTCCTGCTTCAAAAGTTCGGTCCGCGTAAAGTAAAGTTTTTGGGGGGGAGTTGAAACAGCAGCAGCCGCTTTGGCACGTTCAATTTTGGCCAGTTTCAAGGCAGCTTCTTTTTTAGCTTTTGCGGCAGCGATCGCCTTCGCTTTTTGTCTGGCCGCAGCTTGCTTCTGTTCCTGCTCATGTTGAGCAGACACAAGCCAATTTCTGGCTGGCAACGCAGCAGTCCAGTTTACCGATTGTGCAGACGGGTGAACAGATAGACTTGTCCCATCTTCCGTCAATCGCCTCTGCTCCGGAGACAAAGACAGGTTATTATGTGTCGAAGCTGCAAGCTCCGTCATCTGTTTGCTATCACTCGCTTCATTCCACTTCCCCGTCGCTTGAACGACATTTACCCCCACTATACATACAAGCAGCACAGATAACATCGGTGCTACCCAACGATTCTTGCTTATAATATCCATTCGAAGATTCCTCCTGTCGAAACAATTCCCTAATCTAAGTAACCCAAAAAAAAGAATTTGAATAACGATGGCTAATATTACATAGGGATAAACACAATGTCAATGTGAGTTTATGGCATAAAAAAGTTTTTCAGGAAAATGAAAACGCATCCAGTGTCTCATACATTGGCGATTGTGCAAGCCTTGTCACATAAAGTACAAACCCGTCCACAGTCCATGAATTCCCATGAGAAACAGGTTCTGTAACGAGGTTGGTCACACCAATATTATCCATTCCAGGCAAGTGTCCAACATATTTTCTGGCCACGGTCACATGTGGACGATACGGCCTCAGCTCTGCTTCAAAGCCTAGCTCCTTCGTCGCCTGAACAATCGTTGCTTGCAGAAGGTGTAACCGTTCTACCTCTCCGCTAACACCCCTCCATAGAACCTTGGGTGAATGTTCCAGGCCAAATGTGCCCCATGTGTCAAGCTGCAGATCAAACCTGCTAAATTCAGCAGCAACATTACGCAGGGCTGCACGAAGATGACCTACATCACTCATCAATGTATCTCCCAAAAACTGCAATGTAATATGATAATCCCTATGGTCCGTCCATTTGCGAAAATCAAGCTTGTTCCGAATGGGCTGTACTTGCATCTGAAGAAACTGCTGAATATCCTCAGGCAGACGTACAGCGATAAACAGACGCTCCCGCCGGGATGCATGTTCCTGAATTGCTTGAGTATTCATTCCATACACCTCTCTAAAGTTCGCTCTATTATTTCATAAATATGCATAGCATTTCAAGCTGGGTAAATATAGATTGACACAAAGAGTGGCATTTGCATATAAGGCTTCATTCCTGCATTTCCTATCTTTGTGCACGTCGTGTACCTAATCTGATACACTTGAAAAGACGAATCCATTGATCTCAGGAGGAATACAACTTATGGGCAAAATCATATGTTTTCCAGCATTATCTCAAGAGCAGCAGCAGCGGATACAGCAAGCCGCACCAGGGTACACCATCCAGATCGGCAAAGCCAAGGACCTCGATCCAGCCGAATTTAAAAATGCAGAGATTATACTTGGATGGTCTTCCCTTATTCGTGAACATGCACTGAATGAGGACAATCCACTGAAATGGATTCAGGTCTGGTCGGCTGGTGTTGATCATCTTCCAATAGAGGATCTGCAGCATAAACAAATTCAGGTGACCAGTGCCAATGGCGTTCATGCCATTCCTATTACGGAAATTATTCTGGGCATGATGTTATCCCACAGCCGGTGGTTGAGACAAGCTATGCTGTATCAGCATCAGGCCGAATGGAAGGCTCCCGCCAAAGCGCTGCCGGAACTGCATGGCAAAACTGCAGTAATCGTCGGCGTTGGGGAAATCGGTACCGAGACAGCACGAGTCCTGAAAGCTCTGGGCATGCACACTGTTGGCGTACGACGTTCAGGCAAGGATGTACCGAATATAGATCATATGTATGATATGTCCGGACTGCATGAGGCTGTCCGTCAAGGCGATTACGTAATCAATATTTTGCCACTGACCGATGAAACCCATCACATTTACAATCAAGAAACATTTGATCAATTCAAATCGGATGCTTGTTTTGTCAATGTAGGTCGCGGCCCCAGCGTAGATACAGAAGCACTTCTAGGTGCTCTTCGCAGCGGGAAGCTCGCTTTTGCAGCCCTGGACGTATTTGAAGAGGAACCTCTTCCGGCAGACCACCCGCTCTGGGCAATGGACAATGTGTTAATTACACCACATATCGCAGGAAGTACTGAGCAGTACACGGAACGTGCTCTTGATATTTTCATCAAAAATCTGGAAGCTTACGTTGCTGGCAAAACTCTACCGCTTAACCTTGTCGATTATAGTCATAAATATTAACACAAACAAACGTTCCCATGCAATATGATTCAAATTACAAATCAACATAAGACACAGAATATGTTGCAAAGAATTCAGCATATAAATAAAAACTCCATCAGGAAAATATTTTCCTTGGTGGAGTTTTTCATAAGGATTCAATTTGCTTTTAACGGTCAGGAACATACCCAGATATGCCTTACAAATGCACTTTTACGAACCGTTCCATACCGCTCAATAGTCCAGCCCGCTTCCAATAAATGCTCCTGAACCCGCTCTGTAGAAACAATTACAGCTCGACCACACAATTCACGTAATTTCATCAGCATTGCCCGCTGCTCATGATCGGGAAGAACAGAGCATAGATTGTACGGCATGTCGAATATTGCCGAATCATAACTTCCCTCAAGCTCCTTCATATCCCCTAGCGTGATTCGTTGTGCATCATATCCAAAATGCGGTAAATTGACACGAGCTCCCCGCACTGCAAGTGCATTCAGATCATTACCTCTTGCATCAATGCCCATGGATAAAGCTTCAATGACAACGGTCCCCATCCCGCAGCAGGGATCAAGCAAACGATGTTGTGCCTCTGCTTCTGGAACAGCGATATTCACAAGTGCTCTTGCCAGAGCAACACCGAATCCGGTGGAGTAGTTTTGTGGCTTCTGCTGATGAACCTGCCATGATTTGTCCGATTCTGTCCACTGACCCAGGAGCCATTTTTGATGAGTTTTGATTAGTCCGAAAGTCACTTTAGGTTTCTTCATCTGTGCTGTTCCTCGGATACACATTCCGATGTCTCTTTCTAACTTGCGAGCCTGGTCATAATCCGGCACAGCGTCTCCCGCCTTCAAACAAGCCACCTTAAACGTTTCATCTGGATTCAAACGAATCTCCCTGGCCACAGGAAGTAATTCGGCAACTGCATCACCTTGTCCAAGCACATCCAGCCGTCCATGGATAAATGGACTTCTCCCCGGTAAAATACATCGTTCAGACCAAACATACGAGCTGCCGGCATTATTTATCGTCAAATCCGTTTGTAGAAGGGTGCTTAGTTCCATCTCACACAATTGCAGCTCATTCTCATGACATGCAAAGGTATACAGGTAATGAAAATGTTGAGGTTCTATAGTTTCACCTTCGTCGATACGTTCAATTGCAGCAGAGCTTGCAGGATACACCTCGGCTTTGTTCAGAATATTCTCCATAATCCCCCTATTTTCCCAGCTTTTATAGCATCCCTTCTCTTCGAGCAGTGCCAAGCGTCGGTAGTCATTGTATCCAAAGTCAGGCTGAGTGACAACTGCACAGAGTTTAGATGCAGCATGCTTTTGATCAGAAAATAAAAAAACAGGGACCTCCAGCATCGGAAATCCCCCTTATCACTATCATTAGTACCTGGTCTTAAATCTCAATTTATGCGACGTAAACATGATGGTTCAAACAACCGTTTTACCCTGTTTCTTCTATTAAAATAGAACAGCTTTATACAGAACAGATTAAACTTTCAGTTTTTCAATAGAAACGACCAGATCGTCTGACATTTCCTTCAACGTCTGAATATTACTGCTGATCATTTCCAATGAGCTTACTTGTTCCTCTGCCGAAGCAGAGACTTCCTCCACGCTTGCAGCCGATTGCTCGGACACCGCAGAAATCTGCTGACTGAAATCATTCATTTGACCACTGCTCTCTTCCATTCCGGCGAGTCCATCCGTCATGATTCCAATGACTTCTACCATGCCTTCAACGGATTGATTAATGGTCCCGAATAACTGACCTGAAGCAAGTACATGCTCCTGTCCAAGCTGTGTTTCCTGCACACCGACACGCAGCTCGTTCACAACTCCCTGAGAGTCCTGTTGAATGTCCTGAGTAATGGTCGTAATCTCTTCAACAGAAGCCTGTACAGCCTCAGATAATTTACGAACTTCGGATGCTACAACTGCAAAGCCGCGCCCACTCTCTCCAGCCCGGGCCGCTTCAATCGAAGCATTCAACGCCAGTAGGTTAGTTTGACGTGCAATATCGTGAATTACCAGAACCAGCTTGGAAATATCTTCGTTTTTGCGGTTCAGCTGCTCCATCTTGTTCATTGAGGAAGACACTACACTGGCAATCTGCTGCATCTGTTGTACGGATTCTTCCATTGCCTTGCGACCACTCTGTCCTTGCTCCAGCACCTGATTAGACATATTACGAAGCTGATTTCCCTGCTCCGCATGTTTCTGAATGTGATCATTCAGTTCTTCAACAGCGCGAGCCGATTCCACAGCAGTCTGTGCCTGACTTTCAGCAGCCTTCGCCGATTCTTCCATTGTAATCGCAATTTGCTGACTGCCAATCTTGACTTCTTCCGAAGCGATGGCCAACTC
This sequence comes from Paenibacillus sp. TC-CSREp1, assembly GCF_050171015.1. Lineage (NCBI taxonomy): Bacteria > Bacillati > Bacillota > Bacilli > Caryophanales > Paenibacillaceae > Paenibacillus > Paenibacillus sp. TC-CSREp1. Next base: position 214,738 of record NZ_JBNOKM010000010.1, on the reverse strand, counting down.
ATTGCTTTGCCGATTCACGGTTTCGGCTACACGCCTTACATTTAACACCATCGAAGTCAGGTTAGCTTTCATCTCATTGACCGCTTTCGCCAGAGCACCGACCTCATCTTCATGTTTCGTATGTACATCCTGTACGTTCAACTGACCTTCCGCGATCAATTTAACGGCACTGATGACACGAAGCAGCGGTTTAACGACTTGTGTACGGATAATCGGTACAAATATAGCCGTGATGATAATCATCACAAGCACACCTATAATCACAGCCAACCTGCCATCCTGAACGGAACGGATCGTTTGGGCTGCCGATGCATCTGATTGCTGCTGATTGTAACTGACGAGATAATCCAGATTCACCTGCATCGTATCAAAGGAATCTGCTCCTTTGACAGCAACTTCCTTGGCAAGCTGTGTCTGTCCTTCGTCACTCAGTCGAATCGCTTGCGTATTGATTTTAAGGTATGCTTCCCACTTATCCTTAAACGAATTCCAGTTTTCCGCCTCTTTCGCAGACTTGCTTAGTTTATCATAAGCGGCAATAGCCTGTGCTGTCTCACGAATAAATTTGGTACGCTCTTCGTTAATCGCAGGTCTGTCGGATGCATCGGCATCAAAGTAGCGATAACTTAAAGACAAAATATGCTCTGTTGTATAGTTCAAGCGGTTGATCTCCTGAATGGACGGCATCCAGTTACGAGTAATATCATTCGTGTTCGTTTCAATTGAATTCATCCGTCCAATAATAGTGACGCTTAGAATGATTAAACAGAGGATTAACAAGTAAAACGCGATGCTGATACGCAGACCGATACTCCTGATTTTAAATCTGCTAAACATATGAATTTCCCCCTCATGACAACTTTCACATCAAATCCAACTTTAGTGCAATATCAGCGGTTAACCCATGCTTTTGGCCTCTTGCAAATTGCACTCATCTATATGATGACTACCCATAAATAGCCATAAAGTATTATAGCATTCTTTCGTCAGGTTGACGCTGTAATTTGTAAAAACATGTTGAAATTTATCGAATTAAAAAAGCTGCTTTATCCGAATACTTCAGATTTGCAGCTCTGGATTTCTTGTATAGCACACTTCACATAATGCAATTTAACTGTTGCACTGCGAAAAGCGAATCAAACACTCCTCTTTGGCTTCAGCAAGCAAACGATAGGAATCCAGCCTGCGTTCATAATCAGGCCCAGCCGTCACAACAAGTATTCCGTTGGTGTTTAACCTCTGCGTCAGCCGCCAAAGCTGCTGCCACACTTGTTCGGGTGTGCCCGCAACATGCTTCAACGCATTAGAATCTGAATGACCTGACCCAACTAGCTCACCTGAATCACTCACGCTACTCGGCCCCGTACCATATTCACGATCCAGCTGATCGCCTGACTGCCTTTGCTGATTTTCTCTGCGTTTGTCCGCCATCTCACGGCTCCAGATCAAAGCCTCTCTCTCTGAAGAAGCGCACATCACACTAACGGCCGCCATGACCACAGGCCGCTTCAGATAAGCGCTCGGAACAAATTGTTCCCGATAACGACGAACAGCCTGAACGCCATCCGAATCACTCATGAATTGACCAAACACATACCCCATACCAAACTGGGCGGCAAAGGCTGCACTTTTGAGATTGGTGCCCAGCATCCATAGGGATAGCGAAGTTTCGGGAACCGGACGAGCTGTAACCGGCACATCCTCATACGTATAACGATCCTCCAGCAGCGCGGTCAATGACGCAAGTGATTCAGGCAGCTTGGACACATGCTGCAGGTAATTGCCGCTGAGCGCCATGGTGGCATGAGGTCCTCCGCCCGGAGCCCGTCCTAATCCAAGCTCGATACGGCCCGGATACAGCGACGCAAGCAAACGAAACGACTCCGCCACCTTCAGCGGGCTGTAATGCGGCAGCAGGACGGCTCCCGAACCAAGCTGAATGGATGCCGTCCTTGCGCCGATATGTGCCAGCAGCACTTCTGGAGCAGCCGAAGCAAGCTCAGCCATGTCGTGATGCTCGGAAGTCCAATATCTGGCGTACCCCCACGCCTCAGCACGTTGAGCCAGAAGCACAGCTTGCTGAAGCGCCTGTTCAGCGGTCGCGCCATTCAACCGGGGGACCAGATCCAGCACACCGAGGCTGATATTTTTTTCAAACGTCAAAGCCTCAACTCCTAATGAGAACATGCTTCTCTGTTCTTCTTTTCTTTTCGTTTCTTTTCCACCAGATCAGAAATGGAGTCCAATAACCCAGATCACAGATGCAGCACGCTAATCGAGGTCATAGATCGAACCCACCTTCAGGCCGTACAGTTCATTATAGATTTTCTCGGCAAAAGCATCCGTCATGCCGGCGATATAATCAATCACCATATGCTCCCAGGTCCAGATTGGCTGAGATTTGGCCTGATCCTTCTCATACCGTTGCAGCCAATCGGATGGAATGATGGATTTTGACGTTTCCGGATCAAGGAACGCATCCCATAAGCGCTTGATCATCCACTCACTGCGTTTTTGCAGACGCTGTACACGCAGATCCCGAATCATCGTTACCCAAGCGAAGCTCTTGAGCACACTCACCGTGCGCAGCATGTCGAGGTCTTCCACACCCTCGCGCACGAAAGTTACTTTTTTCCAATCGCCGTCATCAATGACACCAAGGCTGCCAACAAACAGGCTAACCCAATACGCTTTCACCTCACGACGTGTACGCGAGTAGTCATGCTCACAGAAAGGCATCTTCTCATTCCAGATGCGCAGAAACGATGCAAGGACCTCTTCCACTTTTTCCGCGATCGCTTCACGGGTCCAGCCCTTCCAGAATAAATCCTCCAGCGTGGTTATTTTATCTACAATGAGCCGGTTGATATGCTGGTCCTGCAGGAAATGCTCATGCACCTCGATTTTGCCAGCCTTGATGCCGTCCTCCAGATCATGTGCAGAATACGCAATGTCGTCGCAGAGGTCCATCAGCTGCGCCTCAAGTGTTTTCTTGCCAGCAGGGATGCTCCAGCGCTCCCGAATCTCGCGAATGTACTGCCATTCATGATGGTACATGCCTTTCTTGCTCTCCGTTCCCGGATAAGGGTACTTGTTAATGCCCAGCAGCACGGCATCGGAGAGGTTCAGTCCATCGATATCCTCCCGCTTCTCCAGATACATAATAAGACGGAAGTTATGTGCGTTTCCTTCAAAATGCTCATATTTCCGCTTCAGCTCCGCGCGTACCTCGGATTCAGCCTTGGGCACTTTGGCTGTACGGCTTTTCTTCATGATCTTCTTGGTTTCTGTGTTGATCAGATCATCCAAAATGCCATCCAGCACTTCTTCTCCTTTATGTCCAAAAGGCGGGTGACCGAAGTCATGTGCAATCGCAGCACACTCCACCACCTCCGAATCAATGATAAGCCCCGGGCTCTCCGCCTGTCCAAAGTCTACCTCAGGATAGCGCCGCAGCAGACTTCTGGCCGCTTCTCGGGCAATCTGTGCCACCTCCAGGGAATGAGTCAGACGTGTGCGATAATAATCGCCCGTACCTGCTCCGAACACCTGTGATTTGCCCTGCAGCCGCCGAAAGGTCGGTGAATGTATCAGTCTGGAGTAGTCTCGTTCATACGCTGCACGCGAGCCCTCCAGTTTCGTTAATTCAGGATATTGTCTATGTTCTCTCAGATCATTCCATTGCATGTGAATCACTCCTAGCCGACTGTCTCTATTTTGAGTGATTATACACAACATCTGCGGTTTCGAAAAGCAAAACCTGCTCGTCATGTCATCTCTTCTCACATCAACTGGTGATGTACAGCCCTATCTTTATCTATTATACCCTGCGAGACTATAATCTGTGCATAGAATTAGAAACAACCTGCCGTTTGGCGGGATGAAAAAAGGGAGTCATCTGTACACATCAGAAACGAGTAGTGCGCAGTCCATGGACATGAGCAGAATACTTGGAATGTCCGCAGCACATGCATAAGCGGTAGATCTCCTATGGTGCAGCACGCACGATACATGTAGCAGACCGTAATAATATGTGAAGCGAGCTATGGAGAGGCGGGATCAGAACCTATGCAAAGGCTCGGGCATGTGCACCAGACCTGAACCCCCGCAAGGGCTTCGGCATGTGCAGCAAACCTGAACTCACGCAGAGGCTCCGGCATACGTAGCAAACCTGAACTTACGCAGAGGCTCCGGCATGTACGGCAAACCTAAACTCACGCTCGGGCTCCGGCATGTGTAGCAGACCCGAACGCACGCAAGGGCTCCGGCATGTGCTGCAAACCTGAACTCACGCAAAGCCTCCGGCATGTGCTGCAAACCTGAACTCACGCAAAGCCTCCGGCATGTGCTGCAAACCTGAACTCATGCAAAAGCTTCGAGCTGACCTCAGACATATGAAGTTACGCAGGCCATATGCAGTAGACTTCTAATATGTAGCCGACCACTCTCGTTATGAAGCGGGACACCGCCATACTAGGAGCTTCACGCCACAATTGATATACTTCAATATTGGGCAGAACGTAATTAACACTACCCGCAGGCAAGCATCCCTCCCTCCACCGCTAACGATTCTGAGAGAGCTTATTTGGCCCATTTTCACACGTTTCCGATTCTAACGATTCTCACAAACGCTATTTCACTCCAAACCCGCAAAAAAACCGGAAATATGGAGCTATGGAGAGAATTAACGTCTCTACGAATCGTTAGAAAAAATAATGTGCGAAAAAGTGCAAAATAACGTTTCCAGGAATCGTTAGAGCAAATTAGCAGGTTGAGCGGATCGGGCGGGTTCAGCGGATTGGACTGAATTTAGCTGAATGGGGTCGAGGCAAAGTATTGTAAGATGCATTAAATTGAGTTGTTGCGCGAATGAAGGAATGACACGAGTTGTACGTGAGCAGCCCCATTATAAAAAGAAAGAAACCCGGCAGGCACATAACGTCTCCTGTCGGGTCTACCTCTAAGTAGGCTGAATCAAGCTATCGAGCTGTGATTCATTACAATTTCATTTTGCCATGCATCTGCGCCAGTTGGAGCAGCTAAGTGTCCACGCGTTCTATCCTATCACAGCTTCCTGCTTTGCACCGCGTCATGCCAGCCGTGCAAGCCCAAGCTTAGAGCTTTATATAGTCACGTTAAGCATACACACTCATTCTAATCCTGATGAAGCATCAACCAGGTAACTCGATATTCAATATCGAGTTATCAGCAGACTTACACCATCACTTTGCAGATATCGTTCGTGAACTCCACCGGGTCCTGAATCGGCAAGCCTTCAATCAGCAGCGCCTGATGATACAGCAGGCTGGTGTACAAGCTCAATTTCTCTTTATCCTGTGCAAAAGCATCCTTTAACGACTTGAACACATCATGGTTCACGTTGATCTCCAGCACTTTATCAGCCTGTACATCGCCGCTGTTCGGCATCGCTTTGAGCACCTTCTCCATCTCGATCGTCAGCTCGCCCTCTGTGGACAAACATACCGGATGGCTGCGAAGACGTTTGGAAGCTTTCACCGCTTTGACTTTACCCGCCAATTGCTCCTGCATCGCTTCGAACAATTCCTTGTTGTCATTGTCCTGCGCTTCATTCTCTTCCTTCTCTGCACTATCTTCGATACCCAGGTCTCCGCTGGAGATGGATTTGAACTCTTTCTCCTTATAGTTCGTGATCATCTTGATCGCGAACTCGTCGATATCGTCCGTAAAATAGAGGACTTCGTATCCTTTTTCCAATACTCCCTCGATCTGTGGCAGCTTCTCGATCCGGCTGATCGACTCACCCGCAGCATAATAGATGTACTTCTGATCCTCCGGCATTCTGGAAACATACTCGTCCAGGCTCACCAGCTTGTTCTCTTTGGAGGACGTGAACAGCAGCAGATCCTGCAGTGTGTCCTTGTTTGCGCCATAATCGCTGTAAACGCCATATTTCAGCTGACGACCAAACGCTTGGTAGAATTTCTCGTAGTTCTCACGCTCGTCTTTGAGCAGGCTTTGCAGCTGGCTTTTAATTTTGTTCTTGATGTTCTTGGCAATCAGACTAAGCTGACGGTCATGCTGCAGCATCTCGCGGGAGATGTTCAAGGACAGGTCCTCGGAATCCACCATACCCTTCACAAAACCAAAATAATCCGGCAGCAGGTCGCCGCACTTATCCATGATCAATACGCCGTTGGAGTAAAGCTCCAGACCTTTTTCATATTCTTTGGTGTAATAGTCAAACGGTGTGTTCTCCGGGATAAACAGAATCGCATTGTATACTACAGCGCCGTCCGCGCTAATGTGCAGATGTTTGAGCGGTTTGTCAAAACCGTACCGTTTCTCCATATAGAAGTTGGTATAGTCTTCTTCGGTCAGCTCGCTTTTATTTTTACGCCAGATCGGCACCATGCTGTTGACGGTTTGCTCTTCCTTGTACTCCTCGAACTCGTTCTCCGTGCCTTCCTTCGGACGGTGATTGGTCACATCCATTTTGATCGGGTAACGAATGAAGTCGGAGTATTTTTTGATGATGGATCTCAAGCGATACTCTTCCAAAAACTCGTCATACGAGTCTTCTTCTGTGTTTTGTTTAATCGTCAGTACAATCTCTGTACCTACCGTGTCTTTCTCAGCAGGTGTGATCGTATAACCGTCCGCACCCTCGGACTCCCATCTCCACGCTTCGTCGCTGCCCAGCGTTTTACTCGTTACGGTCAGCTTGTCCGCCACCATAAATGCAGAGTAGAAGCCCACCCCGAACTGGCCGATGATGTTGTGTCCGTCTTTGGCTTCGTTTTCTTTCTTGAACGCCAGGGAACCACTCTTCGCAATCACACCCAGGTTGTTCTCCAGCTCTTCCTGTGTCATCCCGATTCCGGTGTCAGTGATCGTCAAGGTGCGGTTATCCTTATCAATCGTAAGCTTGATGAAGTAATCCTCTTTGTTGAATACGAGTGAATCGTCGGTCAATGCTTTGTAATATATTTTGTCGATAGCGTCACTGGAGTTGGAGATCAGCTCTCTGAGGAAAATTTCCTTTTGGGTATAAATGGAGTTGATCATCATATCCAGCAAACGTTTGGATTCTGCCTGAAACTCTTTCTTAATCGCCATGAATGAAGTGCTCCTTTCGAATTGGGGTATCGAATGATTCGCTTGAAAAAGGCAAGCTGCGCTGCAAGGCAGAGGTCTTGATAACGAATCGTATTTTGGAACGTTGTTATCCACCCATTTCATTACATCCGATTGAATGTGGGAGAAATTCTGTGATGAGGGCGAACGCTTCGCTTCCTGCAAATCCGATTTCGTTCACTCTCCATACTCTTGCGCAGCATAGCCACATGTTCGGCAAAATCATTCCATATGTAATGGTATAGCTGCTGAATTGTTAGCACTCAAATAGCCAGAGTGCTAAACCCTTCTTTTTATATAACATATGGGAAAATTGGGTGTCAATACGAAGACTGTTATTTTAACAAAATGATTGATTTTACACGGCATGGTACATATTTCAACTCGTTATATTGTTTCTTCACACCACACGTTCAGCACCGGATGTAGTTAGTCCTTGGCTATACGCTCGCTCGGCCGAATCACACCCCATCCCAGTGTAACGCACTTACTCCAGCAACACAAAAAACCGGCTCGAAGCTCGGTTCGGGACGGAGTGTGTGGAGAAAGCAACCGATTACTAAAATCTGCACGACGAGTAGTCACTAGCCTTAAACGCTATAGAACTCAATTTCAGCCAACCGAACGACGGATTTCAAGCACCACAACAAAGTATGGTGTATCTGAAAACGCTGAAGGCAGCCAATCTTGTTTTGTTGAAATTTCGTTCCAACCCAGAAGGTTGATCGCAGGCGTGCCAGGGCATATCAATGGAAAGCGACGCGACGGGGGGTGAAATAGCGGTGAAAGATGTACCTTAGTGGGCTTCAAGACACAAGCCTAGACACCGCAGATCAGATACCGCAGACGTCAAATCACTGAGATCCGCTGGCAAACGGTGTCGCACCAAACTCAATCCTTTACCTCCGACGTTAACTACTGTGCTGCAAGCAGCAGCGACTGGGATTCAAAAGCTAACGATTCTGAGAGACGCTAATTCACGCTTTTTCAAGTATTCTCCATTCTAACGATTCACAGGAACGTTATTTCGTCCCATGGAGCGATAATCCGGGCAAATTCTCCGATTTTGCGATGAATAAGCTTTCTGGGAATCGTTAGCTTGGGAAATAGCCGGGAAATTGACATATAAGCTTTCCTGGAATCGTTAGAGTTCAGAGCTGCAGTTCACACAGTCAAGTCGACTACCACTGTTGCTACTATTGCTATCTACATGTAGTCGCTCCCAGCACGCGCGCTCTGCCTCATGACAAGGTGGTCAGTCCAACCTACTGCTGCCACTACTTCTACTTCTACTTCTACTTCTACTTCTGCCACTATTTCTACTCTACCACCATCACTGATACTTCTACGACTTTATATAGCACGTGCCGAGGCTCCAACCTTCTCCCACTACTTCTTCGCCATCTTGGGATCAAGGGTGTCACGCAGACCATCGCCCATCAGGTTAAAGCCCAGCACGGTCAGCATAATCGAAAGGCCAGGGAAAATAAGGGTCCACGGAGCCTTTTGAATAAACTGACGAGAATCGGACAGCATTTTGCCCCATTCCGGGTCTGGCGGCTGCGCACCCATGCCAAGAAACCCGAGTGCAGCTGCCTCAATGATTGCCGTGCCAATGCCGAGCGTGCCCTGCACAATAAGCGGTGTAAGGCTGTTCGGTAAAATGTGCCGGAACAAAATACGTGCATTGCCTGCCCCCAGCGTACGTGCCGAAGTAATAAACTCTTCCTGCCGCAGGCTGAGTACCCGTGATCGCACGAGCCGTCCATAGGTTGGAATGTTCACGATGGCAATCGCGAGTAACGCGTTTTGCAGCGAGGGTCCTAGAATCGCCACAATAGCAATCGCGAGCAGAATGGCCGGAAATGCCAGCAAAATATCAAATAAACGTGAGATCAGCATGTCCGCCCATTTACCATAAAATCCGGCAATCAGGCCCAGCAGCGCTCCTGCGATCATCGAGCCAATGACCGAGAAAAAACCAACCCATAGCGATATTCGCGCTCCATGCAACACACGGGATAAGACATCTCGTCCCAAATCATCCGTTCCAAACCAGTGCTCTGCCGAAGGGGCCTGAAGTCGGTCCTGCAGCACCTGCTCTTTGTAATCATAAGGAGCGATATAAGGCGCAAGAAAGGCCAGAATGATGAAAAAAACGATAATAAGCAAACCTGCTAAAGCAAGTCGATTACGCCGAAAAGTCCTCCACGCCTCACGCCAGGGGCCAGACCCGCTCGCGGGCACTGCATCAACAGTTTGTCCAGTATTGGTCGACAATTTGGCCATACAGGTTCTCCTTTGCTGAACATATATAAGTGTAAAAGAATGAATGAATAAATGAACCAGCTGTCATATTTGCTTCATTGTGTGTATACGCAGTAATTCTCTTGCGGTGTACTTGCAGCTCATACTTGCAGTTTCTAACTTGCACTTCTAGCTTGCAGCATTTCAACTGTAATTTCGCTATTTGCAGAATCAGTTTTTTCCGCACATTCGTCCTTCTTACTTGTAACTGATCCGCGGATCAAACACGGCATACAGCAGGTCTACAATGAGATTGATAACTACGAAAAAGAAAGCAACAATCAGAATTCCGCTTTGAATCACGGGATAGTCCCGCGAACTGATTGCTTCATATATATAACGTCCGACACCCGGCCAGGCAAAGATCGTTTCTGTCAGCACGGCACCGCCCAGCAGCGACCCGGTCTGTATACCGATGACGGTCAGCACGGGAATAAATGCATTTTTGAGTGCATGTCCGTATACGACAAAAAACGGCCCCAAGCCTTTCGCCTTGGCGGTACGAATATAATCCGAGCTCATCACTTCCAGCATGCTGGAACGGGTCATTCGTGCAATAACAGCCATCGGGATCGTGCCCAGTGCCACACTTGGCAGAATCAAATGTTTGGTCACCGTCCACAGCTGATCCCAGCGTCCCGCAAGCACGGTGTCCAGCACATACAAACCTGTAATCGCATCCACCGGATCACGCGCATTCATGCGTCCGATCGACGGCAGCCACTGCAGCTTGTTCGCAAACAGCCACTGCTCCATGAGACCCAGCCAGAAAATGGGCATGGATACCCCGACAAGAGCGATGACCATGCAGCAATAATCAAACCATGAGTTATGCTTCCAGGCACTGATAATGCCAGCATTCACCCCAATAATAATGGCAAACAGCATACTCGCCATCGTGAGTTCAAGCGTTGCAGTCAGATAAGGGCCAATTTCCTGGGCAATAGGCACCTTGGTGCGGATGGAAGTGCCCAGATCCCCTTTCAGCAAGTCGCCCAGATAAGCGAAATATTGCTGGAACCAGGGTTTATCAAGTCCGAGTTGGTCCCGGAGGGCCTGCTTGGACTGTTCGGTTGCTTTTTGCCCCAGAATCGTCTCGGCCGGATCACCAGGTATCGCATGAATGATCGAAAAAACGATTAGCGTCATGCCCAGCAGAACGGGCAGCAGTACCAGCACACGTTTGACAATATAGCTGTTCAACTCCAGATCACCTGCCCTAAACGTATCATGCGTATGATTTCATATAAGCGAGATAAGAAAAAGCACTGGCAAACACACATGCTTTGGATCGTCACTTCCAGGATGCAGAATCATCTAACAAGCATTGCATGTCCACCAGTGCATTTGCCCTGGTTACACAGTCATTTGTGCCTTACCTTTGTTTGATTTTAATTTGGTTTGGTTTCGTTTTACTCAAAATAAGCTCCCGCATACGATTCCGTTCCCAGAGGAGACGTCACAAATCCTTTCAGATTCGCTTTTCCAGCCAAAATCGGCGTGGTATGCACAAGCGGAATCCACGGCGCGTCCTCCTTGATGATTACCTGAGCCTGTTTGTACAATTCAGCACGCTTGTCCTGATCCGTCTCCTGCTGCGCTTTCGTCAGCAAACCATGCAGTTCCTCATTCACATAGTAGCTGCGGTTGTTGCCCGGAATAGCGTCCTTGTCCAGCAGGGTGTACAGGAAGTTATCCGGGTCACCGTTGTCTCCCGTCCAACCGAGCATGTAAATATCGTCCTTCTCCCCGGCTTTGGAATCGTCCAGATAGGTCGCCCACTCGGGGGATTCAATGTTTGTTTTCACACCAATTTTCTCAAAATCCGCCTGAATGGCCTCCGCTACCTTCTTGCCATCCGGCATATATGGACGGGACACAGGCATTGCATAAAATGTCACCGGATCAGGCAATCCGTCAGGGTAGCCCGCTTCGGCCAGTAAAGCTTTTGCCTTTTCCAGATCATAGGTATAATCTTCAATCGTATCATTGTAACCCCATAACGTTGGAGGCATCGGGTTGACCGCTGGCTTCGCCTGTCCCGCAAAGAAGGCGTCGATCAGAGCCTGTTTGTTCACAGCATGATTCAGCGCTTGTCTGACTTTGACGTTATCAAACGGTTTTTTCTTAAAATTAAACCCGAGATACGCCACGTTGAACGGTGGACGCTCAATCTTCTGCAGCTCGCTGTTGCTCTCCAGAATCGACAGATCATCCGGGTTCAGGTCCTCCATGACATCAATCTCGCCATTCTGCAATGCGTTGAAACGAGCGGTGTTATCAGGAATGGAGCGCACGATCACCTTATTCAGCTTCGGCAGCCCTTCCTTCCAGTAATTCGCGTTTTTCTCCAGCGTGATGGAGTCGTTTCGCTTCCACTCTTTGAATACAAATGGGCCGGTGCCTATAGGCTCGCTCTTGAAATTCTCCTTTTTCTCCTGAATCGCGGTTGGACTCGCAATCCCGAAAGATGTCATCGCAATATTTTGCAGGAAAGGGGCCTGCGGCTGGTTCAGGGTAAACTCAACCGTTGCCTCATCCAGCGCCTTCACTTCCTTGATCACACGCGCGCCCTCTGGCCCAAACATGGAATCGTAATAGTCGAAGGAATCCCCTTCGAATTTATATTCACTTGCCGGATCACTCCAGCGATTAAAATTAAAGACAACCGCTTCCGCATTAAAGTCGGTTCCGTCATGGAACTTCACCCCGGATTTCAGCTTGAACACATATTTCAGTCCATCCGCCGAAATCTCCCAGCTCTCTGCTAGTCCTGGCACGACCTCTGTTCCACCCTCCTTGTAATCGAGCAGTGAATCAAACACCTGATGCCCGATCTTGAGCGATTCCCCATCGGTAACAATAGCCGGGTCAAGCGCAACCGAGTCTCCACCACGTCCCATAATCATCGTATCCTGAGCGGCTGCTTCCGTAGGAGGATCATTGCCTTCCGCTGGTGCCGGCGTACCCTCACCGCCCTCCTTGCTGCTGGAGCAGCCAGATAACACAAGTACGGTACTCAGTGCCAAAGTCAGTAAACCGGACATCCATTTTTTTCTCATTCGCATACGTTACAACACCCTTCCCTGTCTCATAATGTGTGTGATGCTCGCGTCAAAAAAACGGTAATTCTGGCAGTGTGAGCGATGATGTTGTGGTGGTGATGCTTTAATTAGTTGAACTAAAAACAATTTACACAGGCACTCCGATGACAGAACAACTTTCGATCGCTGTTATCCCCAGATTTTTTTGATCCCCTTTTCCAAAGGGGAAAATCCGGTGATAAAGGCGAACGCTTCGCTTCTCCAGTTTTTTCTGTCCTCTCCGTTTTTGTGTAAATGAGTAGTTCAACTTGAAGCCAATCATCAGGTAATATCTTCGTAGATTTGAGTACCTCGGTTACTTGTATCTATTAAAGGCTTTAGATGCCTCTGATACCTGATTTAGAGTTTTGAAAAATTGCAGCCCAGATCGTTATTGAATTCAGACTCACATATAATCCCCTTCCAATCGTGACGGATTAGAGGTAATGAGTGTTGCCCCTATTTAAACTAAGGTCAATTAATGACTGAGCTATGACCTTATCCTATCAAGCGTAGAAAGATAGCTGCTCCTTTGGAACAACCAAAGACACACGTACAGATTGTCAATAGGTGATCCGCGACATGTAACCGGGTTTAGTTTGCTGAAGTACAATTCATTGAAATGGGCTGTTTTATGTAAACAGTGTGATTTTCATGGGTGTCTAATTCATAGAAACACGAGTAGAAAAGAATAGAACAGATTGACGACGCTACAATAACTTTGAATGTTATGGTTTTGTCATGATGAGGGAGGTTTATCGTTAAAATCGTGGTGAAAAACATTTTGGTGTAATTTACTTTACATTACATTTATGAATTAAACAAGAGATTTAGAGTCTTATGTCTTCAACTTTATCGGACACGTTATTTTTACTGACATTATGTACAAAAAAGGAACACAGCTCGACAATAATCGCCTGCGCTCCTTGCGTTTGTTTCTCCACCATCAGATCTGTTCTATATAAGTTGGACTAAATATTTTACACACACCACTCCGATGACAGAACAACCTGGAGAGTAGCGGTTATCCCCAGATTTTTTTGATCCCCTTTTCCAAAGGGGAAAATCCGGTGATAAAGGCGAAGCTTATGCTTCCGATGCAGCTTTCTTTTAGAAAGCTTATAGCTCCGCTTTTTCAGGTTTTTTCTGTCCTCTCCGTTAACGTGTAAATGAATAGTTCAACTTATATTCCGAACCGATTTATTTTTTAAACAACCCTCTACGATGCATGACGGTAATAAAACGATAAAAATCGTAGCTTGCTCCGTTATCTATGCTAAACAGCGGATTTTTGGTGTCGTAGGCCAATGCCGCATCGACTGCGGCTTTTGCCCAAACCGGAACTTCCATCTGCTGACGTGCCTGCAAACGGTCAACCTGTGCTTTGAGCGCATCAAACGCGGCCTTCTCTTCAGCTGTCATCGGTTCGCCCCCTTTCGGTGGTTCTGTTGGCGGATTCGGATTCGTCGGGTTCGACGGGTTGCCAGGATTGGACGGCTCTGTTGGATTAGATGGCTCTGTCGGGTTCGGTGTAGCCGCTGCATATCTGGCCCTGAGCTGTGCTGCCGATCCGTCAAATTCGTTCATATCCACGTTACCGGTTATGCCGTTTACCTTCCCTGAATCCGTATACTGCCAGAACGTCCATCGCTTCCACGCTGACTGATCATCTGGCACACGTGCGTTACTGTAACGTGCAATCCACAGATCGTAGGTGCCCAAGGAAGCATCAAAATTCCCGGCAAAGGAGTTACCTGTGTATATGATCGGCTTAACACCTGTGAGTTGCTGCAGATCTGTTAAAAAGGCTTTCGCCACCGTATTCATCTGTGCTTTGCTCAGATTGCCGGGGTTATTCTCGTAATCCATAACGGGCGGCAGCTGCAGCGCCTTGGCTCCCCCGACTTTATTCAGCGTATTGGCATAATGCGCCGCTTCCGCCTTCGCAATCTCGGCAGTTGTTCCGCGGAAGAAATGATAGGTTCCCACCATCATGCCCGCCGCCAGCGCTCCCGCTACATTTTTCTCAAAATTGGGATCGACATAGGTTCGCCCTTCGGTGGCCTTGATAAACACAAACGTTATACCGCTTGCCTTCACCTTGGCCCAGTCGATATTTCCCTGATACCGGGAGACGTCAATGCCCTGCGTGTTGCCCGAGGTTCTGTTTTGCAAAGTTCTCACACCCTTTATGCGGCTGATGCCTTTTGTATATAGTTAATGCGGACGGGTTAGGGAGTGCTTGTGTGCGTGTCCCTTAGTTGATGAAAGGAAAATTGAATGTCCGCTTGCAGGAGTTGGATAGCAATAGTTCATAGCCATGGTTCAAAATACAGACTGCAATGCGAGAATTACCCGTGGTGAGTATGGCACTGCTCCCAAGCTTTAGACCCTTACGTTAGCAAACGTTCAGGAGAAGCCCAGGTTCAGGCAAACATGTTAGTAAAACTTTAGTTTCGAGCATTTAACGCTTGTTCACGTTATCTTTCGTTGTTGGTGACTCTTTTTCATTCGAATCGGTATGGGAAAAAGAATCCTTGGTTGGAGGTGAGAAGTTGTCGGGGGATTCCCCGGCTCCTCCCTTCCCCTTCAGCACCTCAATCGCCTGCCGAATGACTGGCGGAATTGGTGCACCCAGCTTGCCCCCGTTTTCAATAATGGACAGCAGCTCATTCGCGATATAAAAAAAGGCGACCGCATCCCTGAACAAATGTCCGTCTCCCAGAACACCGTCCACCAGATGAGCCACCGATACCATTGCAAATATAAATACCTTTCGCGCGATGCCAAACATGCCAACATTACTTTCAAGCTTGCCCGTCATGCCCGCCGCTGCGATGCCTGTTAGGTAGTCAAGAATGACGAACACAAGCAAAACGCCGAGCACTCCTGACCAGCCTCCAAAGAAGTAGTTTGCTGAGCTGCTCATCAGCGCAATGCCCCATTTCCATAGGGTATCCCATCGTTCCATGGTTTCACCTCCTTTGGTTTTTAAATACCAGCTGCTCCAGAGGGCATAATAAAAGCGCACCACTAGGGTACGCTCGTTAAATTCCTTCAGTTTTTTCTAAAATGTATCCTCAATAGCCTGGCGATAATCAGTATTGGTAATGCCATCAAGCAGGTATACTTGACTTGTCTTTGGGTTGAGTAATTTATTCAATATTCTTGCTGCTGCAATACTTACCACGACTTCGTTCACCATCACAAATTCCCTCCTGTATTTTCATTGGCTAATAATAAAATTTGGTCTTCCAATTCCTTTATTTTTTGCTATTCTGGTGTTTCGAAAATGGGAAGTTCCTCTAAAACTGGTTGTTTCGTAGCAGGATCGATACTGACAATTCGATGGGTGTGATAATCGATTGCCCCATATTCCAAATCGATGTAATGCAGCTCAGTGATTTCTTTCCTTGGAAGTACATCACCCTGTTTTTCACCAGCTCGATAGATGATTTCACCGTCTTGATCGTATATAATTCTAATCCCAATATTCATTATTCGTATGCCCTCCAATAAAACGGCCTTGATGATGCCAATTCAAAATATGGCAGCGGTAACTGAAATCCACCGTTTGTGATATAGGTTCTGCCAGCGCTCTTGTCCTCTACCCGGAAAGTATCATATATAGTTTCTCCGTTTACCCATCTTAGCCCGTTATACACAGGGTAACCATTTTCTATTCTTTTGGAATTATAACCCAGTATATAATCCCCATCATCATAATAAGTAATAATGATTTGCGATGGTAAAAAATCCAGAGTGGATACAACTATATACCCACAGGTAAATGCAGTTCCGTCTGAATAAAGAAACCTTTTATCGCCTAAGTTATATCCAAACCCTGAAGCAAACTTCCTCCCCTTATCTGGCCCATCCAACCCGTAATTATCCAATAAGAAATTATCGATTTTAGGCATTGGTCGCCTCCTGCATGACAACATGGACCTGAGCATTCCCGGCGGTTGATGTCCAGCCTTCGATATATTCGTTTGGCGATATAAACATATCAGCGAACGGAATCAAAACTGTATCATTTCCAGCTATGGTGTACTTGTTTATCAAATTACAGTTATCACCACTCCAACCGAAACGAATAGTTACTGTTTGTGGTCCGCTGCTTACGTTACAAATAACGATAGACTTGACCAATCTATTAACACCGTTTCCGGCGGCTGGAACAATGGTCGTCGTTCCCGTTCCTAACCCAACACGGTACTGCGCAAGCCCTAATGAACTGGGGATTCCATCTTTTTCAACACCTGTTATTCTAGCGTTAACAATTGAATTTGCGCACCACATGTGAAGGGTTTCCTCTGGACTGATAACAATATCACTGATCGGAATAACCAAGGTTTGATTTGCCTTAATAGACTTGTTGTGCAATAAAAAATACAAAGGCCCAGTGTTAAGCCTCATATTTACTGTCGTGTCTACTCCGCTAACATTACAAATAATAATGGATTTTATAATGCATGTCTTACCCGTTTTTCCAGTGTAAATAGTTGTCCCAGATGTTGTGGATAGTGCGTCCCCGTATATTTTAATAGGCGTTTCTGCCATCTATAACGCCCCCCATACTCTTCTTAGTGGTGTTTGCAATACCCAAGGTGTCCATGTCGTTGTTGACCATCTTTGCCTTACGTACACTTTCGCAGTAGTTGTGCTTGCTAGCGTAACTCGTTGAATTAAATTGTTCGCACTAATTTTAATTACTTCGACGTAAAAATCAGCTCCGTTTATAGTGGGTAAATTCGGAGATTGTGAACCTTCAGCGTAATACATTCCCGGATCAGTCAAAGTATTTAAATCCACTCTACTTAATTTTGAATACCCGTTATCTTGCGTTAGGGGGTACTTTTGCCACGCTTTATCATCCACATATTGTTGAGCGGCCAGTCTTGCATCATTAACCGCCTTCTCCGTTGCCGCCAGCGTCTCGGACGTGCCTTCCGTTGCATTGGAAAGCTGCACTATCCCCGGTTCAGTCATTGATGCAGGTGGGATGTCTGCGTTTTGGAGATCCTCCTGCAGCTGTTGAATTTCGTCCCTTGTAGGTACTTTTTTCCACGAACCCCATCCGAAATAGTAGTTGCGTTGAAAAACTTGTAAGTCACTCGGCTCGAAAGTTGTTAGAGTTTGGACGACACCAGCATGTTTTTCTATCGTCAAATGAAAGGCTACTCCTACTGGAGAATTAGCTAAAGTTCCTACTGTGGCATTCGTCGGGCAATAATATTCCCCTTCTGTAATATAACTATTAAGATCCGAATCCGCAGGTATAAGGATGGATTCACGTGTCGCCACACCTGCATCAATCTTCTCAAAAATCGCATTAATACTCTCCCGGGTCACATTCTCGTTCCCCAAGGGAAGAGGCAACTTCAGTCGATCTGTATCTTTTGGCATTACGCCCACACCTCCAGTTCATTCCACGTCAGGGACGCGGCATCGAGTTCATCCCAAGTTATCTGTTTGTTGTCCAGAGCGTCCCAGACCAGATAACGGTATTTATATTCCACAGCCATGTGGGCCGGTTTCAGCTCATCAATGGCTCGTTTCAGATCATCAATATTGGGCGGAATACCCATCGTATCCACAAAACTTACTGTAAAACTCCACGTTTCCGGCTGGAATGTAACATCCACCTTGCCTCCGGCATACGCCTCAGCAACATTAGCAACCTGCCTGCCCGAAAACTTACCTGCCCCGCGCAGCTTAGACTCCACCACAGCACGCCGCTGCTCCACAGGTTTGAGACGATCTGTCTCAATGCCAAGCTCCTGCTCCCAGTAATCCAGACCCCAAGTCGCTGTACGGACAAAAAACTGCTCCAGTGTCTCGTCCAGTGCCTGATACAACATATCCATCTCCACGCCTTTGGACTGCATATCGGCCTGCATGACACGCGAAGTCTCATAATACTGGGGCAAATACGAGAACAGTTCCCGCCCCTTTTCACTCGTTAACACACTACTCATGCACATCCACCGTCCCCAGCACAGCCACCTGATTGGCGCTCATCTCGATATTCTGGTCGCTTACCCCGTTTACGGTTAGCTCCGAATAGTCGATAATTGGCGGGATGTCGAGCAGGATCGCAGCAATGCGGGTGTAACGTACGAGCGGGTCGGCAAAAGCAAGCTGCTTCAGATACGCGGTTACTCCGCGCTCGATTAATGCCCTGACATCTGCCAGCGTTGCATCACTAGCCAGCGTCAGCTTCACCTGAATGTTCATCGGTACTTCTTCCGCTGGCATCACTGTCACCACTGGCCCTGCCGGGGCAACCCCTTCACCTTGTCCATCCTGCGTTGGATCAACATACTTTTGCACCGCAGCCACCAGATCGGAGCCTGCCGCACGTTTGTCCGTATCGAGCAGATACAGTCCAACCGTACCCGGCCCCTCCCACAGCGGGATCACCCGCGTCGCACCGACGCCCGGCACTTCACTGGCCCACTGCACATACTGTGCCTTGTTGCCGCTTGTTCCCTGGTTGCGGACTTTGGCATAAAAGCGCTCCAGCAGCGCGGTATCCGTCTCCACGTCCGCACCGCCCTTGATGACGTCCGTGTTCACCACAGACGTTACGCCGCTCAGTGGTGTAGACAGCACGGTTACCGTGCCTGCGGGCACATTGCTCTCTTTTCCGGCAACAAGTGCTCTCACACCTACACTCCCGAAACCATCCTCACCAAGCTCCACACGACTCACGGTTTCATATTCGAGCGATGCTTCCCCGGACAACTCATCTGCGAGCGTAGCCACAACCGTGCCCAAGGGCACAACCTTCCCCGATGTACCTGCAAATCTAACTGTTCCTTGTGCGTACACCGCTGCCCTGCGTGTAATCCCGTGCTCTCCAGCCCGCAATTCCAGCTCCTCCGAGCGAAAATTCGGATCACTGCTCGCCGCCGTACTGGCAAATCCACGCCGCAGCAGCTCCTGTGCCCAAAGCGCCGCCTCAGACAGCATAAAGGCTACCGGGGCCTCCGCATCCCACAAAAACGACCCTTCCGACTTATCCAGATCCGCGGGCAGACGATCCAGCAACCGCTGCATAATCTGTTCCTCCGTCTGGTCCTCCAAATAACGCGGAATCTCAGCCATCCCGTCAGATCACCTCACTTTCCAGAATAAACATCTCATCCTGCACACTCGTCACCCGGCACGTAAACACACACTGCTCCCGGTCCCAATCGAACGTAAACTGGTCCACCGCATCTGTACGCGGATCGGCCAGCAGCGTCTCCGTGACCATCCGGGCAATCTCACTTTCCATCACGCCGCGGCTATCCCCCTGACCGACCAGATCCTCAAGCTCCGAACCGTAGTCCCGAGAGTAGATCACATGTCTGTACCGCGGGGTTTTCACCGCCTTGATGCACCACTGCACCCACGCTTCATGTGCGTCTGCCGCTGCCACTTTGCCGCTTGGAGTCAGTACAAAATCACCAGCATCATAGTCGTAGCGCCAGCTCCGTCCAAACCGCACCTCCTCCGAGTCCACCCCAGTGAGGTCCTCTTCATCTCCCCAGACAATCCCCGTTTCTGGAAATAAACTAGGCATTCGCACTCACCACCTTACACAGCACCACAATATCGTTACCGCCATTCACCCGCATCGCCAGGACACGGTCCCCGGCCTTCAGGCCTTTTCCCAAAGACCAAACTGCTTCTTCCACTTCCCCTTTTTGCAAAAGAAACCGTCCCGTGCCCGTCGTACCGCCGTTTGCCACGTCAGATATGCCGGAAATTGCGCCAGCCAGCTCGCGGTCCGGCAAATGTAATGTCCCAGGCAGCTCGGCCACGAGATAGTCCTGAACTTCATGCTTGAAGTCATCCAGCTTCACGCCGGACGCCGTAATCGTACCGAGCACCGCGCCCAGACCGCTCACGGCCTGACGGGAATGTGTGCTCATCGCTCCCCGCATCACATCGGCAAACTGCCCGTACGGATCTTCTTTATTCAAGGTAAAACCTCCTTTTCACCAGCTCCGCCGTGCCCAGCTCCAGCGTCATCGTGCCTGGCCCGGCCGACAGATCGCGGCTAACCGACATGACGATGAGCTTCAGGCCTTTGAGCGTAACCGCGTCTCCGGCACGAATCGTATTGATATCTGGAGCCGAGACGGTAAACGTCTCCTGAATACCTGTCAGCTTGCTTTTCGCCAGCTTCTTCGCGGCGGCGGCTGTTTTCACCTGATCGTCCTCGATCAGTTTTTGCAATGTACCCAGCTGCTCGGTATCGCTCTGCTCGATCGCAAGCACTTTCGAAGGAACTTCTTTCCCACTGCCCCCGGATTCTGACGCTGCCATCACTTTCACTTTGGTGACTGCGCCTTCGAGCGTGCGCATCTGCGTCAAGTCGATCAGCCGATCCAGTGCATACACCTTCGTATTGCTGCCTACCTTGAACAGCTGCAGCCCTCCGGGCGTCATCCGTGGGTGGTACATATCTCCCCCGGACTTGGCGGTTTCCTTCAAATCGGCAAACATCATCGAAAAAATCGTCTGCGACCGATACACTGCCTTGCCCAGCTTGGTCTTGGTTTCCGGCAGTGCGGCCAAAGGAATTTTCCACTCCTTGGAGTATGCCTTGAGCCGCTGCGTGGCGGTCTGATCCTTGGGAAACAGGAATTCGTCCTCTGATTTCTCCAGATAGATCATGCGGTCATAGACGGTGAGGGACAGCCGTTTGGTCCCGCTATTTGAGCTTTCCGCTTCCCAGATGACCGCCGGGTGCAGCAGATGCACCATGGATTTTTCACCAAAAGGAACCCCGCTAATCCGCACCGCCATTCCCGGCGAGATGGCAGGCAGCCCGGAGGATGCCGACACCGCCAGCCGGATATTCGCCTGATAGGCGATCTGATCGAGCGAGTCCTTGAGCGTTATCGTCTCCACCAGCTTGGTGATGTCATGCTTGTCATCGACAATGACCTTGTAGGTCATGGCATCACCAGCTTTTGCCCCGGCTTGATCCGATTCGGATCACTACCGATGATTTTGACGTTGAGCTTGTAAATCTCGTTCCATTTGGAACTGCTTCCGAGCTCAAGCTTGGCTATTTTGGACAGAGAATCCCCGGCTTTGACGGTGTAGGTCTTGCTCGTTTTTTTCAGATCCGTACGTGAACCAGACTTGCTCGCTGCAGCTCCTGATCCCACCTTCTCGACTTTGGAATCCCGCCAGGTTCGCAGCGTCAGATCGAAATAAATGTCGCCCGTCTCTCCGCCGCGAAAGCTCGAATTCAGCGAAATCAGAAACACGGGTACATTCACGCCGGTTCCCGAAATGATGAAACGCAGCGGCTTTTTCGAGATAAGAAAGGTGTTCAGGATATTCATGGCTACGCGCGGATCGGGAATCGGGGATACCATACAATAGGATTCGTCATACTCTTTAGGAAAAAAAGAAGAGAAGGTGATCTCCTTCACCTTCTCTCCCTGCGCAAAATCAAACTCGCCATGCTCCAGCATCTGGATCGTTTCGTATCCCTTTGATCTGGAAATATTCACTTCCTCCGGGTTCACCGGGAATTGAAATGAAGTGCTTCCGTCCTTCAACGTAAATGTCATTTCGTTAGGTCCTGCTTCATCTTTCAATACAGACATCTTTGCGGCCTCCTTTCTGCTTAGGCCATAATCGTTTTGCGATTTTGCATCGCCTTGCGGAACTCGTTGCTAATCCGTTGCCCCACCTGATGGCTCACAGCATCATAATCAATGGCGTTCTCACGCACCGTCACCTGTACCGTACCTGGCGCAATATTTACAGCGATCTGGTTGGTCGTTTCCGTTTTGAAATCCTTGAGGTAACCCGACAGACTGCTCATCTGCTCTTCCGAAATATGCACTGTCATCGGAGATGCTTTGCCATTGGACTGAGCATTGTTATTCAGCGCCATAGCTTGGGATTGCATCATGCTTGTGCCAGTAAGACCCGCTGAAGTCGATGAGCCCAACCGATTGTTCATATAGGCTTCGGGCCCGGTAATCGACAGGGCTGCTGGTCTATATGACGGCGGCATCTGAGGTGCTGCGGGTACGGTAGGCGAGGAAGCAACTGTTGCAGCCGGAGTGGTCTGTTCTTCTTTTTTTGAACCAAAACCGAAGAAATTGGAAATGCCCTCGGTGAGACTCTTTGTTTTCTCGGAGACAAAATCAACGGCTCCAGTGAACACCTTGCTTGCGCCCTCTGACGCTTGGGAGAAAAAGTTGCCAATCGCCTCGGACTTGCTTCCAATCCAGCCACCCGCTTCGCTTCCCAGCCAGCCCCCAACGGCTCCGCCTACGTATGTGCCAATGACCGGAGAGATCAGCGTTCCGAGTGCGCTGCCAATCGCCGTGCCTGCTGTTCCACCAATCATAGAGCCGACAGCCCGACCTCTTTCCTCTGGAGGTGCACTTGCGATGTTAGCCACATCCGCCAGCATGCTGATCGGACCAAGCAGCCTTTTTGCCCCTTTGGCAAAGCCACCGCCTATTTTACCCATCATTCCTTCACCGGAGAAAAGGTTAGACATGCCCATCGGTGATGCGGAGGCGAAGCCAAGCTTGTTCCGGTTTATTTTTTGTTCGAATTCCATCCTCAGTCTCTTATCTTCTGCGTGAGAGAAATCGGTAATAAGCTCCGATGCTTTCGGGGTTGGTGCTGTTACTGGATTGGAAGCCCGAGATGTCCTGAAAGTAGATCTTCCTCTACCTCTTCCGCTTCTTCCCCCCATCCCTCTGCGAAAAGGTTTGTTACGCTTCGTTTCCGTATCTGCATCTGAAGTGGTTTGTGTTTGATTTTCACCTTGCTTACCCTCTGCCACTTCTGTACTTGCACTTGGATTGGCGGCTTTGTTCTTTTTGGCTTTTCGATCAGCACGCCATTTTTTTTGTTTTTCCCAAATATCAGAAGCATTGTTTCCAATATCTAAAATAGTGCTGGTCCATTCAAGAGCTTTTTCCCACAATGCCTTATCCTCTTCTTTAGCCACATTATTTATCGTTGTGTTTGTATTGTGACTCCCAATCACAACGGACATGGAAGAGGCACTCGCCGGGGTCATTTTCCCCATCGCCACTTCAACCTTCTGCTTCACCTCAACCGACACCGTGCCGGACGCCTTCACCAATTGATTGCGGAAGCTGTTCAGCTTGATCAGTGCGCGATCCAGTGCCGGGCTTAGCTGGTCATCCAATCCGATTCTCGGTGTGATGCGCAAACGGCTCAACCTTACAGCGGTGCTATAGATATTTTCCAATCTGCGTCCTGTGGTTCTCAGCTCATTATTCACTTTGATCAGGCCCTGATAACGAACCCGATTTAAACGATCCGTAGAGCGCTGAATCTGATCCAGGTAACGAAGAGTGGTCTTCATTTGTGTGTTCGATTGGGATAAACCGATAATCATTTCTGCCATGTTATTCACCTCCTGCCTGTTTGAATTAACGATTCATCTGGGCGCTTAGCGCTGCCATCTCCTCTTCCGAAAAAGCAAGCAGCAGCGAGCGTTCCCCTCGCGGCAAAGACCAGAACTCTCCGGGACGAAGATGATGACGCACCCACATGTGGTACAGGAACGTGGTCATCCCGCCGGAGTGAATCAGTTTTTTAGGTCTTCAATCTCCACACCGAAGCCGGACAGCTCCAACACTTTATCGCCTACAGCATCCAACTCACCCGCCAGAAGCATACGGCGAACCGCCTGCTCTCCACCCGACAGCTTCATCCGGCCCGTGATGCGGCTGTCTCCCCAGCCGGACAGTTCCAGTCCGCGGACGTTCATTTTTACCGTTGCCTCGGAGATCAGGAGAGCATTAAACGTTTCGGTATCCACCTTTTCCTCAGTACGGCCCTTTGTGGTCTTGCGAATCGTACAGCGTTCGCGAATCTGATCGACTTTGGAGGATGTGAGTCCACGCAGCGTAAGCAGCAGGTCCAGGCGCTGAATGCGCACATTTTCTTCAGGCAGGCGTTCTGCCGCTTCAAACAATTGATCCAGAATCTGTTCCTCGGACAAATTTTCGTTCATACTCATCGGTCGTAATCTCCTTTGTTTTCCACGTAATTTCTTCTGTAATCTGCTTCCGTATTTTCTGCATATCCTTCGTTTCCGTATTTCCTCGGTTATCTCTCACTAACATCTCAAGACACCAAAAAGACCGAGAAGTTCTCGGTCTGCTTCAATGTCCTTGCTTGCTGTCAACAAGCTCAAAAACGGTTCACAACACTTAATTCGCCACAATCGGATTCAGCAATTCAAACCCTTCAAACGTAAACCCTGTCTCCTCTGGCACTTCCTCGCCAGCCGTCCAGTTTGCCAGCTGAATTTTATCCACCATACAGCCCTTCAGCAGCACACTTTCATGTCCGTATGATTCCGGGTCGTCCAGCTTGGAGATGATCTGAAACTTGGTGAATCCGCGCTGAATCATATCGGACGTTACCTTGTAACCGGTCATTGTGCCTGTGCCTTTTTTGGCACCGTTTTTGTGAACCTTCCAGTCGTTGCCGACCAGATTCAGCTCGCGCTTCTCAATCTCAACGCTGGCCTCCAGCTTGTTAATATTTGTCTGCCACACTCCGTCGATATGCAGCTGACCGTGGGTACCGAGAATGACTCTTGATGCGTCCAACATGTATATTTCCTCCTTATGATGGTTGAGCGCAACCGCTCAACATGAGATATTTCATTTTATCTATATAACTTGATCATTCATTTACACGTGAACGGAGAGGACAGAAAAAACCAGAAAAAGCGAAGCGGTCGCCTTTATCACCGGATTTTCCCCTTTGGAAAAGGGAATTCAAAAAATCTGGGGATAACAGCGATTGGAAGGTTGTTCTGTCCTCGGAGTGGATGGTGTAAATTCTTTAGTTCAACTTAAAAAGCAACCTGAATCCACTTCCTGCTTCTGCTTCCAGGTCATTTCCCTATTGAACGTAAAATGTACCAAACAGCTGCTCCATCACATCCGTCAGCTTCACATTCCATTGCAGGAATACCTGATCCGCTTCCGGCTTTAGCACAGGTGCTGCGCCATAGTATGCAGGGTCCAGAACAACGTCATAGCCTTCGGCCTCGATCACATTGCTCTGTGCCAGCAGCGCCAAATAGGCCTTCATCGCACCAATCAGTGCCTGACGACCTTCCTCCGTGTTGTTTACTTTCCCGATATAGGTATCCTCTGCGGAACGCTGCAAGTCTGTGTTGATCGCGTCCATGACGCGGATGGAACGAATTTTTTTCCATGCATTGTTCTGTCCGGCGGCAGGCGTAACCAGTGTGTTTACACCGCGAAGTGCTTTGACCCGGCGACCGTCGTGGAAGAAAATAAACACGCCGTTCTGCACGGCCTGCTCCTGTTCCGCACGCGTCCAGCGGCGTGTGACATCATCGAACGGTGTTGCCGCATAGGTCGTGGATTCATTCAGACGCTGTCCGGCAATAAGACCCGCCACATAAGCAGAGGTCTGTGCAGAACTGTAAAAAGCATCGCCCAAGCGTACGCCTGTGCCGACATTGATCACACCTTCATGATTCAGCGTAAGTGAACGTGCTGCCGCTTTCTGAGCTGCCGTAGCGGAAGTATCATCCGCTGTGGAGCCACCGAAGACCGCCATCACGGGCTTGCCTTCATTACGTACCCGTTTCACCCAAGCCGCAAAGCTGGCAAGCAGCGCTGCATCCGCCGCATGATCCAATGCCAGCACATCGAACTGCTCTCCTTCGAGCGCGCCCTGCAGAGCAATATATTCCGCATTGGTCAGTTCATCGTTGCCGCTTACACCACCTTTGAAAGCTGCACCTGATACATTAGCCACTTCGCCTGTACCGTCTCCAATGGCCTGTGCGGTGATCCAGAGATTTTGCTCATCCGCATTCATCTCTTTGGCAACAGCCGCTGCCGTAACATCTGCTGTCTGGAGCGCATACAGCATGCGATTGCCTTCGAACAGACGTACTTCAAACTTCGTGTTATCGATCACGCCGGGCTGGATTGTCACATAGAATCCGTTCGCACGGTCGCCCGGGTACTTTGCATCGAGCTGCAGCACATCCGTACCGCCGCTATCCTTCAGCGTCAACACTGCAGCTTTGGCAGATGAACTCGCCACCCGATAAGCGAGCAGCTTCTTCGGTCCACCCAGCAAAGCCAGCTTGAGCGAAGTATACGCCGTACCATTATCCTGCGCATTAGCCGCAAAAGTGCGCTCAATCGCTGCTTCACTGCCTACTTCTACAAACGTGCCCACCGGACCCCAGTTTGCCTTCACCGGCACCACAACCGTGCCACGACTTCCTGCCTGAATAGCGGACGAAGCTGCCGCCTGAAAATTCATATATAAGCCCGGAAGTACCGGACGATTCGTTTGCTCCCAAGTTCCACCTGCCATTATTCCTTCACCTTCGCTTTCAAAAATTGGTTGATTCTTGTCTGTGCTTCTGCAATGGAAAACGACTGCTGCGCCGCTTCGTGCAGCGCACCAGCCAGCACCTCTGCCTTGACGGCAAAGAGGGCTTCGGAATGATTCATCAGTTCAACCCGCGTATATTGCGGGGGAACTGGCTGCTTTTTTTTCACCGAGCCTGGCATCTGTTTCTCACCTCGTTGGTTAACTTCAATAACAACTATTTTTGACCTATGAATTTTTGATCCTAAAATCTATGAAATTAACTGATAAAAAATCTGGAGCCACTCACAGCTCATATAACGGCCCCTCTCGACTTACACTTACTGTATTCCTTTGCTATGGTGAATCTCCCGCATGAGCGGTGCAGTTGGCATCGGACGACGGATCCGCTGTGACAACGTCAGACGAAGCTGGCCATTTAAATATGCATCTGTCTGCATATCCGCTGTCACCTCATCAACCGTTAAATAACGGACATTGCCTTCAACGCTTTCGTTGGCTTCATTACTTTGATCATCCCTTGGATGGAATGCTATCCGTGATTGAAGTGCCAACTGCTCGACCAAACGGCCTACCGTCTGATCTGTCAGACCTGTGTCGCCTGTCAGCACATGGCCTACCCACTGTTTGCGTACCTCAAGGGCTGAGGTTCCTACAGCCGCTGTACTGACCCCTGTCAAACGCCATAACACGGATGGCATCTGGTATCCCCCAGGCCAGCGCTCCGTGTACACAGACCAGTCTGGACCTAACTCGTCCACCGTCCAGCGCTGAAGAGCAGAAAGCCAAACATCTCCCTCAGCATCAGCATGTTCAGTACTTTGAGGTTCGGGAACATACACGCCAAAACGCAAGCTGCGCGTAACCAGCCCCGATTCAGCTTCCCTGCGCTCACTGTCCGTGGAACCCAGATAGATGCAAGTAAAGGCCCCGCCTTCCCCATCCTCCAGCCGTATCTGATGCAGACCTGTGATCAGCTCTGCCGACCAGACCTCAACCTGTTCTGCTCCACCGTCCTCTGATCGGGCATATGGCGAAATTTTGATGATTCGGCGATACCCTGCCCAGGCCGACTTTGGCACTTCTTCTGCAAAAGCAAGCACAGCGCATGGACCTGAAAGCCCTTCTCCGGAAGCAGGAACATCCTGCACACGGCCCTCCCACGCAGGTACAAGAGTCGCCAGCTTGTGCTTTAACGTCTTTTTGATACGTGTACTCATGGACACATTCATTTCGCCCCCCTCTGCTGCAAATATAAATTCGCTCCCCATGATGCAGCAGCCATGCGGCAGCTTGGGACATCCCCCTTTTCCCCGCGGTCCATGTGGATATCGGATCAATGCAAGGACAACTTCACCGCATCAAAAAGACCAGCCGTAATGGCTGGTCTGTACATTAGCGTATGGGCTTTCGGTGTGTCCCTTGCGATTCATCCGATAATACTATCTTACAGACTTTTTCTCCTAGCGAGGATGGTGCTTCGGTGGACTTCAGCACGAATAAAGTATAAGGTTGGACGGTAAAAAGACGAACTAAAATGGCTATTTTCTCATCAAAACTTCTGACCCAACCTAGTCCAATCTCACCTGCGGGGTCAGCGTAATTTCGAATGCACGGCCCCAGATGAAATCAGGGTTGTTGTACTCCAGCAGCGCACCGTTGTAAGTAGCATACGTCATCTGCCCGTCACAGATCTGGCGGATTGCCGGATTGCCCTGCTGGAAGGCAGGTTTGCTCGCCAATTCAGCCGTGTGCGTCTGCATGAGATCGCGAAGTAAACTTTGCAGATGAGTGTAATCCTCTTCGGAGTTGAACAGCACCATATTCTGATCTGCCAACGTGGCTACATTGGTATATAGTGCATGTGCACGTGAATAGGTGCGAATATCGGCAATGGCTACTGCTTTGTAGCTGTAATCTTTGAGGAAACGCTTGAACAGCAGCGAGCCATGGGCGTTCATCGCGTCACGCAGCTTGTGTTCATGCTTCTCTGTCGTAATCAGCGCATATCTCGATTGCGCCATCCCTACCGCAAGACCGATTTTGTTCCCTGGTGTATTCCAGGCACTGTAACCAAGCACCCGCCCGGTATACGGACTATTCAGCAAAGTTTGCGCCACCTCTACATTCGCAGGCCCTTTACCGACAAAATCAATCAGGATCGAAGGCAGCCCCTGCTCCCCATTCAACGCCAAGCGCTCCACGGCCGCCTGAACCTGATCGAGTGCTGTAATGGCGATAATCTCCATATCTACCGACGTGTCGGCTTCATCCTCCACCAATGTACCGCCGACAATATCAACATGATGCACCACATTCTGGTGTACATCCATATATTCATAGGTGTTGATAATCGTAGAGCCGTGCGGGCCATAATACTTCACTCCATATTTCGTCTTCGCCCCGCCTCTGAACAGCTGATTCGCCATCCGCGCAACCAGAGCATGTCCCAAGCCATCTGCATCCGGCAAAATAATTGCACGATCCGGATTCTGCCCATCCGTTCCGCCCAGCCATTCATTGATTCGAGCTTCGACGTAATTGATCTCGTTAATTTGTACCCCTTGAGTGTTGGCATCGTCCACACCCACGGCGAGGAAATCAATATACCCCGTGCGGGCCAGCTGATCCAGAATGTAACGATTCGTTTTAAACTTGTGCTGTCTCGTATTGTAGTATTTTTGTTTATCAAAATACGTCGTTTCCCCGTACTCTTCACCTTCTGGAGAAACGTTATATCCTTGAATAATATCTTCGAATTCAGTATAAGCCTGACGCGGCTGCTGCATCAGAGAACGGGATTCATTATACGCATCCAGCGCCAATCCCCCTGCGAATGAAGTCGTTGCCAGCCGCATAATCGTATCCATAACAAATAGAGGTTTGCGTGGATACTTTGTTTTAATGATGCGAATGACATCCAGCAGACGAGTCGTTTGCTCGTCATATGCCGGGTAAGCACCGCCACCGTGATCTCGAAGCTGACGACTGCCGATCAGGCCGCCATAAGCGAGCATATCGGTAGAAATAATGAAGCCGTCCACCTTGGCCGCATGCTTCAGAATAAAATCATGAACCTTTGATGGATTCCCGTAAACAGGCGTTGAAGTGCCGAGAAGGGTTGTGCCATCCGTTGTTTTTTCCGTATCCAGACGATTTTTGATATCCTTCAGGTTGGGTGTAACGATGTGAAGACCGGCTGCTTTCCCTTGTACAATAACATCATCCAGATTCGCCGGACGGTCATCCAGTGGAACATACAATACTGTTTTCATATCATGTAGCCTCCTGTTTTTAATATTCTTCAATACCCGATCAGTGCAAGGTTGCAATCACGAAATTGAAAAAACCAGCCGTATGCTGGTCTTATCTTCCGTGTATCAGCTAGCATCTGTAACATCTGGCTTCTGCTATCTGCATTCCTCGCTTCTGATCCGATATTACCATCTTACCGTCTATTGTCCCTCATGCGGACGGGTTAAGGGATGAATTCGGCTGGATTATTGGCGGTTTATTGGGATTGAAATATGGAGAATGAAATGGCGAAAAAGCGCCTGCCCTATCGGCAGACGCTCGTTTAATTATCATTATGCAATAATGTACCGGAAATTTTCCCAAATCTCGAGCTCAGGCTCCCCATTCTTCGCATGGTGATAGAAGCTGAACGGAAACTTGAACACATGGCCCTCATACCAATTACGGCATCGCCTGTCGGTTAACCAGTATTCCAGTTCATGCGGCAGCGCGCGGGAACGCTCAGCCTGTTGTAACGGCAGCACATCTACAGGAGATTGCAGTGTGGCACCCGCCTGTGTTGCATCCACATTGCGACTGAGCCGCAGAGCCTTCACCATTTTCAGAAATGGCGGTATGCCTTTGTCGAACAGAGCCGGGTAACCAAGCTCATAAAGGATATTCAGTGCATGCCCATAGGTCAGCATATGACCGATCAGATCATGATGAGCCTCCGCCTGATAAATGGTGCTGAAGGCTCCCAGCTCCTCCAGAATCAACCGGGACAACTCCATCGGCTTCAGTATGTCGGGAAAACCGTCCTTTTCCTCCAGGGACATATGGCGAATTTCCTTCACGGTTGTGTTCATCCAGGACCGGCCTGGAATCGTTCGTTCAAACGACTCGATTAATTGAGCAATCTGCTCGATCTCTTGTGCCGTGCCCCATCCTTCCAGTTCGCGAATGGCTTTGAGACTAATCGCTCCATAGATGGCCTGATGGCCGACCCAGTGCAGCTCCCCGATCGTTCGCTCCAGTGCGTCTGCAATACGCGCTTCGGCCAATTCCAGCGGCATACACTCATCTGGCAAAACAGTCTGTGCGGAACGGGTTCCATGCTGACGCAGCATCGCTTTGGCTTCGGCGGTGATGCTTCCGGCGGCAAGAGCCGTGAGATGATTTTCCCGTACCCAGAAGTAAGCTGCAATCGCGCCCGCCCCATAATGGGCATGCCACAAATCTCCTGTGCGCTCCCGACTGGATGCCATTGTCGCTAGTCCTTCCTCCAACAAACGTCGATCCAAGTCTGCCATCCCCTTCTCTATTAGACTGAGTTTTAAGATACGCCCTAGAATGGAAGCCTCTCTAACAAGCGGCCTGCCTGATCTCCATAAAATAAAGCGTTTACTTCTATATCATGATCAAGAACCTACACTTATGCCCTTTTTGCAGGATATTAATGAAACGAAGATTTTCTACATGGACACTAAAACAACAGAAGAACCTGAAGCAGCGCTGTTATGCTCCTAGAGTCGAAGTCTGCCTACCTCACGGATTGTTGCTTCCAGCGGAAACATCTGTGCCTTTTGATCGGAGAAAAACCAGACTCGTTCCTTCTTCACCACAATAAACAACCCATTACGGTCACCTACTGGAGAAAAGGTATCACTTCCCTCACCCCAAAGCGGCAAGCCAGCCTTCCCCAGTTCCTTCACCGTTGCAGACACATTCTCCGAAACCAGTCCAATCTCGCACACCTGCAGAATATCTGCTGCCGAGAATGCCCAATCTTGTTCATTATTTAACGGATGATGGGCGATCAGCTCCACAATGTTTCCAGCCGGATCTTCAAAATATAGTGAATGAGAGTCCCAATTGACCGAATAGGTTTCATCCCTTTTTCCATCGCTGTTCAGGGTTACTCGTGACGCTGCCCACTGCTTTGCTTCCTTGAATCGATTACGGGGAATCATCCAGGCAAAATGATAAAACGGCTTACTGCCATTTCCCTCTGTGCCAGCTACTGCATTCCACTGCTTGAACATCATCTTCGTGCTTCCTGCTTGTACAGTGAAGGCTTGCTCGACAGGATCAAGAGCAGACACCTTCATGCCCAACGTACTTCCATAGAAATGATGCAGCTCCTCCAGCTTCGCTGTATAAAATAACACCTCTTGAATAATCATGCCTCAACACCTCTTCAGTCTTCGTACGCCAACACCTTTTTAATCATCGCCAATAGCTTCTCAATCAATCATCATACGCCTCTCCCGTGCATCTTCTCCCATCTACTCCACGGCACCAGCCCAAGCTCAGGCTTCGCCTCATCTGGAAGCACAGCGATGAATTCAAGTGAATGACCATCCGGGTCGGCGAAATAGACGGAAACTGCGGGCATCCAGCCAAAAACGTACAGCTCTCCAATATCATCATCCTGAAAATTGCGAGTCGCTATGCCCTTGTTTTCCAGGTATTCAACCGCATGCTTCATATCTTCCAGAGAGATGTGAAAGGCAAAATGCTGGCGCTGCACCTGTGCAGGCTCCTTCTCCCAAAGCCCCAGCATGTTATAGCGTTCCCCGCCAATCCAATAGAAGGCGTTGCCTCGCTCTGGCTGTCCGTAAGCATGGGTTAAACCCAGTACCTTTTCATAAAAATGATGTGATTTTTCCAGATTCGTCACGTTCAGATGTGTTTCATATATGCCTTTAATCATAGTGAACGACCTCTTTTCTTATCATTGCTTATCATTGCATATCCTTGATCCCGTGCTTTACAACGCCTTCTTTGCTGCTGTTAATGTCTCTGCCAGCTTCAAAAACGATCCCAGTACCCGTTGTACCCGGTCCTCGATATCCTGGCTGCCTTCGTACTCCTCATATCCATCAAATGTTGCTTCAAAGCGTCTACGCTGTGCGCCGCCAATCGAGATCCATTCCGGGGCGTTGATGCCATGCAGGTTACGGACCATCGTTTGCATCTGGGTAAGCGAGCTTACGCCGACTGCGCCGCCAGCAGAACTGATCGATAGCACCGGCTTGCCGCTAAAATGTGCCTGACTTAGATGGTCCAGCGCATTTTTGAGCACGCCGCTGATGCTGCCGTGGTATTCTGGCGTAGACAGGATAATTGCATCCGCTGCAAGCAATACCGTATTTAATTCAGCCAGATGTTCGTCCGTTTCCTGTTTTTCATCCGGGGCGTAGAAGGGCAGCGGTTTCTCATACAGATCAAACAGTACGGCCTCATGTCCCTGTCCCCGAATTACTTCTGCCGCGTATTCACCTAGTCTTGTGCTGGTTGCATTTTTACGGTTACTGCCTGCCAATATAACAATGTTCATCATATTCACTCTCCAATGTCAGATTCGTTTCGTTTCTATTCTCTCGGACCGTTTTGTCCTGTTGCTTTAACATATCCTTATTTTACCTTGTAAACCCTGCGCAATTCGTCAGCTAATGGACTTAACTTCATCACAAAAAAACTCAACCTTTCGGTTGAGTTCATACGACTTTAGTCTGATTTAATCTGAGTTTCGTAGAGAATGAAACCTTACAGCTCCCAGCCATTCCTTACTGCATGAAGCGCCGCCTGTGTACGGTCGGCAAGTCCCAGCTTGTCCAGCAGATGACTTACATGTGTTTTTACCGTTTTCTCCGTAATAACCAGCCGGACGGCAATTTCCTTATTGCTCAGCCCTTGGGTGATCAGCCCCAAAACTTCACGTTCACGGCGGGTGAGCACATTCACGCCTGCTGTACTGGATCGTGCACTTGATTCAATGGATGGACTCGTTAGGCCTGTGCCGAGCATATGCAGCTCCTGCTGTACCGATTTCGTTTCATTTAGACGCTGGAAAAAAGGTGATCCTGCCTCCTGCTGTTCTGCCTGCACAGAGTTCGATTGCAGATCCATTGATGCCATCACATGCATGAGTTGGCCTGCCGCCGCTGGATGCAGCTCCACCTGCCCTGAGTACACGTTGCGAATCGCCTTCGCCAAATCCTCCGGTTCAATATCTTTGAGCAAGTACCCCTTCACTCCTGCACGAACAGCAGGCACGACATGATCCTGATCCGAGAAAGAGGTCAGTACGATGATTCGTGTACCCGGCAGCAAACGGCGCAAATGTCTGGAAGTTTCAATGCCGTCCATCACAGGCATGTGCAGATCCATGAGAACAACATCCGGCTCCAGTTCCTGCGCACGCTCCAAAGCCTCCTGCCCGTTCGACGCTTCACCAACAACCTTCATATCCTGCTGTGTACTCAGAAAAACATGCAGTCCCCGTCTGACCATCACATGGTCATCGGCAAGTAATATTGTAATAGGCATTGCTGCCTGCCCCCTGACTTTATTCGGATTCAAACGGAATTGGAATAACGGCAGCTATGGTGGTTCCCTTACGAGTAGAACTCCATATATCCAGTTTTCCTCCCAGTGATTGAGCACGTTCTCTCATAATGGACAGTCCCAGTGAGCTTTCAGAGGCTGGCTTCCGTCTCTTGGCCCCACCTTTTCCCCGATCCGAGATCGTGAGTTTCGCTTCATGTTCATTGAATTCCAGCAAAATATTGGCCGATGTTACTCCCGCATGCTTCCGAACATTGTTGAGCGCCTCCTGGCCAATGCGCCACAGACCTTCTTCCACGAAACGCGGAATAGCGCGCAGCCCCTTACGGTCGGCAATTACCTGAAGCCCTTGCCTCGCCCCATACTCTTGCAATGCACTTAGCAGTCCTCCCTCCAGTCCGGCTGGACGAAGCTGCATAATAAGAGCGCGCATTTCCTTGAGGGCTTCCTGCGACAAAGCTCTAATATCTTTCATTGCTTCTGCAGCAGGATGCAGAGGCTCTGTGCCTGGGAACATACTCTCCGCACCTCTTGCCGTTAACGACAAGGAGAACAAAATCTGATTCACGGAATCATGCAGATCCCGCGCCAGCCGATTTCGTTCTTCCAGCCTTGCCAGTTCACGCCGATGATCAGCCAGCTTCAGACTTTCTTTGGCTGCCACAATATGCTCTGCCAAAGCCTCCAGCACCTCACTGTCTGCCCTGAGCAGATTCGATGAGCGCACTCCTGTGGCAATCACCAGCACTCCCGGCTCGCCCGGTGTATGATAAGGGATCGGTACGCCAATTCCCGAAGAAAGTTCATAACACTTCGTACCCGCTGTACACGAACTGAACATTTCAATCAGTTCATCCGCTGACAGCATGGCAGCCCGATAATGATCAACAATCCGATCCAGGAGGTGAATCCCTTCCTTGGAGAAGGAGGCTCCTGAATCCATCCATACCTCACCTTCTGCATACACCGCTTGTAAGTGAAAGGTCCCTTGCGTCTGCTGCATGAGCGCAGCGAACGGCCAGTCAAAATGCTTGCCGAGCAGTTCTGCAACCGTGCACGGCAATGCATCTGCCTCGGTGCATTCGTTAACGCGAAGACTTAGTGCTGAGCCAAAATCCCCCAGACGGGCATAGAGATCAGCCCGCCGCTGCTCTGCACGATACAGACGCATCCGTTCCATTGCACTGCCAATCTGGTAAGCAACCGCCTGCAGAAGAGCAAGCTCATTGTCGCTGAAATGCTGCTTGCCAGGCGCTGCCACGTTAAGCAGTCCGAGCATTCGCTCACCCGAGCGTAGTGGAACCGTGGCATGATGCGTAATATCGGCTGTATCTCCCCACTGGAATTCCACAGCATCCTCCAGCCGCTTGCAGTTGATAATATTTACCGCATACTGCAATCTGCCATCCCGAAAACGATTGACACACCAGCATGTTCCCACCCGCATCGGCTCTTTATCATTACGCATCAGGGCGTGAGGCAGGTTGTAGTCAGAGATACAGGTATATTCTCCACGTTCATTAATGAGAAAAAGCCAGCCTGCCGTTAATCCGGTCAATTCAAGCAATTTGCCAACCACCGTATCCAGCATCAGGCTGAGATCGTTGGAGGTATTCAGTGTTTCCGCAATGGTTTTTAACGTGACCATTTCTTGCATTCGAACCTCTTCCGGCATATTACGCTCTCCCCTTCCGCAGCGGCATTCCGTCATTTTGTCCCAACTATTGTAACCAATCCCCGGGTGAGATGAAAGCTTCAACTTCGAGCAGGATGCTCAGCCAAGCTTCTGCCTTTCTTTTCTTCTCGATGACAGAGGCTCCATATTAATCAGACCGCGGTCGGACAAAGCAAGCGCCATTTTGTAAAAAGCACGGGTGCGGATCTTGGTGTACGTATCCTTGCTCACTGGCGGGTCAAAAACATGGTTATAGATTTTATAGTCAAACACATCATCATCCTTCATGTATCGCTCGCGCACAAGCACACGTTCCTTCTCGCTGAGTCGGGACACAATATGGTCAATGGTATCACAATAAGCCCGCCGCGCACGCTGCACGTCCACATTAAAGATCGCTGTTTTGGCTGTGGAATCACCCGTGACGTTAGTAGCACCATGCAAACGCTCCGTATAACTTGCCGTCACCTGCACCTCCCGTTCCTCAAACGCAATCGTTTTGTAGATTCGGTACTTCTCCAATACGGCCTCAACGGCAGCCTGCGTTTTACGACGATCCAGTTCCGGTAACAGCAATTCCATATTTGTCATCATTGCTCTCCTCCTAGTATTAGGTTCATTTATATTTCACCCATTAATCTTCTATATCTCGCCCATTCATCTCACAACATCGTGGCAGCTTGTAACGTCATTAAATCCAAGAACAGACTCTATCTATAGAATTGTTCCAATTCTATAAATCTTAACGTTTTCTGATATATTGCCTTTTGGAAACAATCCTCATTTACATTTTGTTCGTATGTTGTTCGTATTTCTACTAGAGGATACCACTTTCTGGAGATTGGAGTAAACCTTCATTTTGGTTCGTTTAGAGGGTAAAATAAAACCCAAGCTTTCATTTCCTATACCTTTTGGCATAATTGATTCAAATCTCTTTACCTAATGGTATATATACGATATAGTACAGATAATTACTGAACTCGCATAAGTCAATGTGTGGTTTATGAATTAAGATAATGTTTAGAGCAAGCACTTTAACGAAGAGGACAGAACAAACCGGAAGAAGCGAAGCGTTCGCCTTTATCCCCGGATTTCTCCCTTAAGAGAAAATTCATCAGAAATCTGGGGATAACAGCGATCGGAAGGTTGTTCTGGCATCGGAGTGTTCTGTGCAGCACCATTCTCTTATTTCATAATGACAAGCACTTGTGACGAGTCGAAGGAGTGGCATGAATTGTGGAGCACGCTTTTGGTCCTTATATGAAACAGCTGCGCGAGCAGCAGGGATTCAGCATTAACCAGCTCGCTGATGCAGCCGGAATAAGCAATTCACAGATTTCACGTATTGAGAATGGTGTACGCGGGGTGCCTAAACCGATAACCATCCGCAAGATTGCCGATGCTCTCGGTGTACCTTATACCGACATGATGAAACAAGCTGGCTATATCGAAACAGGCCAGGCTGCCGACGTTCAGGATGTACCCGAATGGGCAACGTATAAGGACCGACGGGATTTCAAACGAATGCTGGAGGATGAGGATGACCTGATGTTTGACGGTATACCGCTGGATGAAGAGGACAAGAAAAGAATCAAGGACGTACTTACAGGTTTGTTCTGGGAAGCCAAACAAATGAATAAACGCAAAAAGCCAGGCGAATCGGACCCGCGCTCATGAGGCCAAGACACGAGCTCAACTTACTGGAATTGCAGGTGAGATCACATGGATGACATCGTAACCAAGCTGATTCGAAAACATCGAACCAATTGTCCATTCAGCATTGCCCGCGCTGTAGGTATACAGATTCGGTTCACCAATCTGGGACAATCGACCAAGGGGCTGTATTTCCGCAAGCTTCGCCGCAGATTTATCGTCATACACAATGACTTGCCTCCAGAATGGCAGCGATTTGTGTGCGCGCATGAGTTAGGTCATGACAGGCTGCACAAAGGAATCAATCGTTTCTTTCTGGAGGAGCATTCCTATTTCGCTCCGGGCAAGCTGGAGAGACAAGCAAACCGTTTTGCTATTCAGCTGTTGACGTCTGGTGTTATGCCGGAGCCCGAGGAATCCCTGGAGAAATTTTGTTTGCGCACCGGATTGCCGCGTGAAGCGCAGCATTTTTTTTACACCACATAAGAACATACGTTCTTTAACGGGTGATGAAGCTCTTTTTTTCCATAAACATAATTGCATGTCACTTTCAGGTCACTTATTTTTACGCGAATTACGAGATTTCCCCATTATAGTCTGCTAAAATACTACATGAGCTGTGTAAACACTCTAATAGATTACTATTTTGGGAGGTTTCGGATTGATGAAAAACTGGAAAAGCGTTGTTTCACTTCTGTTAACGGTTTGTTTACTGTTCGGCAGTGTAGGCATTGCGGCAGCAGCGACGGATACCGCTTCAGGCACAGGCAAACACATCACCATCCTACATACCAATGACATGCATGCTCGTGCAGTGGAACAATCACCTGCCATGGGTTTTGCCAAAGTCGCAGGCATCGTTAATAAATATCGCAGCAATAATCCAAATACACTTCTGCTCGATGCAGGTGATGCCGTACACGGTACTACATTTGCAACCCTCGTCCGAGGTGAAAGTGTTGTAAAAGTCATGAACGAAATAGGTTACCAAGCCATGGTACCGGGAAACCACGAATTCAATTATGGCTCTGATCGTCTGCTGGAGCTGGCAAACATGATGAAGTTCCCGATGCTCAGCGCTAACGTGAAGAAAAAGGACGGAACTCGTCTCTTCGAGCCTTATATTATCAAGGAATTAGACGGTGTGAAGGTTGGTATCATTGCCCTGACTACACCGGAAACGATGTATAAAACAAACCCGAAAAATGTAGAAGGTCTGGACATTACCGACCCATCTGCGGAAGCCAAAGCACTTGTGAATGAAATTCGCGGTAAAGTGGATGTGGTTGTGGTTCTTGGACACCTTGGACAAGATGCTTCCAGCACAGATACCAGCTTCAAGGTTGTCAAAGACGTGCCGGGAATTGATGTGTTCATCGACGGGCACAGTCACACGGTCTTGAAGGATGGTCTGGTGTCCGATCACGGCACATTGATTGCAAGCGCAGGGGAGTACACCAACTATGTAGGTGTCATTGACCTGTGGGTAGACGGCGGCAAAGTGACAAAGAAAACAGCTGCTCTCGTTGATGAAACCCTCGCCAAAGACATTAAACCTGATGAGAAGGTTGCCGCTCTCGTAAGCTCCATTCAGAAGGAACAGGAGCCGATCCTGAAAGAAGAAGTAGCAAATACGGCTGTACTTCTCGAAGGCAAACGGGAACAGGTTCGTGCAGGGGAGACCAATCTGGGCGATCTGCTGGCTGATGCCATCCGTGATGTCAGCAAAGCCGATATTGCCTTAACAAACGGTGGCGGCATTCGTTCTTCTATTGAAAAAGGCATTGTCACCAAAGGTGATGTCATTACGGTTCTTCCTTTTGGCAACCAGGTCGTTACGCTTGAAGTCAAAGGCTCCGATGTGCTTGCAGCACTGGAGAACGGTGTGGGCTCCTACCCGGAACCAAGTGGAGGTTTCCCGCAAGTATCCGGAATCACCTTCAAAATTGATGCCTCCGCTCCAAAAGGCAGCCGTGTGCATTCGGTGATGGTAGGCAATAAAGCTCTTGATCCGGCAGCTGCTTACACCCTGGCAACCAATGATTTCACTGCTGTCGGCGGTGATGAGTACACCATGTTTGCCAAGTATCCGGTAGCAGGCATGTATGGTGCAATGGATGAAGCTCTGATCAACTATATGCAAAAGCTCGGCGCTGTAACGATCCAGACGGACGGTCGGATCAGTGAAGGCAAAAAGGCTGTCGTAGAGCCGGAAGCTCCAGGTTCAGGGAATGAAGCACCGGTGATAGTTCCGGCACCTACGCCAACAAAACCTCAGCCAGAGCAGCCCAAACCGGAGAACCCTGTGAAGCCGGCACCGGGTAAACCAGCTCCAGTCAAAGTGCATATTGTTAAATCGGGAGAATCCCTCTACTCCATCTCCAAGCAATACGGTACAACATGGCAGACACTGCAAAAGCTGAATAAAATCAAAAATCCACACTGGATCTATCCAGGTCAAACGTTGAAATTGCCCACGGCTTCATAATCGGTAACAGGATCATACGCTAACCAAACCAAGGAAGGGAGTCTCTCCACCAGAATAATCTGGATGAGCGGCTCCCTTCTCGTCATTATTCTAAGTGTAAAGTTCTCGTTAAAATTAGAAGTGACTTTAGGATTGCAGACATTCTCAAAAATAAATCCCTTGCAACCCTTAACCTCACACTTTCACGCTGTCTCCACCACACTGAACTATAACCCATTTGCTTGCAACATCGGTAATCATACCGTTTGCCATTCAGAATGGCTGCAACAATTTCTGCACTTGCTTTGCGTAAAAATACTTGGGATGCTGTAAATGATCCTGCGTTTTTTATGCTTAAAAGTAAATTAGCCGAAATGTTGATAGCATGAACCTCGATTATAGTTACTTCGTATGATGAATTCCTTAATTTCCATTGATGTATACGTCCAGAGTCCTCATTTTCCATTAAAAACAAGCACGTTCACGCTGTAAAAGGCCCATCGACATAATATGCAGTCCTATAATATACACCTATGGCATCTCACATACTTCATGCTAGGCTCCTCTTCACATGAAGCTTATCTCTGCTGGATTTGTTCCATGACATAAGTTATCGCTTCCTGTGCTGTCAACTGGATTCGACTCGTTTCACCAGATGCAGCCAGCTGGTGTGAACCCAATTCCACTTTCGCTTCACCCGCACCTCTGCCAACGACGATATGCACTGGCAGGCCAATTAACTCGGCGTCCTTGAATTTCACACCCGGGCGTTCATCCCGATCATCAACGAGCACACGCAAGCCATGATCCAGCAGTTGCTGCTCCAGTTCAAGAACAAGCTTCTTCTGCTGCTCATCCTTCCAGCTCACCGGAATCAGATGAACATCATATGCGGCTACGGATGCAGGCCACCGAATGCCCGTCTCAGTAGCATGCTGCTCCGCAATAGCTGCCACCAAACGAGATACCCCGATGCCATAACATCCCATGACAGGTGCACATTGACGACCATTGCGATCCAGGAAAGCAGCCCCCATGGCATCACTGTATTTGGTACCCAGTTTGAAAATATGCCCCACCTCGATGCCTTTAGTGAACACCAGCGGTTCCCCACACGATACACAACGATCTCCTTCCGCAGCAAAGCGGATTTGTTCCACCTGATCCAAGGCAAAATCAATTCCCGGACGTACACCAGACAGATGCATTCCGGCTTCGTTTGCTCCTGTTATGGCTTGCTGCATAGCGGCTACGTCCACATCGACGATTATCCGTAATCCCAGCCCCACGGGTCCAAGATAACCAACGGCAAGCTGAGAATATGAGGCGAGCGCTGCATCATCTGCCAGAACAAGCTCTTCTGCTCCAAGCACCTGCTTCAGAACAATTTCATTCAACTCATGATCCCCTCGTACAAGCGCTGCTACCAGTTCACCATCGGCCAGGTAGAGCAAAGTTTTGATCATATGCTCTGGCTTTTTATTCAGGAAAGAGCTTAATTCGGCAATCGTGCGCACATCTGGTGTCGCAATACGTGATACTTCAGGCGCCTTGCCTGCTTCACTCTCTTCCTTTTCTTCCATGTGCTCGACAGACAAGGAAGACTGAAATGCTGCCTTCTCCAGATTCGCAGCATACCCGCATTGTTTGCATGCCACAATCGTATCTTCCCCTACATCAGCCAGCGCCATGAACTCATGGGTCTCTCCTTGTCCCCCAATGGTACCAGCGTCAGCTTCAACCCGAAGATAATTCAGACCGCAGCGCTCCAGAATGCGGCAATACGCTGAATTCATCGCCTGATAGGTACGATCAAGCTCATCCCAGTCTGCCGCGAAAGAATAGGCATCCTTCATGATGAATTCACGTCCGCGCAGCAAGCCAAAACGCGGGCGTCGTTCGTCCCGAAACTTGGTGCCAATCTGGTACAGTGTGAATGGCAGCTTTCGGTAGGAATTGACCTCATCCCGGGCCAGCGCTGTAACCACTTCCTCATGCGTTGGTCCAAGCGCAAACTCCCTTGTGTGCCGATCCTTCAAACGCATCAGCTCCGGGCCGTACTGTGTATATCTGCCAGACTCCTCCCATAGTTCGGCTGGCTGCATGATCGGCAGCAGTACTTCCTGACATCCGGCACGGTCCATCTCTTCCCGCACGATTCGCTCCACGTTCAGCAGTACCCGGCGGCCCAGTGGCAGATAACTGTATATGCCTGCCGCTAACTGACGAATCATACCCGATCGAAGCAGCAGGCGATGCCCGGCCGCATCAGCCTCTGCTGGCGCTTCACGTAATGTAGGGACAAGCAGTTCACTTTGACGCATCTTTATAACACTCCTTATTAATCTGAATAATAGACATGATCCTGAATTCGGCTTTAACAGCAAAAAGACACATTCGTCAAGGGACGAATGTGCCGTGGTACCACCCTTATTTAACTGCATACACTTCTGCTTCATGCCCTGCGTGAGATATACAGTCCTATCGAGCATAACGGGCCCTTCCGGCGCAGGTTGCAGCCCGTTACCGACACGGACATTCCCCTTCGCAGCTAACGAGGTAGGAATTGCGCAGCAGCTGCAGGAATGTTGCACCTATCCATTCCCTCTCTGGTGAAGCCGGCCTGCGTAATCATGTCCTCGGTAAACGCTGTTTCCATTTTTGATCACATTAGAACATTTATAAGCACTTGTCAACAAACACCTCTGGATGCCCGGTCTTGAAACGAAATCCGTAACAGTGGCTGACACGGCTCCAGGTTCACTGTAAAATAGAGAAATAACATTTCAAGGATTACATCGTCGGCTCCCTTATGTCACATCAAATGCACGGTTTTCCTTAATAAAAAAATGGTTCCTTGATAAAGGAGTTTGTCTTATGCCCTATATTATCTATGATCTTGAATTTACAGTAAGCCGCAATACACGCTACTCCTCTGAAATTATTGATATCGGTGCCGTTAAAGTAAGTGAGGACACCAATGGCGTGCTTGCCGTCACCGACACCTTTCATACGTATGTTCGGCCATCCAACAAACCCGTTCTGTCTACAGACACGGTTCAGTTCACAGGCATCACTCAGAAAGACATTGATGCAGCCCCTCTGTTCCCGGCAGCGTTAGCTCAATTCATCGAATGGATGGGCACCGAGCCTTATTATATGTGCTCCTGGGGACCGGATGATCGCAGCAAGCTTATCTCCCATTGCCGCACACATCAGCTAGATGTGGCTTGGATCACGAATCATAATGACCTGCAGCAGCAGTGGTCGCGAGCCATGCGCGTAGACGGAAAGTTCCGTCAGCTAGGCCTTGCCCAGGCGCTTGAGCTCTGCGGCATTGAATTCGACGGTACACAGCATCGTGCTCTGGATGACGCGATTAATACCGCGAAGGTGTTCATGCACCAATTTGATCAGTTTACACTGGAACATAACTGTGCAGCCGATGATGAAGGTGTGACCTCGAAAGTGGTTTACTCTAGCGCTGCACAAGATGAGGAGAAGGAATCGCCATTTGGCAACCTTGCCAATCTGTTCAAAACCAAAGAATAGGCTTGCTGCCGGGCTTTACTATGTCATCGCGCGTGTTATGAATCGTCGTATACCTGATGCCAGCGCCTAAGATGCTCTTTCATCAGGATACGGCAATGTTTCGGTTCGAGAATCTCCGCCTCTGGTCCATACTTGGATATCCAGCTCAGAAATTGATCGACGTCGCTTAATACCGTTTCAAACAACAGGGTACCTTCGGGCTCAATAGTTACAATGGGGGCTGTTAACAAACGCTCTTGCATCACATGTTCCACAACAAGGGAAGAAAATCGGATTTTGACTACAGCCCCTTCCGAACTTCCGTTCATTGTCCGGGCAGTACGGAAATAAGACTGGATCAAGTAATCATTTTTGCGGAAGGTGCGTGGCATCATTCGTAGATCATGCAGCCGATTGACCTGGAACGTCCGAATACTCTCGGATAGATGACAATAGGCTACAAGCTCAAATTGATATTCTCGCGGGATCAAAAAATAAGGATCAATCCGAATGGTTTCCTTCTCCCCTTGGGACTGGTAGCTCCCTTCAACGCTGTTTTGTGAAATTCCTGCCTGGAGCAACGTAATAAGAGATGAATTCGGCTCATCCCCCTGCTGATCTTCCCACACATTGGCTCCCTCTCTGAACATTCCGCTGATCTGCTCTGACCATTCCACCTGATCGGTGCTGTGCTTCAGATTCGAAGCAACCACTTTCTCATAAGCACTCTCGAATGCAGGCTTGAGCAACGGACGGATATCATCCATTACTTCTGCCAGCTGCATAAACGCCTGTGCTTCCTCATTCGACCAATTAAGCGGATACATAGCAAAATGGCTGATAAACATGTACCCTCTTCCGTGTCCCATATTGGCGATCGGGATATGCATTGCACTGAGGGCCTCCATGTCGCGGTAAATCGTCCTTTCCGTCGTCTCGCATCGCTCGGCAAGCTCACGGGCTAAAATACCTGGCTTGGCTTGTACCAGCGTGATAATGCGCATTAATCGGATTAGTCGGTCTGTCATTTTGCCAGGCCCTCCATGG
Organism: Paenibacillus sp. TC-CSREp1; assembly: GCF_050171015.1. Taxonomy (NCBI): domain Bacteria; kingdom Bacillati; phylum Bacillota; class Bacilli; order Caryophanales; family Paenibacillaceae; genus Paenibacillus; species Paenibacillus sp. TC-CSREp1. The sequence goes on along the minus strand of NZ_JBNOKM010000010.1, from coordinate 169,860 downwards.
TGTTGTTTCAAATCGTAGGATACAGCTCCATCCTTGACTGGTATAGTATTGATGTATACATTCGACTTGTGGCTTGACTTCACCTTCATAAAAAATATGTAAACTCGTTCTCTCTATAACGTTACCACTCGGTTTTGTTTTATTCACTTAACATCGTGTTCTGGCGATTATGATAACCGGTCGTAAACGTAATGCCATAGTGATAACGAAGCTTTTCAACAATCTCGGCTTCAGCGTAATAATCGAGATCCTGCTTGCGCGCAGCTTCGATCAGCAGTGCATCCGCATGACGACGCAGCAGCTCGCTTCCCTCTTCGATGCGCCCTCGTTCATAAGCACGTAAAGCCTGTTTAAGTAATGGAACCGTTTCGTTCAATTTAATCGTTTTTTCGACTTTCGGGTCCTCTGGCTGGCGAAGCATGCCCAGATGACTTGTATATTGAATATAAAGCTGTTCTCTGCGAAGCAGCACACGCTGACTCTGCTTCAACTTGCGGGTACTCCAGTAAGCAGAGCATACTGCCGCTTTGCCGGAGAAATGAGGTCCTACAGCGAATTCCAGCAGAATCTGTTTGCTTTCCCCCTTGTATACATCTCCAAGCCGAAGGACCCAGCCAATATCTGTCTCTTTGGAACGGCATCCATAGATGCCTTTCAGATGAACTCCGTGTTCCGGTTTGAGCAAAAGCTCTAAATCTCTCGACATAATTTTGGGTGCTATTTTCCTAAGTCTTTTGGCAGGGGCTCCGTACCGCCACTCTACCATCATATACACGGGATCGGCCCCCCCTGTCGGTATGGCCTCTTTATTCCACGAATAAGATACTTCAAAGACTGAGTTCACTGGTAGTCTCTCCCCCGATTTATGTGTATTATCTTCTAAGTTAGCAGGGTGAATGGACACTATATTGTCACGGAACATATGTTCCCATTACTTTTTTCCATTATATTAGTTTTCTCTCCCTTGTTCCGCCTAGAAGCGACAATAAACGACGAAAAAGCCTGGCTATTAGCCAAGCTTTTGACACGTCTCTCTATGACAAGTCCTATCTTACACGGCAGGAGGATTAATCTCCATATTGTGCATGTACTGTACACAATCCGTTTCAGTAACAGGAGCATAAGTTACACTGTCAATAATAAGTTTGCGTCCTACTGGCTCACCGTTTACGGTAATTATAATCGTTTTCGTTAAAGTGTTATGATTTGATGTACTCATATTATTCTACTCCTTCATTTCACAAAATTCATTTAAATTAAATCTATTGGGTATACGGTAATTTATTACATATTTACGCACAGCATATACGCAAAAAAAGTATTTTATATTTTCGAAGTTTCGCTCTCCTTGTATTACCCCATCCTATCTAAAATTAAACATTTGTTTCATTTCGATTTTTTTGGGCCTTTTCGGGTAATAAAGCTTAATCCTCTTGAACCCTTTGTCCCGTTTTTGACGTATAATGAAAGAGCCGTAATTCAACAAATGCCGACGAATTCGGCAGCCGATCCATTTTACCGAAGAAAGAGGTGTTAATGATGCCAAAATCCATTCCGGGTTATTTCATTCGGGTGTTACTCAGCACTTGTATACTTTTCACCATTACATTAGCTTCCACTGCTCATGCAGCGAGTGCCAATATATTTTCGGATATCTACAGCGGATGGGAGCGCGTCTCTGAACTGCCTGGAGAAGTCAATGCCTTGCAGGAAAGCTACAAGCAGACACTGGAGCAGTTAAATCAGGCCTCTGCTCAATTGGGACAAGCCCAAGCCAGCGTCGAAGCCTTTAAAGCGCAGAATGAACAGCTGCTGGCACAGAATCAAAAGCTCACCGACATGGTCAGCAAGCTGCAAAATGAACAGGATGCCAGAACCGCTACAGCGCAGCGTATTCAAACGATGGTGATTACTGTCGTTTCTCTCATTGCAGGTTACTTCCTTCTGATCCGTGTGATGCGCTGGGGAATGCGCCGCCGGTCAGGCCGAGTATAACAGAACAGGAGCAATGGCATGAACATACATCTGAACCATGCTGAAGCTGGCACAGCCGGACAAGTGGTTACTTTTTCACTGATACAGGACGACCGTCTTCACATTTTGCATCCGCAGCAGATCGTTGCGTTTCGTGGCCCCAGCAACAGCAGGCAGGATAAGTTGCTGAATATATCGGGCATATATCGCAAAAAAAAGCTCATCAAATCGGAGATTACCGGCCCTTGTCAGTTTGTCGCCGCTCTTCCTCCCGGATTTACGATGAAAGAAGTACAGCTGACCGAGAATAGCGATCTGCTCTATGATTTTCGTCATTTGTTCTTCTATACTGACGGGGTCACCATGCATACCAAAATTCAGAAGATCAAAAATATGCTGATCACCCGGGATGCCGTCAAGATGAAGTTTTCGGGCGAAGGCAAGATCGGACTGCTGACGCAGGGTCAGGTATGTCAGCAGGAGCTTCACCCCACCGCTCCGCTCTATGTGGACGCCGGAAGCATTATAGCCTACCCGGAGAATGCTCATCTGGAGCTGACCGTATACGGGAATAATCTGGCCAGCCAGCATATGAACTATCATTGGAAAATGACAGGACACGGCTCCGTACTCTTCCAGGCTGGACGTGAGAATTACAAACTGCAGCAGGACGTGAACGATGAGGGCTTGTTTAAACGGATATTAAAAGAAGTTATTCCCTTTGGTAATGTGATTATCAAATAACAGATTCAGGGACTTCTAAAAAATATGCCGAGCCAGTAAAGATGTGTGGTATACTGTACCCGGACAATTAAAGAAGAAAATCCATGCCCTTCGGCATGGGAGAGGTTCGCGAACTCCCTCTACAAGACTGGACCAGCTTATGGCATATTGCTATCGGTTAAGGTCAGCTTACAGTCTTGCGTACAGCTCTCCGCGTTCAGATGTTACACAGGCTGGCTTCAAACAACTATTGAAGTGCTGTGTATGTTGACACGGTGTACGTAAAAAACTAAGGACATTTTCTTATTGCAGCTTTTTTGAAGCTGCCATTGAGAAGGTGTGTTTTTTGATGGATGCCAGTTCATGAACTTCTCTGTTCTTCCGACATTCCTTGCTGCCATGCAGGGGTGATCTCAAGAAGATGGAGAGGTTTTTTTATGTTGAACGAAGAAAAAGCGGTCGTTGTATTCAGCGGCGGACAGGACAGTACAACTTGTTTGTTCTGGGCGAAGAAACAATTCGCCGAAGTAGAAGTCGTTACGTTTGATTACGGGCAGCGCCATAAACTCGAGATTGAGTGTGCCGCAGCCATTGCCAAGGATCTGGGTGTACAGCAAACGGTGCTCGATATGAGCCTGCTGAACCAGCTTGCTCCTAATGCACTCACACGTTCCGATGTGGAGATTACACATGAGGAAGGTGAGCTGCCAAGCACCTTCGTGGATGGTCGGAACCTGCTGTTCCTTAGCTTTGCAGCTATTCTGGCCAAACAAAAAGGCGCTCGTCACCTGGTTACAGGTGTATGTGAGACAGACTTCAGCGGATACCCCGATTGCCGGGATTCATTTGTGAAGTCGATGAACGTGACCCTTAATCTGTCGATGGATTATCCTTTCGTTATTCATACTCCACTGATGTGGCTGGACAAAGCTGCGACATGGAAAATGGCTGATGAGCTCGGCGCTTTTGATTATGTGCGTGAACGTACGCTTACCTGTTATAACGGTGTCATTGGTGACGGATGCGGTGAATGTCCTGCCTGCAAGCTTCGCAAAGCCGGGCTGGATCGCTACGTACAGGAACGGACGTCTGCTCTGGAAGCAGCACCCTCCACTGGAGCGGATGCATGATGAGAGAACCGGGGACATTTCGGATTGTTGAACGTTTGCAGCGGATCGATCAGGATATTCTGCCCTCACAGCTGAGATATCATCGCAAGCGTGTACTGGTCAGCAAGGAGTTTACATTTGATGCGGCGCATCATCTGCATTGTTATGAAGGCAAGTGCAAAAATCTGCACGGGCATACGTATAAAGTCATTTTTGGTATCAGCGGTTATCCGGGTGACACCGGGCTGACGGTTGATTTTGGACATATCAAGGACATCTGGAAAAGCCGTATCGAAGGTTATCTGGATCATCAGTATTTGAACGAAACGATGCCCTTAATGAATACAACGGCTGAAAATATGGTTGTCTGGCTGTTTGAACAGATGGAACAGGCTTTACAGTCCGAGCCCTACGCGGGACTTACCGACGGCGCTCGGACCGAATTTGTGCGGCTCTTTGAAACGCCAACCAGTTATGCCGAGGCGAGACGGGAGTGGATGATCGATGAGTAGCGCACAGGATCAGAAGCAGGTCAAAAGCACATTTGCAGTTGACATGCATGCGGATGTGCTTGCGCAGAACGAACCGGGTCCAGCTAATCTTTCCACGCTGGCTACAGATAGACCTCAAGCTCAAGCTAAGGAAGCACGCATCCCTGTCATGGAGGTTTTTGGTCCGACGGTTCAAGGCGAAGGCATGGTGATCGGACAAAAAACGATGTTTGTGCGCACCGCGGGATGCGATTACCGCTGCTCCTGGTGCGACTCGGCCTTTACCTGGGACGGCAGCGGCAAGGACCAGATTCGCATGCTGACGCCGGAGGCGGTATGGGATGAACTGCGCCGCTTGGGCGGCACACGCTTCTCCCATGTGACCCTCTCCGGCGGCAACCCCGCCCTGCTGGCTTCGCTGGGCGGGCTGGTTGCCCTGCTGCGGGAGAACGGCGTCCGCACCGCGGTCGAGACGCAGGGCTCACGCTGGCAGTCATGGCTGGCGGACATTGACGAAGTCACGGTCTCGCCCAAGCCACCCAGCTCGGGCATGGACACCGACTGGGCGGTTCTGGACGATGTGATCGGCCGGCTGGCTGCTGGCAAGGCAGATCGAAGCCATAGTCTGAAGATCGTGATCTTCGATCAGACAGACCTGGACTATGCCCGCCGTGTGCATGCACGGTATCCGGGCACCGCTTTATTTTTACAAACGGGGAACCCGGATGTTGCTTCGGCGGATACGCCACATCTGGCGGCCTCCCTGCTGGAGCGCTACGAGTGGCTGATTGACCGGTTGAGTGCTTCGGACGATTTGAATAATGTGCGGGTGCTGCCACAACTTCATACGCTGGTATGGGGCAATAAACGCGGAGTGTAACCCCCTTTCCTGTTTCCAACATAACCGTACTCCCACACAAATCATTGGCCTACCTTTGAATAAACTTTATGAATGAGATGGACGATATGGGTGATATGGGTGGAATGGGCGGCATGATGTATATTTGCTTTAAGCATTTTCAGAAGAAATACAGGCTGTTCCGCCTGTCACTATATATGCAAGATTATTGCGAGGCCTGCGGCTTCGACTGGATAAGAGGAGTGTTTGTACCCTATGAGACAACCTGACGAGATGCAAGATGTAACATTGCTTGGCAACCAGAATGTGAAATATACGTTTGAATATGATCCGGGCATACTGGAAAGCTTTGATAACAAGCACCCGTACCGTGATTATTTTGTCAAATTCAACTGTCCCGAGTTCACCAGCCTGTGCCCGATTACGGGTCAGCCGGACTTTGCAACGATCTACATCAGCTATATTCCCGATATCAAAATGGTAGAAAGCAAGTCGCTCAAGCTGTACCTGTTCAGCTTCCGCAACCATGGTGATTTTCACGAGGACTGCGTGAACATTATTATGAACGACCTGATCAAGCTGATGGACCCGCGCTTCATCGAAGTCTGGGGCAAATTCACCCCGCGCGGCGGCATCTCCATCGACCCGTACACCAACTACGGCAAGCCTGGAACGAAGTACGAGCAGATGGCTGAACACCGCATGATGAACCACGATATGAACCCGGAGACGATTGATAATCGTTGATCCAAAATTATAAAAGATATAAAAACGGGACTCTTCCAAATATGAAGTAGCCCCGTTTTTCCATTATTGATAATGATAGACCTCACCTGTTTCTACCAAAATTTCCGTCCAGACCAATTCACAATGGTATGGAATTGGTGAAAAGCCAGCATTGTACATGTGGAGTTTTGGGAAATGTTGTGATAAACTATAGTCAACAAGGATAAAATAAAAAGAGTAAGGATGCGTCAACATCCTCACTCTTTTACAACAGCCGCTTTCAAGGGCGGTGGCTGTAACCGGTAATTGAAATAGACCATTACCTTAGTCGGGGCGGTCTATTTCTTTTTGTTTTGATTATTCAATGCAATGACGATTGTTACGACCAGTCCAATCAAGGTTACTGTAAACCCCGCAAAACTGATCATTAGCGTCAGTACATCTTTTATCTCCACAGGCATCACCTCCTTACACAGGAGACTAGCCGACCACCCATTCAAGCCATTCTGTTGTTGTAACATATTATACCATATCTACTAACCTGTGGACATCCATTTGATATAAACATAACTGTATGCCATCAAGCAATGCAATTGAATTACCCTCGTAGACAGATGATCTGATTTTTATTTATTTTTAGTTTTATACAGTTAAAGGTTATTCTCATCTTTCTTATTCATCTCATTTTCCTCTTTCTCCCCTGTTCCCCTTGTCGCTTCATGCAATCTATCCTATTATGTAACAATATGCTTAATTGCATAGAATCTAACATCAGGCGCTGATCCCTCGTGACCGCGACCAAAGGAGAACTGATTATGTCCACTCAAACCACTTTAGCCACGGATGCCGCTGCGCGTTCCAAGGCCCCGACCGGATTGGATGCCCAAGGCACCGTATACCGGATTCTTATTGCCATCAGTCTTGTGCATCTGTTCAATGATTCTATTCAGTCTGTGATTCCGGCGATTTTTCCCATTTTAAAAGATTCCATGCACCTGACCTACACCCAGATTGGCTGGATTGCGTTTGCGATTAACTTCACCGCGTCCATTATGCAGCCGGTCGTTGGCTGGTTTGCTGATAAAAAACCGACCCCGGCGATTCTGCCGGTTGGCATGGGTTTTACGTTTACGGGCATGCTGCTGTTAGCCTTTGCTGACAGCTATATGATGGTGCTCATCTCCGTTATATTTGTCGGTCTTGGCTCTGCTGCCTTCCATCCGGAAGGCTCACGAGTATCTCACATGGCTGCCGGCCCGCGCCGCGGGCTCGCTCAATCCATCTTTCAGGTAGGCGGCAATGCAGGGCAATCCCTGGCTCCGCTGCTGACACGCTGGATTTTCATCCCGTTTGGCCTGTTCGGAGCGATCGGCTTCACCGGAATTGCAGCGATGGGCATCGCCGTTCAGCTTTATGTTGCACGGTGGTATGGAAAAATGCTGCAATCCGGTACATACCTGCGCAAACAGGCAGCAGCCCGCCGAGCTCCCAATCCGGCCCTGCGTAAGAAGATTGCCGCGGCGATTACTATTTTAATCCTGCTTGTATTTGTTCGTTCCTGGTACGTTTCGTTGATCGGCAGCTTCTATGCCTTTAACCTGAAGGAAGCCTTTACATTGTCTACAGAAGACGCACAGATCTATATCTTCCTGTTTCTTGCTGCCGGAGCACTGGGTACGTTCTTTGGCGGCCCGCTCGCGGATCGCTTCGGTAAACGTAACATGATCTTCCTATCGATGGCTGGAGCCGCACCGCTGGCACTGCTGCTGCCATATGCCAATCTGTTCTGGACGGGCGTGCTGCTGACGATTATCGGCTTTATTATGTTATCCAGCTTCTCGGTAACCGTTGTATACGCCCAGATGCTCATTCCCGGCAAAATCGGAACCGTATCGGGTCTTATTACAGGCCTCGCTTTTGGAATGGGTGGCATCGGCGCGCTTGTGCTAGGCAACTGGATCGACGCCATAGGTGTATCACCTGTGATGCAGCTGTGCAGCTTCCTGCCGCTGATCGGCATTTTCACGTTTCTGCTTCCATCGGATAAATTGCTCCATCGCTGGGCACAGGAAAACGGGAGCGAGGAGTAAATTTAAACAGTGCATTGGCCACTGAATAAAACGACAAAAGGTTCCTGCTTGTACTGTTTAACCAGACGAGCAGGAACCTTCTTCTTTTTTTCTTTTCTTTTTTTCTTTTTTCTTTTTTCTCACATTAGGCACAGTCTAACCTGTTTTTTGTCTGCTCCAGCCTCGCAGCTCTACCAGAATAAGCACAACAAACAGGGCGGCAAAACAATCAAATGCTCTCTGCAAGCCAAACCACTGGGTCATCAAACCCAGACCAATAGCAGGTAAAACAACGCCAAGATATGTTCCTGCATAAAATAAAGATAGTACATCTGCACGCCACTCATCCGAGGTCGTTTCATTCACAAGGGCCAGGCTTCCTGCATAGAGCGGTCCATACCCCATGCCTACGCAAACAATAGACGCACACAAGCAAATCATTGATCCGGTGTGTACCGTCACTACCAACAGCAGCAGCCCTGCTCCGATCAGCAGTGTCCCGAATAAACCCATGCTGCGAAGCTTCCAGCGTGCACTTCTGAATTGAGCAAGTGCAGCAATAATTAATACGATAGCCACAATAAGCCCGGACAGGACATAGCTTGTTTGACCGATCCATTCATTCAAATACATCGGAATCGTCGAGCCATACAGGCTCGTAATCCCCCATGCTACAAATGATGACAGCACGGCAACACTGAATGTTTTTGTTCCCGAGCGTGGAAGAGTCGGCATATGAAGCTTATATCCAGAAGTTCTGCCGGATAATTCAGCACGGGAGCTTATGAGACAGAGGAGTCCTGGGATCATCAGCAATAAATGCACGACGTAAGGGAGCTGTGTCGGATACGGCGCATATTGTGCCAATATGCCGCCCATCATAGGCCCTAGGGCATTTCCTGCGGTCACAGCGATAGCACCAACCATTGCGGCCTGCCTTCGATCCTGCCTTGGATGCAGCTGGGTCAGAGCAGCAACTGTAACTCCGTTGAATATGCCTACGGATATCCCCTGCAGGACTCTGGCGACCACGAGCATCGGATAACTCGTAGCAAAAAGCAGACAGAGTGTGCCTGCCATCGCGATGAGCAAGCCAGGCACAAGAAATCGGCGAAAGCCCCCACCGGATAACAACTGCCCAGTGATGATGATTGACGGAATAAGAGCAATCGCATAAGCAGCAAAAGCCATGGACAGCATCCCGGGTGTGAGATGCCACTGTTGCTTGTATATCGCATAGATGGGTGAAACAAGATTAAGACCCATCACCGCGATAAACAGACCATATGCGGCTGACCAATAGGAGAAACGCTTCGAGCGTATGCGCACCTTGTCCAGCCGGATGACATCCGGTAGCTGCTGTAAGGAATACGAGATTCTCTTCACGCCCTCATCATCAAGTTCAGCTTGAATGCGTACGCGGGACACATACCGATCTCGCGATCTTACCGTGGCAATATTGTCAATATTGATTCCTAGACTAGCAAACAAATTGGATATGCGAGCCAGCACTCCGGGATGATTGCTCACCGTCACCGACAAGACACACGCCCTCATGGCTCCCCCTCCTTTAGATACCGTAACAGAATATGGCTTGTTTGCTTTGACAATCTACAGCGTATTCACCAGAATCGAGGCTACAACGATAGAAGCCGTGGTTACAGTAGTAAAGCCGCCAACAAGCATCGGCGTAAGTATTTCATCCATAATGACTTTACGCTCTTGCTCATCTTCTGTAACCGAGCGGCTAACTTCCTCACAAATGATATAATCGCCAGGAAAGCCAAACATGGCTGTCAACGCAACAGGAATGCCTTTGAGCGGGTCCCACTTGAGCAGCTTGGAAGCCGCAAAGCCACCAACAATAATGCCCACAGCCGCAATCACAATGATCAGCAATACAGGTCCAAGAGATTGAACTAGTGCATCATATGTCACTCCATCTGTACTGGACATAACCACAACAATCAAGCCTACCATGGCTGCACCTGTCGTGCCTGCCTTGTCCATGATACGGGCCGGGAATATGCCTGCCATATGTCCCAGAATCCCCAACAGCAATGCCCAGATGCTGTAGTTGATTGAAGTCAGACTGTTCAAAAGCACAGCCAGGCTTCCTGCCAGAAAGAGCAGAAACAGCAAAATGGGCGGCGTCTGAAAACGACTCGGAAGCAAAGATTTGGATGTGTTGACTGCATGAGGATCAGCACTTCCAACCGATGATTTATTTTCAAAAAAGCCCTGTCCCTTCATTTTCACCACGTAGCGGCGCAGCAAATTCGTTGCAATGGGCATACCAAATAGAGAGTGAATTGCCATAATGACAGCTGGAATTGTAATCAGATATGCAAGATTTAACTCCTGAAGCTTCTGCGTAGTAATCAGGTAAGACAGTATTCCGCCCACAACCGGGCTTGCTCCCGATACCGCAACGGTATATCCATAGATCGGCGAAACAATTAACAAAATGAGCACTGTTCCCGTTATCGTCGCAATGAGCGAAATCAGTATGGCTTTGTACTGTGATCGAATCAGCTTAATCGGGATCAGTGTTCCCATATGAACGAGTAGCGGTGCAACCATCAGACTGCCGAATGCGGTCAGTGCAGACGTTTTGACAATACCCTCCGGGAAAAATCCAGCCCAGCTAAGCAGCAGGAATCCGACCAGAATGATGAGTAGCGAAGGAATACGTGCTCTGGACCATACGGAAACTAACTCACCTGCGGCCAGAAGAAGTAATAATATGGAAGCTACAAAAATGGGCTGACTAAACATGTGGATTCCCCCGTTCTCATGTAAAAAATGCAGTGACTCGTTTTTACATCATTTTAAACGTTCACCTTCAAGATACACCTGTTCTACATTACTGTTTGTCTGCAGCAGTCTGATATCCGACAACGGATTCACTCCCAGTACAATAATATCTGCCAGTTTACCCGCTTCAATCGTGCCGATCTGTTCGCTCATCTGCATTGCAGCTGCGGCAGAACGAGTTGCGGCTACGATCGCTTCCATCGGTGTAAAGCCGACATCCTTCACAAGCAATTCAAGCTCCAGTGCGTTTCCTCCATGCTCTACAGGAGCACATGAACAGAAATCCGTACCAGAAGCAATGACCACCCCGGCCTTGTGAGCTGTAATCATATGCTCGATATGCTCCTGATACACAAGCTGTGCCTTGCGGATGCCGAATTCAGGCACCCCGAATTTATGTCCCTCCTGAATGATGCGATGAACAATGGATAAGGTCGGCACAAGCACTGCCTTTTGCTGCAGCATGAGTTCAATACCACGCTCATCGATGTAGATTCCGTGTTCAATCGTTTTGACTCCAGCCATTAATGCATTAAGGATTCCTTGCGTCCCTTGGGCATGAGCAGCTACATAGGATTGAACTGATTCCGCTTCGTATACGATAGCTTTAAGTTCATCGAGACGAAACTGTGACCAGCGCGGATCATCCTTCTCCGACAACACTCCACCCGTAGAGCACACCTTGAGAAAGTCCGCCCCTTCACGAAACTGCGTGCGGGCCGTCTTGATGCACTCATCGACCCCATCACAGGTTGTAAAAATATTCATTTCACTCGGCAGCATATGAATATCTGCATGCCCACCCGTTTGACTCAACATATGGCGGGAGGTTTTGATTCGCGGCCCTTTCACGACCCCCTCTTTCATCAGATCTCGAATATATACAGCAACATGACTGCCGACATCCCTCACGGTTGTAAAGCCGGCCTGAATGAGCTTGGGCAAATCCTGCAAGGCTCGTCCCATCTGCATTTCGCTCGGCTCCAGAGCGACTTGTGCCATATTCAGTGATTTGGGACCATGAATGTGGACATGGGCATCAATCATGCCCGGCATGATCGTTTTACCATGAAGCTCGATAACTTCTGTTCCCTCAGGTACGATAAAGCTGCTTGCCGGACCTGCATACATTATCTTCTTTCCCTCAATAAAAACTCCGCTATTCTCCAGCGGTTCCCCACCATTGCCATCAATAAGCGTCGCCCCGGTTAACCACATTCGTTTCTCCATTTCACAACATCCCTTCTATGCTATAATCATTTGTTTTTTATATTGTTCAATTCGATGAATTGCAAGCATATCTGCCGCCCGGAATGCAGGAATATTATGCTGTCTGGCCAGTTCAAAAATGGTACCTAGCTGCTCATAAATTTTCGCTACATTGTTAAGCGCCCGTTCTCGTTGATATCCCTGTAATTCATCAGATACATTGATTAGTCCGCCTGAATTAACAACATAGTCAGGTGCATATAAAATTCCGCGTTCATGCAGCAGATCACCATGGCGTTCTTCCCGAAGCTGGTTATTGGCTGCACCGGCAACGATCCGAGCCTTCAATAATGAGAGTGTGTCGTCATTAAGAATACCACCCATCGCACAAGGTGCAAAAATATCACATGGCACTGTATAAATCTCGTTAACCCCCACTGCCGTGGCATTGTAATCTCGCACAGCCCGATCTACATGCTCCTGAACCACATCGGTGACGATGAGTTCAGCGCCCGCCTCTTTTAGAAAACCACATAAATGATAGGCTACACTGCCAACTCCCTGTACAGTCACCACTTTGCCTGATAAATCAGGAGAACCGTAAACTTCATTCGCTGCCGCACGAATTCCTTGAAATACGCCAAATGCAGTTACTGGTGAAGGATTGCCACTGCTTCCGAATTCAGGAGAAACCCCTGTCACATATGGAGTCTCCTGATGAATATAATCCATGTCCATCACGGTTGTGCCTACATCCTCGGCAGTAATATACCGTCCCTGTAGTGTATTCACATATTTGCCAAACGCACGAAACAAGGCCTCACTCTTGTCTTTTTTGGGGTCACCTATAATTACAGCCTTCCCACCGCCAAGCTGAAGACCAGCCGCTGCCGCTTTGTAAGTCATACCGCGAGCCAGACGAACAACATCCTCCAAAGCTTCATCCTCCGAGGCGTAAGGATACATGCGAGTCCCCCCCAATGCAGGTCCCAACGTAGTATCATGTATCGCAATGATGGCTTTCAAGCCTGACTGCTTGTCTTGACAATACACCAGCTGTTCTACGCCATAATGCTCAAGTAATGTAAATGTCAATTTGGTTCCCCCCAGTTAAATACGTTAGATATATTGACATTATAGAAATCATCCATGCCTAAAGTCATTGGAGAATCCATCAGAATTCTTCATAAAAATATGTGGCTATCCACAATTGACAACAGTTTTCCATTTCAATAGACCGTCCGATATGTTAACTTATATAACAAATTCATCAGATGAGAGTTGATCGTTATGAAAGCATTGGTGGACTGGATGAAAACGACTTGGGGTACAGCAGATATTCATATCTGGAGACGGGATATGTATGATCGGCACTGGAGATGCTGGTATCCATCAGTAGAGACAGAGTCTGATTATTCTGCCCCGGCCTGGCTGGAGGACGAACCGTTGAACTTGCCAGAGTTGCCGTCAAACAATATACAAACGTTAGCTTTCTCTATTGAACTGCTGGATCACTGCGAGATTAGAGTGGCATTGCCCGAAGGAGTTGCTGTGTCCGCTGATCAACGTCTGCTACTGGAGTATTTGATTCGGGACACGCTCATGCAGGAACAGATCACTATTGAACGTGCGCATCATGAGCGCTGGCTGGGAGGACTTAGAGAGTTGACCAGTTCTCTTGATCTGAATAATTTACTCTTTAAAATATTGGAGAATTCACTCAAGGTCATTCCCGCCGCTTCCAACGCGTTATTTATGATGATTGATCCGGATACTCGGAAATGGGTGTCCAAAGCCCAGATCGGATTCACAGACTCCATCTATCAAATTACTTCAGATATTGAAGAGGGTATTACCGGGACCGTTTATCGTGAGGGCAAGGGCAAAATCTATGAGGACAATACTCCAGTATTCGAGGAAATCATTCGTACGCTCAGTCTCGAAAATGTTCGCATCTTCGCCGAATCCAGCCACTACAGCGGTTTTGCCAAAAGAACGATCGCAGTGCCCGTTACGATGAAAGAAGACCGAATCGGTGTCCTGCTTGTTTATCAATATAAAGATACCAAGCTGCTGAATGAAAGCGATCTGATCAAGCTGCAAGGCTTCGCCGATCAGGCTGCTATCGCGATCTCCAATGCACGTATGGTTAATGAGCTTGTTGAAACGAATGGATATCTGGTTATTCGAAACGAAATTCATAACCTATTCACTCAACTGTCCATGGATAGCCGCTCTTTGCCAGAGATGATTCAGGCTGTTGAAAAAAATATAGGGCTACCTACCCGCTTCGTTGATCTAACAAAGCAAGAGTGGTACCCTGTGCAGCATAACGTGCCCTTTACCGCTTCAGAACTGGACCAGACTTTGGGTAAAAACCTGGCTCCAGTTATACTCGATTCGGATAGACAATTTCCTTATTATATTTTCCCTGTTCATAATGGTCCGCTACTTGCCGGATGCTTTGTTGTACAGCTAAAACGCCCACTGCGTCCACTAGACCATGATATTCTGGAGCAAGGAGCGGCTGTGGTCATGCTGCAGTTGGTGAACACCTACTCCATGACGGAAATGATATACCGACGGAGAAGGGATTTTTTCGAAGAGCTTATTCAATATAGGGAACCAGCCGAACTTTCTGATAAGATACAGCGCTTTGGTCTGTCTAGCCAAAAACCGATGTTTGTCTGCCTCTTACATCTTTCTGAAAATGTTCAGGACAAGGAAAGCAACGTCATTATGCAGCGATTCATTGCTCTTATTGAGAAGGAGCTCTCCGGTGAGAGCATGCTGTTATTCAGTTCACATGACAAGGTTACAATTCTGCTTCAGGCGCAACAAGTACGCAGCCAGCAGCAGCTTGTTCGCAAGTTAAAAAACCTGGTAAAACAAAGTATTACCTCAAGACTCCCACTTCTATATGGTGGAATCGGGGGAATGTATTCAGGTTTGGAGCAGGTAGCCAGAAGTCATGAGGAAGCATCACGCACACTGCTTTTTCTGCGTAAAAGCCAGCGTACAGGCATTATGAAGTATGAAGAGATTGGGATTAACCGGTTGTTTCTGCAGCAGGATATGGAAGAGATTGAGAGTTACATCCATGATGTGCTTTCCCCTCTACGCAATTATAAATATCAGGCAGAGGAGCTTGAATTGACACTGCATGTATATATGGAAAATAACCGTTCCATGTCGCTCACAGCAGAACAGCTTCATATTCATCCCAACACGCTGTACACACGGCTGCGTAAACTGGAGGAAATTCTGGCACTGGATTTGAATGATAGCGAAGACTGGATGAAAGTATATCTCGCATGTCATTTAAGTAAAATTTATTAGTCGGCTCTATTCTATTAAGCATACAAGGCTCCTGTCGTTCTGAATCATACAGATCTGCAGGAGCCTTGACTATTGTGACAAGATATATCTAAATCGTTACCTGTTCAGACATTCGTATCTGTCCACATGAACAGGTCCCCAGCAACATCAGACTGTGATCTATTTTAAACGTTGCAGAATCAAACGTTTTTTATACAGCATTTTACCTGCCTCAGCCACATCCTGGATCGTATTTTTGTTGCTGACTGAACCAAAAATCATACCCGCAACAGGCACCAGCTGGAACAGCTTTTTCCAGCCAAAAGACTCACTATAGGAGTTAAACACCTCACGCCAGCCCTGCATTTGGGATACCACCTCTACCTGCTTATCCGGGTTGTCGTAATCCGCCAATTCCTCAAGAATGGCTTTTTTGCCTACAATGTCAGCAGAAGAGAATTGCAGACATTTTACAATGAAAACGCGCTCCAGCGGATCATCGGGATCGTAACCATAACACAGCGCCATCTCCTGCAGCACTTTCAATGAAAGCCCCATGACGAGCGGAATGTCCGCTGCAATGGTGACGATACCTCCAAACCCCGTTGCGGCCCCTTGTGCCGCAGCAAACTTGCTTCGACTTTCGGTAATGTTATCCGCCACGCGGTCCAGCACCTCAAGCGGTATTTTGTGCACACTATGAATTTGGGCGGTGTTCTCCGTTTCTGCATCCTGCTCTAATCGGTAGATGTAATCTGTTGTTATGGGGTAACCCGAGCGCTCGCTTTCCTCTTGCAGGAGCTTGGCTACTTTTTTCTTCTGGACAAGGAATTTGCCACCCGTTTGCAGATACTGACCCACTTCGTTTAACGCATCACCAATCTTCTGCTTTAACCCCTTCGGCATCACTTTATCCAGCATGACAAACGGCAAACGCCCGATTTTATCCCAAATAAACAGATCCTTCTGTTCCTTCTCCCACTTTAAAATGTGTTCAAGTTCCCGATCCAGTGTCTCGCGTGATTCCATCTATAATCCTCCTATCAGATTGTCATGGTATATCCCTATTTTGAATACTGCCTGATGACTTGTCAGTTCAGCTTGTACATATCCTACTATTTCAGCTAACGATCTCAGAAGAGCTTATTTACTCAATATCAGGCTTTCTGAAATTGTAACGATTCCCAGGAGTCTTATTTTACCGAAAACACATAATAAACGCCCATTTGAACATAAAATTGCCCCAATAAGCTCTCCTCGATTCGTTAGAAACTAAACCCGTGTAATATGTGCCAAATAGCGCTTCTGGGGATCGTTAGAGTTTCGTTGTAAATGACTATTGGGCATTAAAGGTATACGGCTCTTGAATAGTAATGAGGTTGAACGGCAACGAAGCTTGAATTTATTTTCAATATCATTGTATACGCTACTGCCCGATTTCGGTTGCTTTCCTGCTCTTGCTCTTGCTCTTGCTCTTGCTCAAAGCCTCCTTGATCCAAACCTCCTGATTCAAGTTTTTGCTCGAATCTTGCTTTCCCCCCTTCTCGAGACATGATTAACAAAAAGAGCCTTTCGTGTAGCATGTTCTGCTAACAAAAGACTCTTCCTATAAGCGCACCTAGCGTTATTTCAATTCGGTTACGGCTTGACCATCAGGAACGGGAACGCCAAAGCTCGGCGTACCATCCTCATTCCAATGAATCACCTGAGCGCGAGCATGACGGTTTGGATCGTAGAGTGGATCACCCTCAATCTCTTTGTAGTTGCGCGCGTGATAGATGAGAATATCCGTTTTGCCATCAGGTGAAACGGTAAAGCTGTTGTGTCCGGGGCCATACTGCCCATTCTCTTCACAAGTCTGGAACACCGGCTCAGGAGACTTCACCCAGCTTGCAGGGTCAAGCAGATTCGCATCTTCATCAGCGGTAAGCAGACCCATGCAGTAATGATGATCGGTTGCGCTTGCTGAATAACTGATAAACAGGCGACCATTTCGATGCAGCACGGCTGCGCCTTCATTGACTTTGAAGCCAATAATCTCCCAATCGTATTCCGGCGTAGAAATCATGACCTGTTCGCCGCGAAGCGTCCATGGATTTTCCATTTCGCTAATGTAAAGATTGGAATTGCCGTCAATACTCGGGTCCTTCTGTGCCCAAACCAGATAACGTGTGCCTTTGTGCTCAAAGGTTGTAGCATCCAGCGCAAAGCTCTCCCATCTAGTTCGAATCTGGCCCTTTTCCACCCATGTTCCTTCAAGCGGATTAAACGAAGCATTTTCCAGGACGTACATGCGATGATCGAACAGACCGTCGTTTGTCTCGCTGGTATGAGCTGCTGCGAAGTATATGTACCATTTGCCATCAATAAAATGAATCTCCGGTGCCCAGATGTTCGCGCTCATCAGTCCTGTCTCGCGCTTCGTCCAGGCGGTCACTGGCTCAGCTTCTCTCAAAGTCTCCAGCGTCTCGGCACGTCGAATTTCAATTCGGTCAAAAGCGGGCACAGAGGCAGAAAAATAATAGTATCCGTCTGTATGGCGGTACACCCACGGATCAGCACGCTGCTCCAGCATAGGATTGGTAAATGTCATGGTTTTGGTCATGGGAATGAACCCCTTTCATATATGTGTGTATGGCTTGAATCTGTGATGTGCTCGGCGAAAACATGGAGAGCAGGGTTAGAGGGGCACAGCGGACGTTCGCGGGCGGATGGGCCTTGGTACTCTCCTTGTCCTCCGATTTCTTCCTTCACCGCTCCTGGCGGTGGAAATCGGATGCCAAACTCGCACTCGCGGCTCCTTCCTCCCTCTCACTGCTGGTGCCCCAGCGCTGGTTGCTCGCGATATTTTCGCTCGCTGGCACACATCGGGCTTCGAGCCTTTAGGTTGGCTCGAAGGTTGTGGCGTTGACCGCTTGGCCGGGTCAACTCTTCTCGCGCACGCGCTGGGCTCACGCCTTTTGAGGGCACAGCAGGCGTTCGCGGGCGGATGGGCCTTGGTGCTCTCCTTGTCCTCCGATTTCTTCCTTCACCGCTCCTGGCGGTGGAAATCGGATGCCAAACTCGCACTCGCGGCTCCTTCCTCCCTCTCACTGCTTGTGCCCATAGCGCTGGCTGCTCGCGATACTTGCTCGCTGGCACACATCGGGCTTCGAGCCTTTAGGTTGGCTCGAAGGTTGTGGCGTTGACCACTTGGCCGGGTCAACTCTCCTCGCGCACCAGCACCGCTAACGCCCCGCGCTTGAAATGCAGCACGGCTTGCAATCCGCTCGCCAGCGCACATCGCTCGAATCCCGGCGATGCTCGTCAGCGCCCCCGATCGGACGGCATCATCTCCGTGCGCTTCCCGCTGCTCTCGCTTGTGCAGCGCGCCCCTCGGCTGACCCTCTCATCCCGATCCCGGGTCAGCGATCTACTCAGCTGCGCTGATTTGTTTGCCCCAGACCGCGATGCCGCGGTCGTTCAGGCCGGTTACCACCAGCGCAGGCTGGCTGCGCTCCCAATCCCAGGATGGGAGCAGCCTTAGCTCTTCCGTGGAAGCGCCGCCCGCAGGGCTCTCCTTCCACGTCAGCGTTAACGTTTGCTTGCCATCAAACGTCCAGGTGCCTGAACCGTTCTCGCTTTCGATTTTACCTTTCGCGGTTAGCGTATAAGGCACTGCCTGCACCTGTCCATTCACAGCCGGATCAAGCGTCATTCCTTCCCAGGTTCCGGCAATCATAGACTCGGGAATATCCTGCGTTGTCTCACCCGCATAACGTTCCGGCGAGACGATAGGCCAGCCGTCTTTGGTCCACAGCATTTTACGCACATGCAGATACGGCCAGTTTTTGTCCGTCTCTCCCCGGGCATGGTGCACGATGTAATAATCATCGCCATCTTTCAGCACTGAATTATGTCCCGGGGCAACCCAGCCCTCCCCTTCGGTAAAACGGTATCCTCCCAAAATTTTAGTGCCAATCTCATACTGCGGCAAATGCTCCGTGTCTAACATGTTATTCCCGTTCATGTCCGTATAAGGTCCTGTAATGGAATCGGCACGCGCTACACGTACGTTATAATCCTCGAACAGGGAATCATACGAGACGAACAGATAATATTTTTGAAACTCAGGATTGTAGACAATATAGGGTCCCTCAACTGCGCCCTCTTCGGTCGCCCGATCTCTTGCAGCAATGCGGGTACCGTACCCCTCTTCCTTGAACTTACCCGTATCCGGGTCAAGCGGTGCAATATAAATCCCGTCGAAAAATGAACCGTATACCATCCATGGGTTGCCCAAGGCATCAAGCACCGGATTGGCATCAATAGCATTCAGACCGTCCTTCTCCTGACCGGCCGTCTTCACCACCAGTCCCTCATCCTTCCAAGGTCCTTCCGGAGATTTGGAGGTCTGCAAGCCGATTGCAGACTGCGTGCTGCCAAAGCTGGAGGCAGAATAATACAATCGGTAGGTATCTCCAGCCTTGATAATATCCGGTGCCCACAGGTTTGTCGCTCCTGTCCAGTCCAGCGCTTCCTTCGGAATGCCCGGCAGAGCCTGCCCCACCCATTTCCAGTGAATCAGGTCATCTGACTTGCGGACCATCACACCGGGTTTAGGCTCTCCTGCCACACGTACGTCCGTGGAATAGACGTAGTACCCTTGGTCTGTTTTGATAATAGCCGGATCATGTGCATTGTTCACTGTCCATTTGGATTCATCGTCCAGAATCGAAAGATCATACAGCTTCGTATCCTGCGGAGCTTCCGGAAAAACGGGTGGATTCGCCGTATTCCCGCCTTCTGCACAGCCTGTCACACCCATAAGCATCAGTAGCATGAATGCCACTACTCCCTTCCTCGCCTTGTGCGGCCCCTTTGGTTCTCTGCAATATCTCCAATCTACTCGTCCTTCTCGTCTCTCCGACTCTTTCCACTCTTTTCTTTCGCGTGGTTCCGTCCGTTCCATCCATTCCTCCCATGCTCTCCACACTCTCCGTGCTTTCATCACCATCACCCTTTGACCCCTGAAATCGCCACCGACTCGATAATTTGCTTCTGGAAGATCAGAAAGATAATCAGAACAGGCAGCAAAGCAACGATCGACGCAGCCATAATAAGCGGATAATCCGTTTGTATCGCATATGTCGCGTTAAAGTTCGCAATAACGAGCTGCAGCGTCTGCTTTTCCGGTGAATTCAAATAAATAATCGGTGCCAGATAATCGTTCCAGATGCCCATAAACCACAGAATCAGCTGTGCAGCGACGGCCGGTTTGATCAGCGGAAATGTAATGCTGGAATATAGGCGGAAGTAAGAGCTTCCGTCAATCTTCGCCGCTTCAATGATTGCATCCGGTACACTGAGCAGATATTGCCGCAGGAAAAAGATCATAATCACGTTCCCGAACAACCCTGGAACAATGAGCGGCAGCAAGGTGTCCACCCAGCCTAGCTTGGAGAACATCATGAATTGCGGAATCATCACCGTTGGATAGGGAATCATCATGGACGCCAGCAATGCGAGAAACAGTTTATTTTTATGCGGAAATCTCAGCTTGGCAAAAGCAAATGCAGCGAGACTCGACGTAAATGTGCCTACCACCGTCACACTGAGTGCTACAATAAGACTGTTTTTGATACCGCTGAGCAGCGGCCCCGCTTCCCAAATCTCTTTATATTTACCAAACTGGAACACCTCCGGAATCCATACCGGCGGCAGCGCGAATACATCCTGCTTCTCCTTGAGCGAGGTGGACAGCATCCAGAGCAAAGGTGCAATCATCGCAATCGCACCGATGGACAGAACGATAAATATGATGGAGTTTGTTACCTTCCTTCTTTGACTGTAAGACATCTCCCGTTCAGCTCCTCTCCTCGCCCATTAATCCCCGTCGTAGGCTGATCTTTCGTTTAGTTTGAATTGCACAAGCGTAATAACAAAGATAAACAATCCGAGAATCATGGCCATCGCTGACGCGTAGCCCATCTGCAGGTTGCTGAACGCCTTTTGCCAGATGTAAAACACAATCGAAGCCGATGCATATTCCGGTCCGCCTGTAGGCGTCATAATGTTCATCTCGGTAAAAATCTGTGAACCCCCGATAATATTGGTTACCACAAGGAAAAAAGTAACAGGCTTCACCATCGGCCAGGTGATATTGCGAAAAATCTGAAATCCGTTGGCGCCGTCCAGCTCTGCGGCCTCGTAATACGTGCGGGATACACTTTGCAGTGCTGCCAGATATAACAGCATCGTGTAGCCAAGACCTTTCCAGACGGTCATGATAATCAAGGCCGGTTTGACCGTATCTTTGTTTGCCAGCCAGTTCGGGCCTTTAATGCCAAACAGGTCGAGGAACTGGTTTACCAGACCATAGTCTCCGTTGTACGCCCAGTTCCACATGATGGATACAGCCGCCAGAGAAGAGATAACTGGTATGTAGTAGATCACACGAAATGTGGTCGTACCCGGAATTTTACGATTCAGTCCCATTGCCAGCAGTAGTGCAAGCAACAAACCAATCGGAATGCCGAGCATCAGGTAAAACGTATTAAACATCGCCTTGTAAAAAAGATCGTCGGTCAGCAAATCCTTGAAATTGTCCAGCCCGATAAAGTTCATCTGTCCAAGTCCGTCCCAATCCGTGAACGAACCGTAGAGCGAGTAGAGGAACGGGAACAACACAAAAATCAGAAGCCCCAGTAGTGGAGGCAAAATAAACAAGTATCCATACATCATCTCTTTGCGATACAAACTTGATTTCGTATTCACGTGTTCACCCCTGTTTCTAAGATCAGCATGTGGCATACATCGACTGGCCTTTTTGAATCCTGGCTTCTGCTCTGTTCCGGTCAATACATGCCACATGCCCGTATGGAATCTGGCGATAAAATTAAACTAGACGTTTACATCGTTCACTCCGATGACAGAATAACCTTCCAATCGCTGTTATCCCCAGATTTTTTGAATTCCCTTTTCCAAAGGGGAAAATCCGGTGATAAAGGCGAACGCTTCGCTTTTCCAGGTTTTTTCTGTCCTCTACGTTACAACATGTAAAAAATAGTTCAATTTTTATCTTCTACCAAACAAATGATGCCAGCAGCATTGGTTCAGGCTGCTGGCATCCTCTCTTTGCTATCTATTTATTCTGGGATTTTTTCTCCTGCTCCACGGCTTTATCCAGCAGCTTCTGCATTTTCGGTTGCTGCTGCTTTACATAATCTGCGGCAGTCATTTTGCCATCCAGTACCGGCTGAATGTCGGTAAAGAACATGTCATACCATTCCGCGTTATACGTGTAGTTGCCTGGCAACGCACGTCCGTAGTCTTTTACGATATCAATGAATTCCTGTTTGTTCTCCGGCTTCGTTGAGGTGTCTTTAGCCCACTCATCGGCCATATCAAGCAAATTCGGAATCTGAACTTTCGCGTCTACCAGTTGTTTCATGCCTTCTTTCGAAGCTGTGAGGTAGTTCACCAGCTCAGCCGCCTCTTCCGGGTGCTTCGTTTTGGCGGATACCCCGATCCCCAGCGAACCGATCCATGTTGCCGATTTACCAGTCGATCCCGCCGGGAAAGGCAGCAAATCATAATCGAACGGAAGCTTTTCGAAGGTACTCATATCCCACGGACCTACAGGGAAGAAGGCCATCTCGCCTTTCATCCAGCGCTGATACGTATCGAGCGTTTGTGCTTCTTCAATGGAAGGTGTGATTTTGTATTTGTTCTGCATATCCGCAAAAAATTGCAGCGCTTCTGCGAATTTCGGATCATCAATCGTTACTTTGGTTTTGCTCTCATCCAGCCAGTCAGCCCCGTTACTCCATACAAAAGCCTGCAGTGCCCACTGTACGTTAAATCCTGTACCGAACACATCGGGTTTGCCATCACCATTGGTATCCTTGGTTGCCTGCTGGTTCACCTTGATGAACTCTTCCCATGTATACGGCTTGTCCTTGTCAGGGAAGGGAATACCTTCTTTTTCAAAAAGAGTCTTGTTGTATCCCAGTGCAAACGGCCCGACATCCTTAGGCATGCCATAAAGATCGCCTTGTCCTGCCATCTTGCCATCATAACGATACAGATCAATTCCATACTTCCAGATATTATCCAGATTGATATCCTTGTTTTTCTCGATATAAGGAGTCAGATTCATCAGCACATTGCTGTTTACGTAAGCCTTCATATCACCTGGTGCGAAATAAAATACGTCAGGCATGCTGTTGCCTGTAATCGCTGCACGAAGCTTGGTTGCATACTGATCAGCAGCGGTCACAATGATCTTTACTTTGACGCCAGGGTGCTCTTCTTCAAATTTCTTCACGACCGCCTGATACGCTTTCTGCTCGTCCGTTCCTCCGCGGAACATAAACGTCAGCTCTTTATCCCCGCTTCCTGAACCTGAGCCTCCGCTTCCCCCTCCGCAGCCTGCCAGCACCAGTGCAGTAACCAGCATTAGCAGCATAGACGTGATCCAACTCTTTCTCTTGACCATATGAACCCCTCCTGATCTGGACTTGTAAACGTATTCATGATGATGAATCAGCTTTTCTGTTGTTAAATTTATCAAATCCAGATCCATTTAGTCAATACTTTATTAAAACATTTTATATTTATTTAAAACAAACAACATACTAATAGGTCGGCCAGCCGTTTGCGTCCCAAAGCAGATCGTTAATCAACAATTTGGGATTGCCATTATCTGTTGCATCATAAGCATGGCGTACGATAAGATTGCCGTTAACCACGTCTTGCCCGCCCGGACCTTTCCATCTCACATTGCCTGCATCCAGAATCGTACCGCCACCGTTCATCATATTCACGCCGTTTTTGTCAACGTAAGGCCCTGTAATGCTGGTTGAGCGTCCATAGACCATTTTGTAGGTGCTGTTCACACCTTTACAGCAGGAATCAATGGAAGCAAACAAATAATAATACCCGTTGCGATACGTGATACTTGGTGCTTCAATCGCTCCTCCGTTATTCGGCCGTGCTGCAATGGAAGAGATGCTGCCTGTCGGTTTCATCGTATTTTTGTCCAGCTTCACAATCTTCAGACCACTCCAGAACGACCCGAAAGCAAGCCACGGATTGCCAGAAGCATCAATGACCAGTTCCGGATCAATGGCGTTGTAGTTATTCGATGTTGTGGATTGCAGCACCAGTCCCTCATCCTTCCACTGACCGGCTCCAACACTGTTTGCGGATGCAAGCCCGATCGCAGACCTGTTCGAGCCAAATGTCGAAATGGAATAATACAGCCACACCTTGCCGTTGTATCGCTGCACGTCAGGTGCCCACACGTCCAGATTGGCCTGCGCCGGAACAGCAGTATTCCACCAGGATGGCTCACTCAAAAAAATCTGTGGTACACGATACCACGATGTTCCGTTATCCGATTTCAGCACCTGAATACCCGGGCCGGTGGAGAAGGTGTACCATGAATTGCCCTCTTTGATGATGGATGGATCATGAACAGCGATGTCTCCTGTCAGATTCCAGAACGCGGCTAACGCCTTGGACTGTCCTGCAAGCACCAGCACCAATACAAGCAATGCCGGCATTGCCCAACGTCTTTTTGTTGAACGCTTTATGCTGCTCACGCCCTTCGAATCATCCGTGCCCCTTAAATCATCAGAGCTCACTGAACGCTTCATGCCTCTAAAACTCACCCATGTCCTCCACTCTAAACCTTTCACACTCTTCCAATCTAAACCCTTCAACTTCTTCCACTCCGAGCCTTTTAAAATCTTCTTTAAGCTGAATTTCTCCATAACACAACGCCGCCTCTCCTTATAAAATGGTTGCTTTGGTTCATGAAGTATTAAATCAATTTAAGTATAATAGGATTATAAAAGCGGTTACATGACAATTCAATGGTATATTTCAAATATATATAAATTAATTCAAAGTTTCATTTCAAATAAACCGAACTACATAAGCTGAACAAAGATTTTACACAGCCCACTCCGATGACAGAATAACCTTCCAATCGCTGTTATCTCCAGATTTTTTGAATTCCCTTTTCCAAAGGGGAAAATCCGGTGATAAAGGCGAATGATTCGCTTTTTCAGGTTCTTTCTGTCCTCTCCGTTAGAGTGTAAATGAATCGTTCAACTTATATAAAATATAGGTTTATTTTTAACTCCCCCAATGTATACATAGGGTATAACTCCGTTTTCTCAGCTCTTTCTTTCCAGCATGTAATGATTTATAATTATCTGAAATAAAACAGTCAAATGTGCAAAAGTCTGCGTAAATAGGCTTTGTTCAGAACGGGGAAAGGACATCCACCTATGATTTATATTAAAGATCTGATGTCAGGTGTGAACATTTTCAAAGCACTCAGTTCCGAAATTCGCATTCAGATTATCGAGCTGCTGGCCAGAAACCAAAGTCTTAACCTTAATGACCTCGCAACCAGGCTCGGACTTAGTAACGGTGCAATTACAATGCATATCAAAAAGCTTGAGGAGAGCGGACTGATCGAGATTAACACGGCGGTTGGCAAACACGGCATTCAGAAGATCTGTTACCTTAACGAGGAAAAATTAATGGTCGATCTGCGCTCACAGGAGATTCACAATCGGTATGAGGTTGAGATTCAGGTCGGGCATTACAGCGACTATCAGGCAGCCCCTACGTGCGGCATTGCAACGAAAGACAGCATTATCGGGGAATTCGATGACCCGCGTTATTTTGCCGACCCGCTTCGGATTGATGCGGAGATGATCTGGCTGGCGGAAGGTTATCTGGAATATCGTATTCCTAACTATCTCAAGCCTAATCAGACGTTTAACGAAATCCAGCTGTCTATGGAGCTCGGCTCGGAGGCCCCTGGTTTCTGTGATAATTATCCGTCCGATATTTACTTCTATATCAATGGCAAAGAGATCGGGCTCTGGACAAGTCCAGGCGATTTTGGCGATACACGCGGCACGTTCAATCCAGACTGGTGGCCTCCGCATCTGAATCAATACGGCATGCTGAAGCTCATTCGCATTACGAAGGAAGGCAGCTATATCGACGGATGCCGGATTTCGGACGTCACGCTGGATGATATCGGACTGGATTACAAAAGTGATATCCATTTTCGGATCGCGGTCACCGACGGCCCTGTGAATAAACGCGGCCTGACCATTTTCGGCAAAAGCTTTGGCAACTACGGTCAAGGTCTGCTGGCTCGGGTGTTATATAACGTACAGGAAGACTAGGCCTCTAAACGATCTATCATAACCTGTTTCCTTCTAGAGAAGGGAATCAAGAATGTCGGTACAACAGTGATTGGAAGGTTGAAGAAAAGGAATAACGGGTGGGATTCTTTTGAAACTGGAACGGTTAGTCTCGATCATCTATAAGCTGCTGAATCATGAGGTATTGTCTGCCTCTAAACTTGCGGAGGAATATCAGGTGTCGCCCAGAACGATCTATCGGGATATAGACGTCCTCTGTGCGGCGGGTTTCCCGGTCGTTTCCCATCAGGGAATGAACGGCGGATATGGCATGGTGGACGGTTATAAAATGGATAAGAGTCTGCTCGGTTCGTATGACGTACATGCGTTGATTACCGTGCTTACCAGTCTCTCTACCGTTTTTCATGATGCGCGTGCCCAAGGCACGATCGAGCGTTTGCAGACGATTGGTGATCAGCATCAGAAACCAAGCTTGACTGTAGACCTCGATACCCATCGCACAGATCCAGACTCTCTACCGTATCTTCGTGCGGGAATCATACAACATCAGACGGTACAATTTGATTATATTAATGCAAAAAACGAGCGGTCCGCCCGGGAACTGGAGCCTGTTCGACTCCAATATAAATATCGCAGCTGGTATGTGTATGGATATTGCAGAAGCCGGCAGGATTATCGGGAATTCCGGCTGTCGCGGATGTTAAATGTACATCTGACAAACCGTTCTTTTAACCCCCGCATGATCCCCGCTGACGAAGCTTCTTCCTCCCATACTGACTCACAGGATTCCATGACGGATGTAGTGTTTCGGGTATACCCGGACGCACTCGCAGAGGCTATGGATCATTTCCAGCAAGCAGACAAACAATTTCATGAGGATGGGAGCATGACGATGCGTATTCAGATTCATCGGCCGCTCCAGGCTCCGTGGTTATGGTCATTCCTGCTCAGCCTGGGGAGTGGCGCAGAGGTGCTTGAACCTGCAGCACTGAGGGATATTCTGGAGACAAAGCTGCGAAATGCACTGAAACGTTATAACCAGGTTGATATGTGAAGTGTGGATAGCGCTGAAAGCACTGGTAGTCCCTGCTCGGTTAGCTTGATTTCAAAATTCGGTAAAATCTCGGTAAAATCGAAGTAGAAGTATGACACGCTGTTGTCATACTTCTTTTTTTATAATCTTTTCAGCAAGATAGCACTATTTCACTGAACTAATCGCCAAATTAAAGGAGACGATCTTTATGAATCATCCGCAACAAATGTATCATTATCATGTTTGGGCATCACAGACCATCATGCAGCGCATTCAGGAGCTCCCGCCTGCTGTACTGCATCAGGAAGTTGGCAGTTCCTTTCCTACTCTCGCTCATGCTCTGAGTCATCTGTATGCCGTCGATCAGATGTGGTATCTGGTCCTAACCGGAACAGGCATGCCTGAAGCTTTGCAGCTCTGTATGCCGCGCAACGGAGAAACTTTTGCCACGATAGAAGAATACGTTAATCGTTATGAAGAGCTATCCGATCAGTTCCTTGATTGGTTCCGTCAGCAATCAGATTTGGAGCAAACCATTCCACTCGACAATCCCTTTGCGGGCCTACGCCAAACCAGTCTCGCAGAGATCATTTTTCACCTCGTCAATCACGGAACCTATCACCGGGGCAATATCTCCACCATGCTGCGTCAATTGGGTCATGCCTCTGTCATGAACGACTACTTCCGTTTCTGGTACGAAGGCGAAGGCTCCAATGAAGTTGCAGATTCTGATGCTGTTGTATAAGCATGTACTGCTTGAAGTCTATTACACATGATGGAAGGTCTTGGATCTGATGCAATCTCTCTCACCTGAAAATGTACTCCCCTTTACTTCCAGAGAAGAGTTAAGGCTGTGGTTAGAAGAGCATGGAACCTCACATGCATATTGCTGGGTTCGTGTCAGCATAAAACCACACGCCGAAACAATCTTATATCTGGATGCAGTTGAGGAGTCGCTGTGCTTTGGCTGGATTGATGGAGTGAAAAAGAAAACCGCTGACAACCGGCTGTTACAGCGCTTATCTCCACGCAGCCGCAAGAGTTCATGGACCGAGTTAAACAAGGAGCGTGTACGTCGTCTGAACAGGCTTGGTCTTATGCGGGATGAGGGCAGAAAAGTTCTGCCTGATCTGAACCCGGAAGCTTTTGTCATCGAAGACGAGATTCAACAAAGGTTAATAGCAGACAGGCAAACCTATGAAAATTTCCTGGCATTTCCTCCGCTGTATCAACGCGTTCGCATCGACACCATTCAAAGTGTAAAACGGCAGCCTGAGCTGTTTCAGAGCAGACTTGATAAATTCATCATGCATACGAGGGCAAACCAAATGTATGGTCAATGGCACGATGACGGAAGATTGCTACTTGATTAAAAGATGAATCCGGCTTGTTCGTTCCAAATGATATAGTTAGAAGCACATTGTTCCGAACGATCAACACATCAAAGCAGGAGCTTCCCATGGGGAAGCTCCTGCTTTGATGTAAGAGCACTTTTGTTTTTAAATAGGAGAACATAGGGAACAAAAGATCATTTTTGCAGGTGCTTGTTTCTATGCTGTAACTGTATTTACGCTTTTAATCCACATCGTCTTTGGCACCCGCATTTTGCCTGAATCCTTTGGGAGACCTTCCATAAGCTTTGGTGAATTGTCGTGTGAAGTAATTGCTGTCATTGTATCCGCATTCATATGAAACCTCAGTAATCGGAAGACTGCTATATTTTAAGAGGTGACATGCTTTTTCCAAACGAAGCTTATGCATATACGAGATGGGTGTTGTACCGTAATAGGATTGGAAAATGCGATTGAGATGTCTCATTGAAACATTCGAATGACCAGCTATTTCCTCCAGCGACAACGGCTCCAGATAATGATCCTCGATATAGGAGATAGCATTAGCCAGATGCATGAGATGATTGCCTTCGATTCCGTTCTCCTGCGTATCGTAATGCCGCGAAAGATAAACAACCATTTCCGTAAAGCGTGAAAGCAGCATCGTCTGATACCCCTGCTGCCTGTTATGATATTCCTCAATCATCATGGAAATCAAAGACTCGACATAATCCAGGCCGGAGATGGGCAGGGCGAGCTTGGATGCATATGAATGTGCATTGCGATACATGGGTTCCAGCACAAACAAAGCCTGAAATCCGTTCGATTTCCGTAGATCAGGGCCGATCGAAGCAAGCATTTCAGGTCTGAACATAATGTTGCAGATCTGAAAATCATGGGGTTCCCTGTATGCATGAGGTGTGGAACCATTAATAACAAACGCATTTCCTTTTTTGATAAAAAATGACTCATTGTTAACGATATGCGTGGCATGGCCTTTAAGCACAATGACAAGTTCGGAGAAATCCGCATGCCTGTGCAGCTCTGTATCCTCATCATGTCCCCCGTATTGAATATAAAACGGGAACTGCACATCCGATGTGAACCATCCCAGATACGCGTTGCTCAGTTGTCTCACCTCCCAAACCCCTTGCTGAATTGAATGTCTATATCATGCTATTCCAGGACTGAAAAATCAAGGTATCCAACTCGAGGTGCCGATATAATTCCTCATATACACCAGACAGATGTGATGCAACAGTTCGAGGAGGTGGCCGCAGAGCAACATCAGAATATGCTGGTATTTCAGTTTTTTTCCAATGGTTTGCAAGCGCATTCAACAAAAAATCAACAGGGGGTTATATTTTGGCTCAATGGATAAGAAACATCTCGAAGCTCTCCGTCACACTTACGCTCTCGATGAGCTTGCTGGCCGGATGCGGCAGCAACAATCAGGAAGTAGAGAACGGTAGTACTTCCGAGGATCAACTTTCTCCCGTAACCTTCAGCTTCTTTGGCGCAGACGCCAATCCAAACTGGAATAACATGCAGGATGCGGTTGGAAAAGAGATTACAAGACAAACCGGGGTATCCCTGAACGCTGAATTTGCTGTTGCTGACCCTTCACAACGACTAGCTCTGATCTCGGCCAGCGGAGATTACCCCGATCTGATCAGCCCCAAGGGTGATTTGGATAAACTCGTTGATGCCGGAGCAATGCTGGATCTCACCGATCTGATCGAGGAACATGCACCCAATCTCAAAAAGCTGTTTGGTGAACAGATCAAACGTTTACGCTACAGCAATGAAGACCCATCCATATATGTTATTCCCACGTATTCTTCCATAGACGGAGTCAATTTCGTAGCAGGAAGTGGTTTCGAGCTCCAGCACCGTGCGGTGAAGGAAGCCGGATATCCAGAGATTAAAACGGTACAGGATTTCGAAACTGTCATTCGCAATTATCTGGAGAAGCACCCTGTGGATGAAAAAGGAAATCCCAACATCGGTCTCACCCTGAATGCCGATGATTGGCGCATACAGATTACCGTGACCAATCCTGCGGCGGAAACAACCGGTAAATCCGGTGACGGCGAGTATTATATAAACCCTGAAACTTACGAAGCCACATATCACTTCCGCACGGAAGGTGAGAAGGAATATTTCCAGTGGCTCAACCACATGTATAATACCGGTCTGCTCGACAAGGAATCCTTTGTTCAGAAGAACGATCAGTATCAGGCTAAAATTGCTTCAGGCCGGGTTATTGGTCTGACGGATGTAGACTGGGGTTATGGTGATGGGGAGAAGGCACTCAAGGCCGAAGGAAAATATGATCAAACTTATGGTCATTATTCCGTTATGCTTTCGGATCAATACAAGGATAACCGTTTCCAGTCTACAGGTTTTATGGCTGGGTGGGGTGTAGGCATCACTACCGCTTGTAAAGACCCCGTTCGAGCCATTCAATTTTTGGACTTCCTTGCTTCCGAGCAAGGGCAGGTTCTGAACAATTGGGGAATTCAAGGCCAGCATTATGAGCTGCAGAATGGCAAGCGTGTAGTACCTGCAGAAGTTCAGGAACGCATCGTTAACGATAATATTTCGTTCAGCCGGGAATCCGGGATAGGCTTCTATACAAATCTGGGCGCTCATTACGGAGATGGAGTCAAGGATTCTACAGACAATTACTTCACTAAAAATTACCCGGAACAGATCGTGGAGAATTATACCGCTGCGGATAAAGAAACACTCCAGGCCTATAACGCTAACACATGGATGGATTTATTTCCAAATGAAAAAGACTTTCCCGTGAAACCTTGGGGAGCTGTATGGAATATCTCTGTCCCAAGTGAAGATGAGATCAACGTCATTGCCAACAAGGTCAAGGATATCACCTGGCGCCAGATTCCGCTGGCTATCATGTCCAAACCGGAGGAGTTCGAAAGTATCTGGAATGATTATCAACAGAAGTTGCTTGATGCGGGGGTTGAAAAAATGGAAAAGGGCTTCACGCAATACGTTCAAAATCGCGTTAAGCTCTGGAATGAGTAGAGGTGTGATCCAGATGAATTATTCAAATCCGATTATTCCGGGATTCTACCCTGATCCGAGCATATGCCGGGTCCAGGATGACTACTATCTGGTGACCAGCACGTTTGAATATTTTCCTGGCGTACCCATTTTTCACAGCAAGGATCTCGTGCATTGGCATAAGATTGGCCATGTTCTGACGTCCACTGAACAGCTTTCACTTGGCAATGCATGGCGGTCCGGGGGCATCTACGCCCCCACTCTCCGTTATCACGAGGGCTGTTTCTACATGGCGACCACCAATGTCAGCAGCGGTGGCAACTTCTATGTGCGAAGTGAGCAGGCTGAAGGCCCATGGTCACGACCTGTCTATGTGGCTCAGGACGGGATAGACCCTTCCCTTCTCTTTGATGAAGATGGTCGTGTATACTTTCAGTCAGCTTGCAATGGACAGGACGGTGAAGGAATCTATCAATGCGAGATTGATATCTCAACGGGTCATAAACTATCCGAGAGTCGTCTGATCTGGAAGGGAACTGGCGGTGCTGCTCCCGAGGCTCCTCACCTTTACAAAATTAACGGTTTCTACTACCTGATGATTGCTGAAGGCGGAACGGAGTACGGACATATGGAGACCATTGCGCGCAGTGATGCTCCATATGGGCCATATGTACCGTGTCCACATAATCCGATTCTGTCCAATCGCAGCCTGAAATCGAGCATCCATGCTGTGGGACATGCAGACCTTGTACAAATACAGGATGGCAGCTGGTGGGCTGTATGCCTTGGTATTCGCCCGCCTGCCTATCCTATGCGGCATCATCTGGGGCGGGAGACGTTTCTGGCTTCTGTAACCTGGACGCCTGATGGCTGGCCAATGATTGGCGAGAACGGCCGACTGCATGCTGTTATGGACAGTCCCAACCTGCCCGAATTCAAATGGCCTGCCCCGGTGTCTCTGGATCATTTCGATCAGCCTGCGCTCGGACTGGACTGGATTCACCTGCGTAATCCTGCTCCGAATAGCGTTTCACTCCATGAATCTCCAGGGCATCTCACGTTGTATGGAAACTCATCCTCACTGGATGACGGGAAAAATCCAGCCTTTGTAGGGCGCCGCTTGAGTCATTTCTGTTGCAGCATAGCTGCCATGCTTGATTTCGAGCCAGCCTATGAGAATGAAGAAGCAGGATTAACGGTGTATATGAATGAGAAGTATCATTATGATCTGGCTGTTAAACGTATCCAGGGAGAAAAGAAATGGATATGGCGGCGTATTGTCGGCTCACTGAGACTGGAAGAGGTGCTGGAATGTAATTGTGGTGATGGCCCTGTAACGTTGCATGTGGGGGCTGACCCTGATCAATTTACATTTTCAATAAAACATGAATTATCAGATATTTATTCTCTGGGCTCTGCGGAAACACACTTGCTTTCCAGCGAGGTAGCAGGAGGTTTCACCGGTATCATTGTTGCGATGTATGCATACTCTCCGGCAGCGGCCCCAACTCCCGCACGGTTTGACTGGTTTAATTATGAACCTGCACCGCAGGATTAATCGGAAAAAGCCGATTTCGGGGACGTGCTGAAAAAATATGATATAGGCTCGGTTTAAGTTATGCTAAAGACACTTTGGGTTGAGTATATAAGATATCATAGAGGCATTGAAGGCATACTGGAGATACAAGAAGATACGTCGGAGACTCGTTGGAGACACATCCAAGAGATGTCGAAGATATGAAGGGTACGACGGAGATACTGAAATGATACACCGTAGACTCGGGGGAAACTCGTCCAAGAGATGTCGAAGACATGAAGGGTACGACGGAGATACTGAAATGATACACCGTAGACTCAGTCGAGACACATCCAAGAGATGTCGAAGTCCTGCTGAAGTCACGTTGAAGTTACAACTTAAAGCTTCTAACGAATTCAGGAGACGCTATTATGCCAATTTTCAACCTTCTGAGATTCTAACGATCTCCAGAAGCCTTATTGTCCCAATTTATCCCTTTTCGGAGGCATTTTGGACCGAATTTACTGAAATAGCGTCTCTCAGAATCGTTAGGTTTGGAAACATCCCATATTCGCTTCAATAAGGTCTGTGGAGATCGTTAGCGCTTGAAGCAAAGCAGCAGCTTCCAGCAACTTCATCTCCAACTAAAAAAAACATCTGGCCTCCGTTCTCCCTGGGCATGTCTCGAAATTTACTGTAGCACATCATTTACTGCCCTTTCGCCCCCTGCTGCGCCACTTTCCCTTGACGTGCCCTGGCACGCCAGTGGAAAACATCCGGGCTTGGAACGAAATTTCAGCAAAGTTGGCTCCCCCAGGAGAACGGTTTGCCATTTACTTCAGCTTTTTCAGATACACCCTCAGTTCAATGTTAAACAGATCCAACACTTGGTTTTTGTCTAACACATTCCCTCAGAGAATACGATCCGCTAGATGGTTTTTCTGGTTTTTCTGGTTTTTCTGGTTTTTATGGTTTTCTGATTTTTATGCTTTTCTACTTCTCTACCGTTCCTCCCGTTACCTAATTTGCTTGCTGCTCAAGCAACAGGTGATACATGTGGCTGACCAACCTCGTCATGAAGCTGGGCACTGCGTGCTGGAAGCTGCACGCAGTATACAACCGCGTACCCTGGCTTTATTTACCGGAAGGCTGTGCTTCAGCGGTGTAGCCTGTTGGAATTTCGGCCTCTGCCGTCACTTTGGTAATAACCATCGGGTACATCTTGTCAGGATCAGGCTGCAGGATAGAATATTTGACGATCGCCCGATTCTCCTTCTCCAGTTTGACTTCATCAATCTTCAATCCGTACCCCGGATGCGGCATTTCGGCAGTCAAGGTCACTTTGCTTGTTTTGTCATCCACCTTGCTGATTGTTACCTCAGGTACGATGCCTTGCTGGCCTTCCCCTGGATTCGTTGGAGCCGGTTCAGTTGAACCGCCGCCGCTATGCTGATCCACAAACTCAAGCGCATTGAAAATCATGCTTGCTGCCTCCATACGGGTAAGCGACTGATCTGGGCGAAAATTCCCGTCCTTGTCCAGCTCAATGATGTTCATATTCAGCAGGTTCTGGACCGCAGATATAGCGTCCTTACTTAGTTTATTTTCATCCTTAACTTCATTATACTTCATGATTACGGGATAATTCCCGGTTGTGCCAATTCCCTCATGCAGCAAAATAACAAATTGCTCACGTGTCATCTTGCCCTGCGGGTTCACTTCTACCGGAATGGACAGACCATTCTGAGTGGCTGCTTGCACAGCATCCGCATACCAGGTGCTCGGACTGATTTTAGTCTGAGCGGCAGCTTCCGCATATGCATTTTTCAACCCAAACGCTTTGACAATCATCTGGATACCTTGCGGCTCGGACAAAGCTGCATCTGGACGGAACAGATCGGCCGTTACTCCGTTTACAATACCTTTCGATTTCAATGAATCTACAACCGCCTTTTGCCCCTCATCCTTGATGTCGGAAAATGCAAATACCGAAGCTCCTCCTGCTGTCAAAGAAACGCAAAGTGCAAGTGTTGCAGCCAAACCTTTTTTATGTTTCATTTCCTGGCACCTCCATCATATTAGTAAAACCTTTTTATCACCTTTTCATCCCTACAGACGGGACACCCCCGGAAAATGTTTCAGTTCACTTGGCAATTGGTGAATACAATTTCATAAGCATGCATATGAATTGCTGCATATCAGCAACGTATGATATGTTGTCATATCACCTGCAGATCGTATGTAGACTGTGTACAACGTGCATTTCACCTATAGATAGGTATTCTCATTTTGAAGTGTTCCCTTGGCGTATTTCTTTTCACAGTTGCTTGTGGATCTGCTGTAAGCTTCCCGCTTTCAAGGATGAGCAGGTTCATTGACAACATCCCACATTAGCGCGAAAATATAAATAGAGAATTCATCATATGACGGATAAATTACAAACGAGTTCGCATACAGTAAGAGGGCATGACACGCTAACATCGAGGTGTCTGCCCTTTTCTTGACTTCGTTTGTATGAAACAAGCGCTCCAATCGTTCCATAGCTCTAACCAACCAAAGGAGAACCCACACCTATGTCCAAAAAAGGTTTGCTGCGCGGTTATGTGTTATCCCATTGGCCCATCTATCTCCTGGCTATTCTTTTGATCATTGCGTCCAACGTCGGCCAGGCCTCCTTGCCCCGTATTCTGGGCAGCTTCACGGATCAATTAATGCAAAACTCACTTCAGATGCAGACGGTGATTCGTTACAGCTTGTCCCTGCTTGCGGTTGCCATTGCCTACAACTTGCTGTTTGGTACTGGCCAATTCATGATTATGAAGCTGGGCCGCCGTTTCGAATTCATGACACGGGAGCGGATTTTCCGCAAATTTTCCGAGCTTAGTGAGCATTATTTTTCCAAACAGGGCAACGGCAAGCTGCTCAGCTATTTCATGAATGATGTTACCTCCGTCCGTGAAGCCATCTCGAACGGGGTTACCATGACGACCAACGCAACGTTTCTGCTGCTTTCCTGTATCGTGATGATGCTGCTGAGCGGAATTCCGCTCACACTGATCCTGATCAGCATTGTGCCCCTGCTTGCGATTCCTTTTCTGGTTGTATTCTTCGGCCCGCGAATACGAAAGCGCTCCCGGGATGTGCAGGAAGCTCTCGCCACGATGACGGAGTCTGCCGAAGAACAGCTCGGCGGTATTCGTGTGATCAAAACGTTTGCCATTGAGGACAGTGCATGTTCACGTTTTGGCGCAACGGTTGATGATATTAAAACCAAGCAGCTTCGCCTGGTTCGACTGTCTTCCCTCTTTCAAGCTGCACTCCCTTTGCTGGGCGCGTTGTCTCTCGTTGTGTCCTTGCTGGTTGGCGGCATTCTGACGATGCAGCATTCCATTACGCTGGGCAGCTTTGTTGCACTGACCTTATATTTGCGCATGATTATGGGCCCGCTCCAGCAGATTGGCAACGTGATCAATACGATGCAGCGCTCAGGGGCCTCGCTCGAAAGAGTGAATGACTTGCTCAATGAAGTACCGGATGTGCGTGAAATTGCAGAAGCAGAGACACTGCACAATGTACAGGAGATTACGATCCGGAATCTGACGTTCCATTATCCGGGCAGCACAGCTCCAGCCTTAAAGCAGATTCAGCTCCGAATTGGAGCAGGTCGTACGGTTGGCATTGTCGGCAAAACAGGTTCAGGGAAAAGCACACTGGTCAAGCTGCTTCTTCGTACATACGAGCCGCCGGAAGGCAGCATTTTCATCAATGGCACAGACATTCGTGAACTGTCACTGGACAGTCTGAGATCACGGATCGCTTATGTTCCTCAGGATGGATTTCTGTTCAGCAACACCATCCGTGACAACATTGCCTTCAGCAATCGGGAAGCACCGCTTGGTGATGTCGAGGACAGCGCCAAACAAGCAATGATCTATGAAAATATAGTCCAATTCCCTGACCGTTTCGATACGCTGCTTGGTGAACGCGGACTTACGTTATCGGGTGGACAGCGGCAACGCACCAGTCTCGCCCGCGGACTGATCAAGCAAGCCCAGATGCTTATTCTGGACGACAGCATGAGTGCCGTCGATGCGGTTACCGAGACCGGCATTCTGCGCAGTCTGCGCAAGCTGGGCAAGGGCAAGACAACCCTGATCATCTCCCATCGCATCAGCGCGGTTCGTCATGCAGACCACATTATCGTGCTGGATGAAGGACAGATTGTTGAACAGGGAAGCCATGCCGAGCTGATGGCTGCCAAAGGCCTGTACGCAGCAACCTATCGCTTGCAGGAGGAGGGATTACATCATGTCTGACGCCGAGGACAAGGAGAAGCATAAGAACAGAACGCAGCATTCAGAAGCCACAAATGATACTAACAATACAAATGACACTAACAATCAAGCCGAACCCGACTCTGACACAGTCACTGGGGATCAGCACAGTAAACGCGCTTCGTTTAAAGCGATGATGGGTTATGCCAAGCCGCATCGGTGGGCTTTCGCCGGGATTTTCTGCTGCTCCCTGCTTGGCATATCGGCAGATTTGCTGCAGCCTTATCTGGTGAAGATCGCCATCGATGACCATCTGGCTGTGGGTCAAACGAGTGTCAGCTTTCTTGTTCAGCTTGCTGCCATTTTCCTGGGGCTGGCTGTGATCAGTTTTATTTTCACGTATGTACAAAACAATCTGTTACAGCATGTCGGTCAGAGCATCGTCTCACGCATTCGTAAAGACCTGTTCCGGCACATCTCCAAAATGTCGATGTCCTTCTTCGACCGCTTTCATATCGGCAGTCTGGTGACCAATGTATCCAGTGATACAGAAACGATCAGCAGTTTTTTCACACAGGTGCTGCTTAGTCTGATCCGGGATGGCATGATGCTGGTGCTTATTATCTTTTTTATGTTTCAGCTTGATCCTGTGCTCGCCAGTTATTCACTTATCGTACTGCCCGTTATCGCCGTTGTAGCTGCTTTATTCCGCCACAGGCTGCGGAGAGCCTACCAGAATGCACGTACCCGGCTTTCGCGTCTCATTGCCTTCACTGCGGAAAACCTGTCCGGTATGTTTCTGATCCAGGCATTTCATCAGGAGGAAGAGCAGAAAAAACGGTTCAAGGAGCAGAACTCCCTACACCTGCAAGCCAACATTGCACAGGCACGTTCTAATGTGATATTTAACCGGACGTTT
Organism: Paenibacillus sp. TC-CSREp1; assembly: GCF_050171015.1. Classification (NCBI taxonomy): domain Bacteria; kingdom Bacillati; phylum Bacillota; class Bacilli; order Caryophanales; family Paenibacillaceae; genus Paenibacillus; species Paenibacillus sp. TC-CSREp1. The sequence continues at coordinate 131,282 of NZ_JBNOKM010000010.1, read as the reverse complement.
GACATTCTGGGTAACGCAGCTCTGGTAATGATGGTCTGGCTCGGCGGGCGGGCTGTGCTTGGTGAATCTCTGCAAGTTGGGGTGCTGTACGCATTCATCAGCTATATTCGGCAGTTCTTCCAGCCCATCAACCAGATTACGATGCAATGGAACACCTTCCAGTCTACCACCGTTTCTATGGATCGGATCTGGAACATTTTGAGCACTAAACCTGAAGTGCATGATCCCAAGCCGGGCAGCAAACCTGCTCTGGAGCCGCAGCAGGTTATGGGCCAGATTGATTTTAACGACGTGTCCTTTGGTTATCGTGCAGACCGGCCAATTATTCAAAACATGAACCTGCACCTCTATCCGGGTGAGATGGTCGGTATTGTGGGAACAACCGGCGCTGGCAAAAGCACGCTGATTTCCCTGCTCAATCGTTTCTACGATGTGAATCAGGGCAGCATTCAGATTGATGGCACCGACATTCGCCAACTTCCACAAGCTTCGCTTCACCGTATTGTCGGTCTGATTCAGCAGGAGCCTTTCCTGTTCTCAGGTACAATTGTTGATAATGTGCGAATGTTCAGAGAGGATATTACACGGGAGCAGGCGATGGAGGCTTGCCAATTCGTTGGTGCAGATGCGATGATCCGTCGTTTACCGCAAGGATACGATACTCGCCTGTCGGAGCGTGGAAGCGGACTGTCTGCCGGGGAACGGCAGCTGATTTCTTTTGCACGAATCGTCGTCTTCCAGCCCCGGGTGCTTATTCTGGATGAAGCCACCGCGAATCTCGATTCACACACCGAGCAGCTTGTGCAGCATGCACTTGAGTCCGTCTCCCAAGGCAGAACAACCATTGTTATTGCGCATCGTCTGTCCACGGTGATGCATGCCGATCGAATTCTGGTGATGGAGCACGGTGCTATTGTGGAGGAAGGATCACATCAGGAACTGGTTGCGCTGCAAGGCGTGTATGCGGATTTATACCAGCACGCACGCGAAGCCGGACAGCATTCGAGCAAGCTGGGGTAAGTACCGGCGCTTCGTAAACACCGTGATCATGACAATTCTGGTAAATGAACATGAGAAATGACAGGCTAATAAGTTGTTCACATCTCCCCCACCTAACGGCCGCCTGAACTCGTAAACTACAATATGGGCTCGCACGTCAACTGTAATATATGCTTACCGTCAAATACAATATGGCTGCACACGCCAAACATGCCGCTCTGCTCATGCAGGCGGCAATTTTACATGTGGGGCCAGGGATTACAAGGAGGAATGAATAATGCATATGCACTCTGCCTCGTCCGAACATCAGCACGGGGAAATCGGAGAAATTCGTTATCGCCGCATCACAGCCATCTGGAAAGGAAGCCTCTGCCTCCTGTTCCTTGTCCTGTGTGTGCTGCTCTTATGGATCATCGTGGCCGGGCAGACAGAAAATGTAGAGAAAATCTATTATCCTATGGCCGCGATACTCGGTATGTGGATGGTGGGACCCTTTTTCTTTATGTTCCTGAATCGCTCCCTTCAGCGTTCAACCGTACTCTTGTCATGGGATGAGCAGCATCTCCACGCCGGACACCGTGATCTCCCGTGGGACCAGATTCGCAAGATTGAGCTGACTACCCCGGCTCAGAGCAAGTGGCAGCTATCCCGCTCCCCCATGTATGCCATATATCTGAAGGATGGCACACGCGTCCATATCCACTCCGATCATCTGCTTGGAAAAAAGAGACTTCTTCACTCTTTGGCTCTGCTTCAGCAGACGTTAAGGGGACATCAAAAGATGGATCGGGACTGATCTAGCTGCTGGTGTCCTCTTCTCCTCCTGACTATGGGCTATGTTGGGGGCTCAGAAAAAACTTCATCAGACTTTCGGGAAAAGCCTGACCCTGGGAGTTTCCTTATCGGCTGGGCATCATACGGTATTCCTTGAGACAAGGGCATGAGGAGCAGACTTGCAGGACAAGTTCTACAAAGCTTCCATATAATCTTCGCTCTCTCTTATTTCCTGGACTTCTCTACACCAATGGACAGATTCACTCTATAATTGCCCAAGGGCAGCAGCGCCTCCAGCAGTTCACCCAGCTGCTCGGTCGATCCGGTCTGCACCTGCATCAGGTAACAACCTTCTCCGCTTACACGGTGGACCTCAACGATGTCCTCACGCGCTGCCACAAAAGCACGAAAGGCAGGATGTTTCTCGCCAGAGTTCAGAAATACCGTGACAAACGCCTGCAGGCCCAAGCCGACGCGTTCCGGATTCCATTTTACCGTATACCCTTCAATAACCCCCAGATCCTGCAGCTTGCGAACTCTTGCGCCAACCGCCTGCCCCGTAAGATGCACCTCTTCCCCAATCTCCTTGTTTGATCGTTTGGCATCCTGAATGAGGATCTGCAGAATACGTAAATCCGTCGCATCTATCGTTTCGTTCATGGATATTCAGCACTCCTTTCACCTTGAAAATCGTCAGGTCAATCTGCATTCAGCAGGTTATGTACGACGTGAATCGGTTTGGTTAACATATAGGATAATACTAAGAGAGAACATGAAGGAGTGCAAATGAAATGAAGATTCAATTGATTAGAAATGCCACATTGTGGCTAAAATATGCAGGTTTGAACATTCTGGTTGATCCGATGCTGATGGATGCCGAGAGCATGCCTGCTTTTCCCAATACACCAAATGATCTGCGCAATCCCCGAGTCAGCTTGCCCGATATCGAGCCCGATATTCTGAACCCCGACCTGTTGCTTGTAACGCACACGCACCCCGATCACTGGGACGAAGCCGCTGCAAGGCAGCTGCGCAAAGATATCCCGCTGATATGCCAGCCTGGGGATGAGCATATTTTCATCAAAGCCGGATTTACAAACGTAACCCCAATCGATGTACAGCATGAGCATCAATCGATACAGTTTGCTCGTACTTCAGGGCAGCACGGTACAGGTGAGATTGGCAAACGTATGGGGAATGTATCCGGCTTTGTGCTTGAAGCGGCTGGAGAACCCGTCACCTATATTGCCGGGGATACCATCTGGTGTGAGGAGCCTGCGAAAGCCATTAAAACCTATAATCCAGAGGTCATTGTTGTTAATGCCGGAGGCGCCCGCTTCCTGCAAGGTGATCCCATCACGATGGACGGCCCCGACGTCGCCGCCGTAAAACGCGCTGCACCTTCAGCCCATCTCATCGCCGTTCATATGGATGCCATCAATCACTGTATGACAACACGTACCGATCTTGCCGCTTATCTGGCATCTGAGCAGCTGGATGGGGAAGTGTTTATTCCACAGGATGGCGAAAGCCTGGAGTTTGGCGGAAAGGCTTGAATTTGAAGCTGCATAAAATATACGTTATCAGCAAAGACCGCATTGCCTGTCATCAGGGTTATGCGGTCTTTGCGTCTTGCTTTATTCGTTTCGTGCCATAGTCAAAAGATCCATTAAAACAATAGATTGGATCAACCGATAAAGCAGTGACTTAGATAAAGAGTGATAAAGTAATGGACTAGATCCCTAGATCAGACCAGCCTTCGAAAGTAAACGTGCTACCATCTGTGTAACCTCCGCACGGGTAACGAACGCATCAGGAGCCAGATCACCTTTGCTTCGACCCGTCACGATTCCCGCTTCAATCATCTGGGCTGCACCCTTGATGGCCCATGAGGAAATCCCTTTTTCCAGACCGCGGTCTGCGATAATCTGCCGAGCTTGCTGCTCAGTGATTGAAGCTGGTCCGGTTCTAAGTTCCATCGCTCTGGCTAAAAGAAGTATTGCTTCCTCACGAGTTATGTTCCGATCAGGTTGGTAACTTCCATCCGCATAACCTTGTATCAGATTATACTCGCGCGCACTGCCAACAGCTGCAGAATACCATACATTCTGTGGCACATCAGAGTACGTGCTGTTCAATGCTTTTGGTGCTATGCCCAATGCCCGGGTGATGATCACGGCAAACTCAGCGCGAGTCATATACTGATCAGGACTGAAGTTACCGTTACCTGTCCCTTCAATGATCTTTCTGGAAGCCATATCATTCACAGCATTCTGTGCCCAGTGCCCCGCTACATCGTCGAATTGAACCTGATTGAAGATAAGCGCATAGGTGCTGTTGCTTAAACTGTTGATTACTGCCTCATATCTTCCATCTCTCAGGACAATACGAGTAGGTACATGCCTTACAGTGCCGTCCGGGTTCACAACAACGCCTGTAGTGATGCCGGATTGTGTTTTCCCTTTTTCGAGAGTGATTGTTCGTTCGACATAAGTATTAAACTGATGAATATCTACAGACCGGTCTCCGTATGTCCCCCGCACCTTAAACTCAACAGGCATTCCTTGAAGACTGAACTGGTTCTGTTGAAGCGAGCGAGTCACGGCATCACTCTCTGCCTGAGAGGGTTTGCCCATCTCCACTTGGATTTTCATATCTTGCAGAGCTTTGTCGCCCCCCAAGCCTTGGGCAAGGGAATCGAGTGAAATCTGTTGTACAGGAAGGCTGTACGTTGCGAAATCGGTCTGCAGCTTCAATACGGCCTTTGACTGCTGCATATCCCGAATCATGGAGCTGTCCAGCTCTCCGATCAGCACATCTGCACCAGAAGGGACCAAAATCGTAACCAACGCGCCTGGGCCTTCAGCAGCCAGCTTCTGTTTTAATTTTTCGGGATCAACGCCGACCTTGCTTACAACCTGACCCTCTCTGGTCGTTTGAGTTAAAAAGCCGATCTGTTCGGATACACCATTCACAAGAACGTTAATGCCTTGGCTGACGGTTGTCTGTGTAGATGATGATGTACCTCCTGTTGCATTGCCTGAACCGGAGCTGCTGTCTGAGCCACCTCCACTTGAAGGTAACGCTGGAATCACTGCATTGGAAGGCGTCGATGCTAAACTGCTGCCCACCGCATTAATTGCCTTAACCGTGAACGTATAACTTGTGCCATTCGTCAAACCTGATATTGTTATTGGACTTGAGGCTCCCTTGACCTGAATATTGCCTGGTGAAGCTGTTACTTCATATTCCGTGATCGGGCTGCCTCCATCCTGACGTGGAATATCAAATGTAATGGTTGCTTGAGCGTTGCCGGTTGTTGCTTTTACATTCTTAGGCGCATGAGGAACGGTAGGGATCATCAGCCAAGGCGTTGCCTCACTGATTACACCATTTACGCTCTGTACGACATAATACTCACCGCCAGCTGGCAGATTGCCGAATCGCATTTTGCCATCGGATTGCAGTTCGGGACTATCGGAAACAAGTGTGCCGTCCGTCAAATATAAGCTGACAGTGGCTCCGGGATAGACTTCATCCACATCCAGATACCCGATGCCCACACTACCTGCAGGTTTCCGCAGGTCCACGCCGATGAAATCGGAATTGTTACTTTCTTCGCCATTTACCGTTTGAGTAACATAGTACTCTCTGCTGTCCGGTATTACGTTCTCAAAACGATACGTGCTTTCTGTAACCGGTTCAGAGGTAGCCTTCAGGGTATCGGTTTCCGCCTCATAGAGCTTCAGAACGGCACCAGAAGTGAAGCCGCTGACATCAATATATTCCGTTCCCTTTACCGCTGTCGGCCTGCCGGGCGTATTAATAGACAGCTCGATGAAGCTTGTCGTTACACTAACTACGCCGTTAATCTGCTGTTGAGCATAATATTGGGTACGTTTCTCCAAGCCTGTGAAAATAACCTTGTCCGGCTGCTGCAAGTTCGGCGTATCGGAAGAAACCAGCTCTCCACTCTTTTTGTACAAAGAAACGGTAGCTCCTGGATATACATTACTGATCGTGACTGAAATGGAATCAGCACTCGCTTCAGGGTGTCGCAACTCGGAATTTACAAATTCAGAATTCTCACTTTGCTCCCCGTTAACCGTCTGTGTGACATAATACCCTCCAGTTTTAGGCTCTACCGCTTGGAACAGGTACGGGATCTGCGTCACAGCATCTGCCGTGGCTATAAGCGAGTTATCCGACTTCTGGTAAAGCTTCAGGGTTGCACCTGATGTGAATCCGCTGACCTCGATGCTTTCCAGCTTGCCTTGAGCTACAGGCGCAACAGGAATGTCCGGTGCCACGTAAACGGTGTCTGATTCACTGATGACTTCATTAATCGTTTGCTGCACGTAGTAGTAGGTACGGCTGGTGAGATTAGGAAAGATGACTGTCCCATCTGGCTGCACATCGGGTGTATTGGAAACGAGACTTCCATCCCCCTTGTACAGAGAAACAGTGGCTTGAGGATAAATGGTGCTGACCTTGATGGAATTACCATCCACACTGGCCTGTGGGTTTGGCAAAGTAGAAGTCGTAAAATCGGAGTTTTTACTTTCTACGTTGTTAAAGGTTTGAGTTACGTAATATTGGCTCTTGCGGGGTACAACAGACTCAAACGTATACGTAGGGTCTGTTACGGGAGGTGAAGTAGCCTCCAATGTACCACCATTCACCTGGTACAGCTTCAGAATGGCCCCCGAATGAAATTCGCTGACCGTGATCTGCCCCGGTTTTCCTTCGGCTTTAGGCCTTTTAGGAGCTACCGTCACCGTATTGGAACCTTGAATAACTCCATTAATACTCTGTGTAGTGTAGTAATTTATTCCTGCCGTCACACCTTTGAACAGCACGGTGCCATCGGACTGAAGCTCTCCAGTGATGTTGACTAAGGTTCCATTGGATTCATACAGCTTTACTTCCGCTGCAGGGTATACATTGCTAACCAGCACTTCCTCTACATCCCCTGATGCTTGAGGCTTGCGCAGCTCGGAATTGACAAAGGGGGAATATCCGACGACTTCTCCATTCACCGTTTGTTTCACGTAGTACTGTTCCCTGTCAGGAACAACGGGACTAAACAGATATATGCCCCCTGTAACGGGTGTTGAAGTAGCCACCAGCTCCCCGTCAGAGACTCGATAGAGATCCAGCACCGCACCATTCGCAACATCGGATACCTCAATGCTTTCCAGCTTGGAAGTAACCGTCGGATTACTGGAGGCCGCAAGCACAACAGGCACTTTACCCCACATCGTCATCACCAAACTCACAATCATGCAAATTGCTGTAAATTTCAAAATCAGCCTTCGGTCCATAGCATCGCTCTCCCTTTTCACCTATATATACCCCTGGACGGCTTACGCGCGGAACAACCCCCGTATCACACGATTTCGTCTGGAATATACTGCTATACTATCACAAAACATATTGTATTAGTTGATATAATTCGACTTTTTTCGCTAAAAAAATTAAGATGATGGATACGCTATCATTTTTGCTTGAAAATAGTGATAAATCTATGCGAGAAACTCATTCTCGTTGGATAATAAATGCTGCTAAATTGACTCCCTGCTTGCTAACCTTGCAGCATGTAATATATTCTGGCAATCGTATATCAGTCTCGGAGACGTCTAGGCATAACTCGTTTAACCGCTCCTACATTCGAATTTGGTCTCGCAGCTCTAACGAATCGAGATGACGCTATTCGCGGCTTTTCGGCGACTTTGAAATTCTAACGAATCCAGGCGACGCTATTTGTGAGAATTCCCCCTTTTTCTGCGTAATATCAGCTCATTTCGGTGAAATAAGGTTTCTGGGAATCGTTAGATTCTGGAAGGGATGAAAAACACCTAAATAAGCTTTCCTGAGATCGTTAGCGCTTCTGAATTTTGCATTGTGCTGCCCTTGGAGAATAAACCTCCACCCACCTAGCTCACTCAGACTGCAAACTCATCCTACAAGCATCCTGTTCCTGCCGAACATTACGGCAGGGATCGCCTTCCGCTCACGGGGCGGCTTTCGCTCACCGGGCTAAAAAAAATCTGGATGCGATATTCGCATCCAGATTTTTTCACGTCACTTCGACCTTCACGTCACTTCGACCTTCGCGTCACTTCGACCTTCGCGTCACTTCGACCTTCGCGCCACTTCGACCTTCACGTCACTTCGACCTTCACGTCACTTCGACCTTCACGTCACTTCGACCTTCGCGCCACTTCGACCTTCGCGCCACTTCGACCTTCGTGCCACTTCAGTCTTCAGCCTGCTTCGGGATTCACTTTACTCTGTCCCCCTGCTTGCTCTCGTTGAAGGCTGACTTGTATTCGGTAACTTATCTTGGTGTTTTTTAGAGTTCTTTGCTCTATTGCGATCTACCTTGGCCTACAGTATTTTACCTTTCTTACGATTCCTTGCGCTTCCTTATATTCTGCTTTCGTTCCCTTATAATTCCTTCTGCTGACCTGATACCCTCTACTTTACTTTACTTTACTCTACACTACGATTAACGATTCCCTTAACTCATCACATAACTCGTACATTTCCTTTATCCGCTTACTGTACCTTCAAACGGATGACGTTCCAGGATGCCTTTGCCAGACTGGCTGTGATCAGTGTATCGGATACGGAGGCTCCACCACGGTTATGCGGAACGACACGGTCAGGCTGGGCAGCTGTGTTGCTTGCTTTGAGATCATCTGCCTCCAGCACGATATGCTCGATCAGGCTGCATTTACCGAAGCTGCGCAGATCAACCTCAAGCGGGAGAGATTCTTCCAGATGACGGTTAACCGCAAACACCGTGACCTCACCCTGCTCCTCATTATGCACTGCAATACCTTCCAGATAAGGAACGTCCGTGATTTCTTTGGTGTCATATTTAGGTGATTGAATCAGCGGTACCAACGCCGTTCCGCGACCATACACAGAGGCATGCATAAATGGATAGAAGATCGTCTGTCTCCATGAACCTCCACCTGTTTCTGTCATGATTGGAGCAATAACATTGACGAGCTGCGCCAGACAAGCCATTTTAACCCGATCCGCATGTTTCAGCATGCTAATCAGCATACAGCCTACCAGAAGCGCATCTTCATGATTATAGATGTCCTCCAGCTGCGGTGGAGCGATCTGCCACGGGTCCATTTTGGAGTCGTTCTCATGGGAGTGATACCATACATTCCACTCATCAAAGGACAAATACATTGTCTTTTTGCTGCGTTTCTTTGCTTTCATGTAATCACAAGTCGCTTTTACCGTATCAATGAAACGATCCATTTCCAATGAACGCGCAAGGAACGTTGGGGTATCATTATCCGGGTTGCCGTAATATTGGTGCAAAGAGAGATATTCGACATGATCATACGTATGATCCAGCACCGTTGCTTCCCAGTCCGGGAAGGAAGGCATGCCCAGATGCGAGCTTCCGCAGGCAACGAGTTCAATCGTTGGATCAGTCCATTTCATGACTTTGGCTGCTTCCGCAGCTGTGCGACCATATTCTTCGGCCGTTTTGTGCCCGATCTGCCAAGGGCCGTCCATTTCATTTCCCAGACACCAGGTTTTCACACCATGCGGCTGCTTGTATCCGTGCTTGATCCGAAGATCACTGTAATACGAACCTTCCGGATGGTTGCTGTATTCTACGATATTACGCGCAGCATCGACCCCGCGTGTTCCCAGGTTCACCGCCATCATCACATCGGAGTTCGCCTTTTTCGCCCAATCCACGAATTCGTTAAAACCAAATTCATTCGTTTCAATCGTTCTCCAGGCAAGCTCCAGCCTGCGTTTACGCTCGGACACAGGTCCAACGCTGTCCTCCCAATTGTAACCGGATACAAAATTGCCCCCCGGATATCGTACAATCGGCACCTGCAGCTCCTTCACCATCTCCAATACATCTGCGCGGAATCCCTGTTCATCTGCTGAACCATGTCCAGGCTCGTAAATTCCGCCATACACAGCACGTCCAAGATGTTCAATAAATGATCCATACAAACGCTTATCGACTTCACCAATTGTAAAATCTTTATCTATCGTCATTTTCGCTTTTTCCATGAATGATCTCATCTCCTCAAGATTAATAAAAAAATTAATTGATATTCTATGGATCAATGTTCATATTTATATTAAAATCGATAACACCACATATTTCAACCAGAAATTCAGAAAACATTATTCTTTTCAATGAATTTATGTTTAACTTAATTCTATAAATGAAATTGGAGGAACACCTGTGATCAGAGCAAATACCGATGCCGAATGGCTCCCATTATATGAAGCACTGGCAAGTGAAGTCCGCTTGCAGATTATCCGTCTTGTCGCCGAAACACCTATGAATGTGAAGGACCTTGCAGCATCGCTGGGGCTAAGCAGTGCAATCGTCACCATGCATGTTCGCAAGCTGCAGGACGTTGGCATCATTCAGTCCAAAATGGTTCGCAAGGACGGCGGCACACATAAAATGAACAGCCTGGCCGTGGACTGGATTGGCATCTCCATGCCCCAGGAAAGCGGCATATCCCGCAAGTTTCACGAGGTATCCATTCCTGTCGGACATTACACCCATTTCGACGTGTATCCAACATGCGGTTTAGCTACATCCACCCATGTGATCGGACAGTATGATGATCCCCGTTATTTTCTGGACCCGGACCGCATGCACGCCCACATCCTGTGGTTTGGCCGAGGATTTGTCGAGTATAAAATTCCAAATTATATGCTAAACGGGCAGCTGATCGATGCTATCGAATTATCACTGGAGATCGGCTCTGAGGCCCCCTCTGTCAATCCCAACTGGCCCTCTGACATTACGTTCACGCTGAATGGCATTCGTTTGGGTGAATGGACCAGTCCAGGCGACTCTGGCAATGGACGTGGTATCTTTACACCTGACTGGTGGAGCGATATTGTCAATCAATACGGCATGCTTAAAGTGCTGCGTATTACGCATGAAGGAACCTTTATTGATGGACAGCTTCTATCGAGCATTACACTCGCAGATATTCCTGTAGAACGCAATCTGTGGACGCTCAGGCTTTCTGTGGAAGAGGATGCCCGGCATGTAGGCGGTATGACGCTGTACGGTGAGGGTTTTGGCAACTACAATCAGGATATTTTATTCCGACTCTTCTACCACGATGGCATTCCAGCCTTGTAAAAAGAAAGCACAAAAACACCTTTCATTTGCCCTTATTCCAGGGTATTGAAAGGTGTTTTTATACCTGTGAGCTTGTCCTACAGCGCGCTGCCTCCATACAGGAAGCGGTATTCCCAATGCTTGCCGGCAATATCACTAATCGTCACACCACCGCCAGCGTTGGAATATGTATGCAGGATTTTACCGTTACCCAGATAAATACCCGTATGTGTGATCGTTGCCTTTGATTTGTTTATCCCTTTGTAAGCGGAAGCCGAAGTGCCTTTATAAGACATAAAGTACATCAGATCGCCGCGCTTCAGGTTTTTCCAATTGGTCGTAACCTGGCCTTTCTTCTTCACATACTCTCCTTGCTGACGTGAATCAGCCGGGAGTGTGACGCCCAGTCCATCAATGAAAGCTCGCCGTACAAAGCTGGAGCAGTCAAACACAGATGTGCTGTTGCGGTCTGCTGCATATTTATAAGGTGTCCCCATATACTTCATTCCAGCCGCAATAACCTTCTCTACTGCCGCGCTTCCTTTGACCGCTGAACCGTTGTTGGCATTAGAAATGGCTGAATTCGAACTGCTTGAACCGTTACCGGTCCCTTTGTTCTCAGCTGTTGTATCCTGATTCACCGGCTGAGTGTATTTGGATGAGGACGAGATGTAGCCTGTCCGATTAGCCGAATCTTTAATTTTATACCAGTCTGAACCGGATTGCTCCAGCACAGTTACCGTTTCTCCTTTGGATACCATCCGAATAACTTTTGCCGATGTCGTTGGTGAGGTTCGAAGGTTTACACCCCAGATGACTTCTGCTTTGGATTGATCTGCCGCTGCTGCGGATACCTGTCCTGTGAGTGCTGCCGTTGTCAGACTTCCCATCAGCATCGCTGCCGTTACACTTGCCGTAACAATGGTATTCTTCCAGTTCATGATGTCGTGTCCCTCCGAATATTACAGAATTTTAACCAGGAAGACATCTTCCCGGCTCGCCTTATTGTAAACGGGCATTCCATAACGTTCATCAGCCCAAAGTCCTGCAAGGATTTATCCAAGCTTGAGCACATCGCATCAGGGAAAACGTTCTTTCACTGGAAAAATAGAGCACACATGGCCTGAATTCAAAGGTTAAATTATTGTAACCAATTGATATACCTTCGATTGCCGCGTTTTGGTCATGTATGCCTTCTGTTCCCCCGCTATGCAACCCGCGAACTAGATTTTAATATTTCGCTGCAGCTGAATTGGAAAACATTACTACGTTTCATTCCACTCTCTTCTGGAATCCCTCCTTCACATTTGAAAATATATGGATTGGCAAACATGAAAAACCGGGGATTTCTCCCCGGCTTTCAGCTTGAGCTTATCAACAGCAATTCGAATGATGCGTTGGACGTTTCCATCCCCAATTCCTGAAACCAGCCCGGCACTCCATCATCTCTTGCTGATTAAGGCTCCATCCCCCACACTTTCACACCGTCCTGATACGCTGTCACTTTGGTCCAGGCACCAAAAGCGGATTGAGTAGCATCAAAGGAATAATCATTGGATTGATCAAAATTCGTCCAGTTGTTCTTCGAGAAACGGGTCTGGATGATGCCGGTCTCAGCGCCAGCTGCCAGACTTCCCGCACCCGCAGAGAAGCTGATCTCCAGATACGTATCTGCTGTGCCTTTGGCTGGCTGTACAGCAGCAAAGGTGCCCTGTACATTGGCACTGCCGAGCTGTGCATAGTCACACCAGAAGCTCAGATCCGCTGCGCTGTCCTTCGTGAAATAATAACGCACCTTCACCTTGCTCAGATCAATTGCCGTTGTACCTGTATTTTTCAGATTAAATTGTGGTGTAATCGCATTGCCCGAAGCACTGGACCCTCCATTGCGATACTGCACTTCCAGCGTTCCCGTTGAGATCGGAGCAGCCATCGGTGTCAGCACAACGACGTTAGAGTTAGTCTGACCACTCGCATTCGTTGCAACCACTCTGTAGTTATAAGCTGTTCCGTTCACCGCCGTTGTATCGGTATAGGTTAATGCCGTCAAACCTGTTGCAAGGTTGGCATATGCCCCCGTGCCCGTCGAGCGCTGCACCGTATAGGTTGCTGCTCCGGTCGAGGCCGTCCAGTTCAGCACAGCCTGTGCGTCTCCAGCCGTTCCACTCAGAGTAAATACTCCCGGCACGGTCACTCCGGCCTGCGGTGTTGCCGTAACCTGTGCGGATGGTGCAGATTCCCCAGCACTGTTGACTGCTGTAATTACATAATAATATGCTGTTCCATTCGTCAGTCCGGTGTCAGTAAAGGTAGAGCCTGTTACTCCAGTCGCTACGGAGGTGTATGGACCACCGTTTACTGTTGCGCGTTTCACACTGTATGAAGTCGCTCCTGCAGCTGCATTCCAGTTCAACACAACCTGCTTATCCCCACCAGCAGCGGTTACACCGGCAGGTGCAGCTGGCACTTGAACTCCTGGCGTGCTGCTGTCGCCAAGAAGACGGTCGAATTCACCATAAGCGGTAGCCATATCGACCTGTGACCAGAAACGGTGATACGTAAAGGTCGGTGCACCATTTTCCCACTTCTTCGTGGTTGGGTTGTATGATGTTTTGTACAGGTTATCCAGATATGCCCACGCCGGGTCCTGCTTGATCGCTGGACGCAGATCGGAGTATCCGATGTACACACCGTTTCCGCCTTTGGCCGGATCGGAAGGTACACCTGCTGTACCCGGAATGGTGTTTCCTTGACCGAACGTACCAGACCAGTTGGCCGGGATATAGATCTCTTTGGCGAAGTAGCGGAAATAATCTGCACGCTCCTCTTCCGTAACAATACCAACCCCATCATTGTAATCCCAAGCTGTATTCAGCAGATTCTGAGCCAATTCCTTGGCTTCCTGCCCCTTTACACTTAGAGAACCGTTCTCTGCCTCGGTTCCAGCCGCGAAGAACGTCAGCGCTTTAATATAACTTCCCAGTACCCCGGTATCCTGCACCGGGCCTTTGGTTATCGCATGGAAGTTCGGATTGTTCGTATATGTGCTGAATCCATTCCATTTATCCGGCTGCCCTTGCCATTCCTGATTCCCTGGAATCCAGAACTCGCCTGGGGCAGGTGTTGTTGCTACTTGAACGTTCGTTCCACCGAGAATCCGCTGTCCAGCCGCATTCAAATAATACCCTTCTGCATCTGTTACTGGACGCTCGTCAACAAACACATAATCCTTCGTCCAGTCAACCCACTTCGTAATGACCTTCTTGGCCATCTGGAAATTCTCTGAAGTCAGGTCGCCGCTCTCTGCCAAAATATAATACATCTCCGCTACACGCTCCAGCGGCCATGCCTGGAATCCAAACCAAGTGTTTGAATCCGGATCACGGTATACAGGTGCTTCCTGGTAAGCCATGTCATAGAAGGTGCTAACCCCTGCAGGATATGCCGCGTAGGAACCACCAATGCTGTTCGTTGCCCCGCCGCCGATTGCACCTTCATGGGATTGCAGCCATGTATAGAATTCCAGCTGGCGTTTCAGCGTAGCGTTCCAGTCTGCTTTCGCTGTAGGCGAATCAGGAATCAAGCCACCTGCCGGGTCAGACAGTGCATAAGCTGCAACCGGGTTTTGGTAAGCCTGATGGGTGTGGCTCGCTCCGATCCGCCAAGCCCAGTCTCCACCTTGGCCCAGACCACCGCCCCATGACGTGTACCAAGCCATCAGATACATGTTGGAATCCTTACCTGTACCCGGTGTAGGTGTACCATTCTTCGCACTTCCAACCTTCTGGAAATACTTGTCGTACATGCCGTACCGCAGATAATCCCCCATCTTCTTTGCTTTATCCAGATATTCCGAATTGTTGTAGCCCATTTCTTTGGCCCAATACAGCACCTGAACTGCACGAGCATCTGCATCCGTTGCGTTTGTGTAACGCCACTGTGCGGATGGTGCCTGATTTTCCTTTGTGAAAAGACTCATGAAACCTTCGCCTGATTTTCCAAAGGACTTATCATCCTGAGATGGATGAGGGATCGCTTCCCACACCGACTCCTGCTCACCGCGCTGGAACGTATTCACATACGTTGACGTATGGGAAGGATTTAGCAGATTGCCGTAGCCATACCAGTTATCCACGTCAATCAGCCAGTGCATCAGGTACGTCTGGTTGTTGCCATAAGTTGCCTTGAGCTCGGCATCTAACGGATCCTTCCCTGCGGCATATTGACCATTTAGATTGGATGGATATTGATCAGGGAATGGTTTTTCCGCTGCATAGGTTGCAGGGCTGTTCGGATTGTACTTGCTCATCGTTGGCTGTTCCTCTTTGCCGTCGCCTTCATTGACTGGAATAATATACTTCTCCATGTTATCCCAGGCTGCTTCAAGTTTGGACCAGTCTCCCGTGTAGTGACCATACATCGTCTCAAGCCATAACCAGTAGCTGTATGCTTCCGAAGTGGACATATGTCCGTAATCAGGGGCCTCACTCATCAGCGTTTCAATGGAGTGATACGGAATGCCTTCGGCAGAGAAGTACCCGTTCGCCGGGTCCTTCAACTGAGCATATAATTGCAGAAAGCGTGTTTCGTTAATTCCATCAGCCTGAATTTCAATTGCCTGATCGGCAGCATGCGCCGTTTGAGAACCCGTCCAGAGTCCTGTGTAACCGGTCAGCATGACAGTTCCCGCCAACATGGCCGTTAAACTCTTTTTTGCAGCTGTCTTCAACATGAATATATACCTCCCTGGATTAGTGAAAAATAATATCACTGCTGCTCGTCTATCCCCGCAGTTGCTCCATTTTTGAACTATTCAATTTTGAAATATTGCATAGCCTTCTGCACTTCCATCTGCATGCATCGCTTTATGCTTTATGGCTCCAGTCCCCATACCTGGGTATTGCCCTGATATGCCGTCACTTTGTTCCAAGCAGCAAAAGCGGTTTTGGAAGCATCGTAGGAATAGTCATTGCTTTGATCAAACACACTCCAGTTGTTTTTGGAGAAACGTGTCTGAATTACACCTGTCTCCGCCCCGGGAGCCAGGCTTCCTGCTCCAGAGGTGAAGCTGATCTCCAAATACGTATCCGCAGTACCTGTCACCGGATTCACCGCTACAAACTTACCCTGCACGTTGGCTGAACCCACCTGCGCGTAATCACACCAGAAGGACAACTCCTCTGTGCCGTCTTTGGTAAAGTAGTAACGGATCTTCACTGTGCTCAGATCAATGGCCTGAGTGCCGGTATTTTTCACATTAAATTGTGGGGTGATGGCATTGCTCGAATTACCTGAGCCTCCGCTTCGATACTGCACCTCAAGCGTCCCCGTCGAAGCAGGAGGCCCGGAAGGCGTTAGCATAACCACGTTGGACAACGTCTGCCCGCTTGCATTTACTGCAACCACACGATAACTGTACGACGTGCCATTAAGGGAGGTCGTGTCGTTGTAAGTCAGCACGGTCAATCCAGTTGCCACATCAGCATACGCTCCACCTGCAGCAGCACGCTGCACAGTGTAGCTCGAAGCCCCTGATGCTGCGGTCCAGGACAACATGTTTTGGTTATTGCCAGCTGTCCCGCTTAATGTCAGTGCTCCTGGCACCGTCGATGCTGCTTGAGGCATTCCTGACACCTGCACAGATGCTGGGGATTCCCCGGCGGTATTCACAGCAGTCACGATGTAATAATACGTTGTGCCATTCGTTAGTCCCGTATTGGTGTAAGTCAGTCCATTAATACCTGTGGCTACGGTTGTATAAGGGCCTCCGCTAACCGCGGCACGCTTCACCGTATACGATACAGCTCCGGCAGAAGCTGACCAGTTCAGCGCCACCTGGCTATTCCCGGCTACCGCCTGCACACCGGCAGGAGCAGTTGGAACGGTAACAGGGGTAACGCCTGGCTCCTGTCCAAACACCTTCACTCCGGCATCGTAGACAGGAATGTAGTTGCTTTTCACCGGATTGCCTGTCGACAGGTTCTGATATGAAGGATCATTCGCGGGATTCCATGCACCCTGCGGTCCTGTAATTCGGAACTGAACCTCTTTGCGATAATTGCCCTCCCCGCCCGGGTAGATTTTGGTATTGCTGAAGTTTGCTGTAATGGCATAGATCCGCTTGGAGGCATCCACCACAACGGGCTGTGAAACGGTTGCCCCTTCGCTAGACGATACTGTAACCTGAACATCGGATACGGTGCGTCCTGCAGCATACACCTCGCTCAGATCAAGGAAATATTTAAAGGAGAGCTGATCGCCCATACGTGCAGGCCAACCTGAGCGGTTGTTAAGCAGTGCGCGGATTTCCGTGTAATTAGAGCCGGATGAGCGTACAGCGGCCTCCACGAAATACTCATCACCTTTGACCTCCGGTGCAGGGAAGTTTGCAAGCGGCTGATGATTCTGTCCGTACAGCAGATTCATCTTCGCGAGTGCCCCGGTAAACCCGGCATTGTAATCGGTCGCTACCTCATTGCTTACATAGTCCCCGATATCATCCGTATATTGATCTGACGCATTCGGTCCTCCCACCATCGCGCCGTATAAAATATGACGGTGATCCGCCGGAATATCTTCGTTATTCATCCATGAGCTGTGAGCCGTCCGATGATGCGGATGCTGCGGCGGATTTTGCCCATATCCGACAACATAACTGCTCTGACGAGGGTTATCTCCTAAAATGTAGTTGATCTGTGAAGCAGCAAAATTTTGGTATCTGGATTTTTTCACAGGGTCACTGACCCAATCGGAATATACAAAAGAGATAAAGGCAGCGTTCGCCGCATATCGAAGCGAGCCCCATTGATCAAGCCAGGCCAGACCACCAGGGGTGTATTTGACACGGCCTCCATTCGTTCCTACCGTCCAGTAATCCAGATTTCGTTCGGTAGACTGAATGAACTTCGTTGCTTCTGGCATATTCAGACTGGAAGTAATTCGGGCGAGCAGAATCTGGGCACCATAGTGCTTGCTATCCCAGCCCTGTGTCCAGGTATACGGCCAGTTAGCCGAACCACCGCTCGTAGACCAGCGATCTGCAGCGGACAGTGCTTTGGACAAGTAAGCGTTATCATTTGTTGCTAAATAAAGCCATGCTCCGCCCCATGCCAGTTCATCCTCATATCCGGTCCAGGAATTATAGAATGCAGTAGCATCGGTAATACAATCGGTATATTTTCCCCGATATGTATCTGCAAAGTTGTACAATTCTTTCGCATGCTGGAGCAGCTTCGCCGAGTATGCCGGGTCATCATCAGCAAATACGATAGAGGAAGCCGCCAGTGCAGCAGCCGTTTCTGCCGCCAGATCACTTCCCGGACAGGACGCATCAATTTTGAACGAAGGACGGTTCATCTGCATGACCTCGGCAGGCCCCCACCAGGCATGATCCGTGTTCCCTGCTCCAACTTGTCCCCATAATTCGTTTGGTTTCGTATGCGCTTTCACAAAATAGTCGGTTGCCCACCGTATATTATCCTTGATCTCCTCCAGCTGTCCCGCCTGTTCATAACCATCCGCATATTCCACTACAGACCAGGCAAGCATCGTAGCTGAAGCAGCCATCGGAAAACCAAACTTCACATGATCCCCGGCATCATACCAACCGCCAGTAAGATCTACGCCAACATCCGCCCCGTCCTGCATTCCCGAGTCACCACGCCACTCAACCCGATTATTCGCAGGTAAAGGTCCTGAACGCTGTGCTTCATAGAAATAAATGGCCTTTTGAAGAGCTTCGGCATAGTTATGATCTCCAGCGGCCGCATCCGCCTGACGTAATCCTGTATTCATCGAAAAGCTCCCTGCCAGCAGTCCTGCCGATAATGTCGCTATTGCAACTCGTCTCCACCAGCTCCCTTTCATCGATACGATTCATCTCCTTTTCTTGAAAGTTCCGCTTGAAAACTTGTAGGTTTCGAAGTACATGCGCTCCTCTCTATGGTGGTAACTCTATATAACTTCCACCATTAATTACCATTATAGTCTTTTGTGCAGCTTGCAATATCAACATTGGTGACTTCTGAAATAACATTGTTGTGACCTTCAGGTGGCGTGTTATGACAAAAAAGCTGTTTCTCAACCGGAAATCCCGGGAGAAACAGCTCTTTTCTGCTCTGTATTTGAACACTACACTCTGAATTTGTTGACTTGACCCTGTAACTCCTCTGCCATTTTGGACAACAGGCTTGCAGAGGAAGCAATCTCTTCCATGGAAGCCAGCTGCTCTTGTGTAGCCGCGGATACGTTGTGTACAGAACCTGCCGCTTCTCCGGCAATATTCGAAATCTGATTCACATAACTCACGACCTCATTCGTACTTGCTGACATCTCCTCAGAACCCGCGGATACTTCCTCGATCTCCCCTGCTACCTTATTGGCAGCGCCTGAAATCTGTTCAAAGGCTTGTCCGGCTGCAGCAACCAGTTCTATTCCCGCTTCCGTTTCGTTACTGTTTACCTTCACAGCCTCTACAGCATGATTCGTGTCCTGCTGAATCAGCTGAACAATCTCTGAGATCTGTTGGGCTGAAGCAGAAGATTCTTCAGCCAGCTTGCGCACTTCTCCCGCAACGACAGCAAAACCTCGGCCATGCTCTCCTGCACGTGCCGCTTCAATCGCGGCATTCAAAGCGAGCAGATTGGTTTGGCGCGCAAGGTTGTTGATCACTTCAGTAATCGTTCCGATCTCGGCTGAACGCTCACCGAGCCCTGTAACCAGTTCTCTCAGTGAAGCAATGGAATTACGAACGGTTCCCATCTGTTCAACCGCCTGCTGAATAATCTTGTTGCCTTCCGCAGATTGATTTGCTGCATCCACAGCAGACACAGATACGCTTTGAGCCAATTCCGCTATCTGTTCAGAGCCCAGAGCCATCTCGTTCATCGCCTGGGATGAACGCTTCACGATATCCACCTGATTGGTTGTTCCTACAGACAATTCCTCAACCGTCTCGGTGATCTGCTCCGAAGCTCTCGTATTTTGCTCCGCGCTGGCCAGAAGCTCTTCAGATGAAGCCGCAACCTGCTCCGATGTCTCCGATACGGATTGAATCATGGAACGAAGATTAGCACTCATTGTATTAAAGGCTGTAGCCAGCACACCTAGCTCATCCCTGTTCTTGAGAGCTATTGCCTCACCTGTCAGATCACCATCCGCAATTGCTGTAGCGGCCTCTGTCATCTTTTTGAGTGGACGTGAGATCATACTTGCAATGAAGAAAGCAATGAACAATGCAAGCAGTGTTGCCACAATCGCTACGCTTAAAATGATATTAAATGTATTCTCAGCAAGTTTGACAGATTCAGCAGCGATTTCTTTTGCTCCATTATTTCCCAGGTTAATCAACTGTGTAATACTATCGTTAGCCGCATACCATAGCGGATATGACTCTGTATGCAGTTTGCTGGCTGCAAGATAGTCATTTTTCAGACCATATTCGATAAAAGACGGCTGTTTCTGCAGATACGCATCATAATTTGTGGAGAACTGCTCGTACAACTTCTCTGCCTCGGTATTTCCCTTGATTAAGGGAAGCAGCTCTTTACGCTCATCCTCGATCTTGGCAAGCACCACGTTTAACGCTTCATTCAGCTTCTCGGTTTCGCCTGAATCCTGCTCAACGATGACGGCAAGTGCCAGCCGCTCCACATCCGAGACATCACCATTCATAATGCCAAGCAGGCTTACACTCGGCATCCAGGTTTTGTTGATTTGTCGAGATTGATCAGCCATTGTGAAAACTGAAATCAGCGTGTATACACTCACAAAGATAAGTAATGCTAAAACAATTGAAAAACCGGCTAACAATTTCCCCCTGATCGTAAACCTCATTTTGCCCCGTACGTTCCCCCGTACTTTTTCCATTATCCCACTCCTCCAACTTGGCGCGTTAAACTAATACATCTGTATAATATATCGACATGTATAGTGCTCAATTGAATATATGACATTAGCAATCCATAAAATTTCATTTAACAGGAATAATGGGACACGTCGAAGGAGATAAAATCCAAGCTATTAGAAGGTAAAAAGCGGTGCTGAAATATCACATTGTATGTAATGCGAATCAAATAAAAACAAATTGTCGGTTAAACTATAGTTTTTTCTTATTTTTCGGAATTAAAGAGGACATAACTCTTTCTTTTTGTTAAAATATTTTGGGTGCTGTTCAGTTCTTACATAGAAAGGTGAAGATTATGCTTAAAAGATGGTTGTGGGGGACAGTCCTGACCTTGGTCCTTGCTGTAACGGGTGTCATTATTTATTACGGATATTCGATTGTTCATTTTGCCAATAGCATCTCAACGGTCACCAGTGCTTCGTCCTCCAATGATGGTTCAGACAAGGATGAAAACTCGAATGCGTCTCTGGTCCAAATCCCCAAGTGGGAGGGGCAGGAGCGCGTCAACATATTACTAATCGGCGGTGACTCCAGAGGTGATGATGCGGGACGTTCAGATTCCGTGATGGTCGCTTCTATTGATCCCGTTTCCAAAAAAGCTCATCTATTCTCCGTGCTGCGTGACAGCTATGTTGATATTCCGGGACATAGCAAAAGCCGCCTTAACGCCGCTTTCTCCTACGGAGGAGCTGAATTAACGAAACAAACGGTCAGCAACCTGCTGGGCATACCTATCCAGCACTACGTCTACACAGACTTTACAGGTTTCATAGCGCTGGTTGATGCACTCGGCGGGATTGATATTGATGTCGAGAAAGATATGTATTATACAAGTAAAGCGGATAAACATATGTATGACATTGACCTGAAAAAAGGATTGCAGCATATGGACGGAAAAACAGCCCTTCAATATGTACGCTTCCGGCATGATGCCACATCCGATTTTACAAGAACACAACGGCAGCGCATCTTTATGACCGAGCTCGCGAAGAAAATGCAGAGCAGCACTTCACTCTTCAAAGTCCCGGAGATCCTTGAAGCCGTTGCTCCCTATATTCAAACCGATCTCAGTCCCGCACAGATGCTGAAGCTGGCTTCGCTCGGCTTTGATATTCGTGTAAACGAAATGAATCAGCATCAGATTCCACCCAACAAACTCCTAACAAATGAACGTGCTGGTAGCGCTCAAGTACTCGGTGTGAACGTACCCAAACTTCAAGCCT
Organism: Paenibacillus sp. TC-CSREp1; assembly: GCF_050171015.1. Classification (NCBI taxonomy): domain Bacteria; kingdom Bacillati; phylum Bacillota; class Bacilli; order Caryophanales; family Paenibacillaceae; genus Paenibacillus; species Paenibacillus sp. TC-CSREp1. Next base: position 109,234 of record NZ_JBNOKM010000010.1, on the reverse strand, counting down.
ACATTCAGAAATTGTTTGAAGAAGACCATTCGGATTCGAACGAAACAGAGACTGGACAATCAACATCAAACGAATGAGCAGCATCTGCGCGATGCTGATTTCCTGGTAAGAGACGGCCTATGCCGTCTTTTTTTTAATTATTCTCAACATTTAATGCGCTTTTAATGTTTGAAGGTTAGTCTTATACGATGACCCTGGCTTCATAAGGGAGGAATGCATTATAAAAAAACCGAGAATAGCCGAATGGACCGAGCTCCGCGGGTTAGCTTTTTTGGCAATTGTTATGCAGCATAACATTGCTGAATATATTTATCGGACGGATATTGAACAGCCCGACTCCGTCATGTTAACGATGATTTATCATCTAACGAGATTTGGTACACCCACCTTTGTGTTTCTGTCGGGTGCGCTGTTATTCTACCATCATCGCCATGCCAGGCCGAATTATGTACGCTTCATCAGGAAAAGATTTGGGGATATTTATATACCTTTTATGATATGGACACTGATCTACTGGTTAGCTGTGCGCGTGTTTACCCCCGGCTTCTGGTCCTCCGACATGCCGGACCTGAGCAGCTTCGTACGGGAACTGTTTTTGCCGCAGACAGGATATCATCTTTGGTTTGTCCTGATGATTTTCCAGTTTTATATTCTGTTCCCGTTGTTTTTAACAGGGGCTCATGCTGTTCGTAAACGGCTGGAAAGCAAGCGCCACAGTCGCCTTACTTCTGGGCAGCGGACTCTAGCCATAATACTTGCCGCAGCGGCAATGTATGTGTGGCTTATGAAATGGTCGTATTATGATATGTCCGGCTGGACAGATCTTCTGTCTGAGCCTTGGTCGAGTCTGCTGGAATATCGGTCGTATTCGTGGATCATGTATTGGTTTTACTTTTTACTTGGAGCTGTATGCGCCTGGGCAGTTGAAAACTGGAGAAGCTGGACAACCAAGGCCCTCCCGTGGACAATTATCGTATTTATTATGATGTATATCTGGCTGGGATATGATGTGCTGCGTGGTTCGGAAGATACAATGAATCTTAACATCTCCACCTATCTGAAACCGAGCACTTTCATAATTATCATGGCTCAAATGCTTATGTTCTACGGTCTGCTGGCACTATTCCGCGATAAAGACCTGGGGTTCAGGCGCCTGCTTGCCTGGATTGGACGTTATTCCTTCGGCGGTTATCTGGTGCATGCTCTGGTGATCTATGCCATTGCCTATTTTACGAGACCTATGCATCTCAGCGGATGGCATCTACTCGCCACGGTACTGTCATTTGCGATTACCGTTGTTACCGCATTGGGCATCAGCTGGGGGCTGTCCAAGCTACCCGGGTCGCGTTTCACAGTTGGATTATCACGTATCCGTAACAAAGCTAAGGAATCCAATACGCTTAGCAGCACACAAACACGTGTAAATAGACAAGCTTCCCATTCAGGCTAATCCGAGCTCAAAGAGCACTCCCCTAATTTGTTAGGAGAGTGCTCTTTCATTTTCCAGCATAGCTTTCATTCAGCTTTTTTTGATACACAGCTCCTATTTCCCATCCGTCGCCGCTGCTCTTCCAGGTACATGCCCTGGCCGTACGGGAACCGGATGCTCCAGATGCTTTTGACGAACAAACCTTTGCAGATCACCCGTCAGCTGTTCCTTCAGCTGATTCACGAGCTGTGTTTCACTGATGCCCTTTGTCTGGGCTATTTCAGCCAGCGATTTGCCGGCATGCAGCTGCTCTTGTAGCTGTTCAGGAGTTATTCCGATATACCTTGCGATAGCTCCTTTATTGATCATCGAATGTTTACCATGATGTGCAAATTCTCTTCGCAATTCACGAAGCGGCGTGTTTACCACCTTTTTCAGCTTCACATCCATATCCGCTTTGGCTGCTGCAGCTTGTTCTTTCGTCAGACAGCCTTCTGCTACCGCTTTATCCAGACGCTCCGATAGTGTAGGCTTTAATTTTTGCAGCAATTGCTGTTCACTCAAGCCCTTGCGTTCCTTGGCGATCTGGGCAAGCGTATGTCCAAGCTCCATCTGCTGCTTCAGATCACGAAGCCCAATGCCAAGCAGCTCTGCAGTTTCACCGATCATAAACAGGCCATGGCCAGCATGAATACAGGGCTTCTTATGCTGTGTTTCTGATTCAGCAGATACTGCATTCCCCTGCTCCACAGGCATGGTAGAACTGGCCAATACATGTTGTCCAGGTACTACAGATATGATTACAGCAGCCACTGCGACTGCCACTCCTGTCTTCCAATTCGTTTTCATCTTTTTCCACCTTTCCTATGTCAAATATTCTCTGCCTCCCTAGTCTGATCCTAAATTACTGCTTTTTATGCTAAATCATACGAAATGTCATCAAATTTTTCACAAACGATCACAAAAAATCCTATATTTTTCAAAATATTTGAGATATACTGGATGTAACTTCTGGAGCTAAACATATGATTTCTATTTCGTGGCAGGAAGGACGTTACCCGATGATGCGGCGAGAATGGTTAGACCCGTATACCCCTGATGTAGAAGCCGTATTCGCTGCGGCAGAAGACAAGCTTCGACAATACCCTGAGCCACTGGCCAGGCACGCACTTGAACAGCTCCATCTGCTTCATCCTGTCAGAACAGGTTCTGGACTGAGCTGCATCGGTTATATCTCTCCATTATGGATGCACCACACCGATGGACTGCCATTGGACAAAGCACATCTGCTTGGCACAGCCTGTTTGCTGCATATGTTGTATTTTCTGAATATGGATGATGTTATGGATGAGCCTGAAGAGGATGCTGTAGCCAAGCTGACCCTAGGCAATCTATATTATGTTGACGCTCTTCAGCTCTACAGCCTGTTGTTTGAACCTTCATCCGTATTCTGGGTGCATTTCAGACGAGTTATCCAAGATTGGGCCGTAAGTGTAAATGGTGAACGACAAATCGATTATTTTCAGCTAAACCCACTTCTCATTGCCCAGAAAGCTTCACCCTCACAGCTTGGTGCCATCGGCTCACTACTTTTATTAGAACAACCGGCACGAATCCCTTCGATCTGTGATGCACTGAACATTGTGCTGATGACCCTGCAGATGACAGATGACTTCACAGATATGAAACAAGATGCTGTGCATGGCAATTACAACAGCTACCTCTCACATATATCCGCTGCTCTCCATCATGATTATGCAATTCATTCAGTGAACGATTCCATACTTAATCATATATATAATTCATACTTCATGGACAGCTACGCCGAGATTGCATCTCAGTTCAAAAGCACTTTGACATCTTATAACTCGGTATTACCACAATACATTGTATTGAATTCCTATTTGTACAGTGCATTGGTACAAGCCGTTCTGGATATAAAGCAGCGCAAAAAAAGACTTTATCAAGGCGGGTTTCACTACTGGATCAGCGAATCCTCATCTATGTTTCCTGAGAAAGGGAATGCTGATTCAGTTTAATTTAAATATGAAGGGAATGTTGGCTATGATGGTATCAGAGAAAACATTGCACGAGGACATTATTGAGAAGGCTTGGGCAGACGAGAAATTCAGACAACAACTGCACTCCAATCCAAAGCAAGCGCTTCGCGAGGCATTCGGTATTACGATTCCTGATCATATCAGGGTTCGTACGGTCGAGGAGCAGCAAAATGATTATGTGCTTGTGATCCCACCTAACCCTTCCAAAGTAAACTATGATGTCAATTGTGGTCCGTGGAGAAATTAAGCGTACCTGATTCGAGGCTCTGCGAACATTAACTTGAATAGAAATAAAAAAAGGGTAGAACATCAAGCCGGGTATCTTAGACGAGTTCATCATTCAATAAACTCGGGAAAAGATACCACAGCTTCTGTTCCTACCCCTTTGGTGCTTGTAAAGCTGATCTGCCCATTCATTGCTTCAACGATACGGAAGGTAACCATCATGCCTAATCCGGTGCCTTTGATTTTATTAGAGAAGTAAGGTTCCCCCAGACGGGATAAAGCCTCCTCACTCATGCCTTCTCCGTTATCCCGGACATGTACTTTGACTTTGCCTTCCTGCGAGTATGCCCAGATATCAATCTGACCTTGTCCCCCTTGGAGTGCTTCGATACTGTTCTTAATAATATTGATAAAAGCCTGCTTGAATTTCGAAGAATTGCCTCGAATATGAAGGTTCGGTGGAATATCTGTTGTTATTTTCCCGCCTTCCAGATTTGCCATCGGTACAAGTATGCCTTCGATATGATCAAATTCATTCGAAATGTTCAACGATATAATATGATCGAATTCCGGCTTCGCAAAAGTAAGGAAATCAGTAATAATCCCCGAAGCCCGATCAAGTTCCTCCAATGCAATTCGCACATATCCTTTGTTCTTGTTATCCTCCTGCTCGGTCATGAGCTGAAGGAATCCTCGAGTCACTTGAAGCGGATTACGAACCTCATGAGCTACTGAAGCAGCCAGTTCGCTAATAATTTCCATTTTCTCAGATCGCTGCAGCTCATTATTGAACAGTTCCAGTTCTTTGGAATACTGCAGCACTTTATTATGCTTTTCCGCAAAACGGCTTCCCAGAATCGCAATCAACGAAATCACAAACGCAACCATAGACCACTTCCACCAGAGCAGATGGTACGTGCCGTTGCGCTGATAGTACCACAACAGCTCAAGTACACTGATAAAAGAAAATATGCCAAAACCGGTGGCTAACAGAATGGCTTCACGATTGCGTTGTAATGCCTTGGCAATTGTACCAACGAACAGAATGGTCAGCAAAATAACGAGCACGAAGCCCACCACATTCTGCACAAACAGATTGTATAACCAATCCCATTGTCCGCCTGTTATGACGTATATAAACAATGAGAGAACAGCTACAACGGAATAGGCCCATTGAATTTTGCGTAGTTTGGTGAATATGCCATAGACCCCTGGACCAATTATTTGTTCAAAAAAATAACAAAGTGCAGGCATGCCCAGCAACATGGCCAGATCAAAAAGAAGAGAATACAAATCACCATAAACTTGATAGAACGTATACAGAAATTGTGAGTACGTTATAACCATGACTCCAATGGAGCCCATCACAACACATAATGACATCCACAAACCTTTATGAAATTGACCCAGGAAAAATGTACAGCTAAGCATAACAAGTGATGTAAATATAAACGTTGAACCCAAAATAACATCAATTAAACCGTTATGGATGTATTTTTCCTGCAACATGGCATAGGGCCCAATCTGAACATCACCTTTTATGCCCAGCCAGCCATTCTCATTTTGTGACCATATGTAGAGTGTATTCCCCGAGTTTTCAACAGATAAGGGTAAAAATACAGCATTATTATCGTAATTGTAATGATAATTTTCATATACTTTCCGATCTTCAAGATAGATTACGATATGCGTCCCTTTTATATTCTCAAAACGAATCGCTGAACTTTCATCATGCAATGGGGGAATCTTCAGACGGGTCCACAAGGAATCGGTATGCTGCATGTTCTGGCTTCTTACCATACTTCTGTCAGAGCCCTGCTTCTCCCAAATCTCGTCCTCGCCCATTACTTCGCTAATGAAGCCTTGATCGTTCGCGTCTCCCCATTTCACTTCCCATCCTGTGATGGCTTCAGGTTGCCGAACCTCTTCGGCTGCAGCAAACACTAACTCATGTGGCAACAGAATGCTCCATATCGTCATCCACAGGAGGATGATAGCTTTGGGCACATTTCTCATTCACAGCACCTCAAAGTGTTTATTTTCTCTTCACATGTATCCCCTCTATAGGATTCGCCACGATTGATCTTGTCACCTTCTTATTAAATACATAATTCACATTAAAGTAGATTAATAGATTTTTTTCCATTTTATTGTTGAAAAAAAGAACTACTCACGCAGGTCCTCGAATTGATTTACAATCATCTCACGTTCCTTTTGCTCTACTTTCATGCGAAACTCAAGCCACTGCTCCGTCTCATCATCATCGTAGATGGTCCAAATATCAGAGAACAGAAAATCACGCAGCTGGACTACCTGGCCAGCCCAAATTCCACCTACCCAGAATAGCCCGTCCGGACGCCGTATAACCGTACGGGAGAACCCGGGAGTCGAGGCCTTTTGTCCGATTCGAATACGGGTAATCATATTGCCGAGTGTATACCAATCCACAAGATCCCCCTCCTTGCATATTCAAGCTTCATCATACCATAGGCAAAACACGAATGGCTCTAAAAACAACAACAGGCGATTCAATCCACTGCATCGTGTGTAATGGTTTCTCAAAGCAACACTTACCAAACAAGGAGATGATTATGATGAACGAGCCACATCGTACGGTAGAAGTCGAACACAAGGATGTACAGTACAAATCAGATTCAAGCAAGGTCGCTTCCACTTTTATTAAATATGCTGCCTATATCATTATCTTTTTTGGATTTCTCTACTTCCTCGTGAAATATGTGTTTCCCAAATTTTAACGAACACGGACATAAGCCATACCCTTCTCGGGAATAATATCATGCTTGATAATACTGAAAACTATATCGTTTAAATCATTCATTCTAATGAAAGGAAGTGTTTTTCATGTCTGATAAACCCATCAGTAACGCAGAACGTGATCGTATGGATGAACAATTTCTGGAATCCCGCCTGGCTGAGCCTCCGCTGGAATCTGTACCTGATGCCGACCTGGTACAGCCCGGCAGCCCGGTAGACCCGGCCGCACCCGATCCGGATGCCCTGCACGGGACAGATCTGTTGAATGGCGCCGGGGCTGATGCCAAGCCTGAACGAAATATTTTGCCGCCGCGCTAGAAGCGAACCCGCAAAACATCTGAATCAGGGAGGTGTCATCGTGAGCAAAAATGCTGAGGAACGACAAGTCCATAAACCGGATAACCTGATTACTGAGAGAGATATTGATCCCGATTTTGGACTATTCACCGAAGATTCCTTTCCGGGCGCACTGGAGGATGAGGAGCAACGGGATGCCATTGAACATGCTATTCCCAAGGGACAACCTTCGGGCAAGCCGGCCTCGGGACAGGATTAACTTATACCACTCAATTTGTCATACGGGCAAAAAAAAACGTTTACGCGGCAGCATCAAGCTACGCAGGAAACTTGGGCCTAACCAAAGAGACCTCACGGGACGGGGTCTCTTTGGTTTCTTTGGTTTGATTACAAGCCCTGTCTCCATTTATACAGCAAAAAAGATGACCGCTACCTGCTCAGTGTCATCTTGATTTTTGCTTGTTGTCTCATCTTGCTTCAAGCTGCACAGCTATATTTATGGATTCACAAATTGAATGCGCCATCTATACACGTGACTGTTTCTCGGCAGTTGAACCTGCTCCAGGGAGCTTATGCTCCAATCTGGTCCATTTTACCGCAATTGCGGTGGCTAGAAGTGCAGCACCATTAATAATAAAGATCCAGCGTATCGGCAGCCAGCCACCAAGTATGCCTCCAATAATGGGTCCGGCCATCGTGCCAATCTGGGCTGCGGACTGGTTCAAACTAAAGGCACGTCCTCGAAATGCCGGTTCCGTAACCTGTACAATCATCGCATTGATTGCCGGGAACACCGCCGCGAAGAAAAGTCCATAGACAAATCTCAGGATACCAAACGCAACATAACCTGTTGTGAAAAACTGCAGCAGATTACCTACTGCTCCGCCAACAAGTCCAATCACCATCACTTTCCCAAAACCAATCCTGGATCCCAGCTTGCCCCAGCGTGGAGCCATAATAACTGTGGCTACCCCGACAGCCGAGAAAATAATGCCTGAGCTTAACGAAGCACGATCGGGCTGTATCCCCATCTCCATCACATACACGGTTAAAAGCGGTTCCAGAATCATAACCGAAAAGGTACAGATGCCCATCATGACAAGCACAGTAATGAACACACGGTTTGCTCTGGCTTCACGGATATCATCCATGACATGGGAGCGAGCCTTATTGCGGTTGAAGTTTTCTTCCTTGACCCAAAAGGTGGCAATGACCGCCGACACCAGCACAACAATCGCCGAAAATAGAAAGGCACTCCGATTGCCATAATAATGACTTACAAGTCCGCCAAGCAGTGGACCGATAATGCCACCTGTTGCTCCCGCCGTTGACATAATGCCCAGGGCATACCCGGTCTTCTCTTCAGGTGTATTCGTGCCGACCAGTGCAATCGCCGCAGGCACGAATCCGGCGAGCAGCCCTTGAAAAAGACGAACTACAATGAGTGAATATGGGTCCTGTACAAAAAAATTAATCAGATACAGGACAGCCAGGCTGTACCCTGAACGAATTAACATCGGCTTGCGTCCATATTTATCTGAGAGCGACCCCCAAAAGGGGGATACAAGGGCACTGGCAAGAAACGTAATGCCAAAAGCAAGCCCGGCCCAGAATTCCAGATGGTCACGAACTCCCAGATCATTGCTCAGAAATAAAGGCAAAAACGGAATAGAGATGGAATATGCCGTACTGCAAAAAAAGACACCGATCCATAAAATGACCAGATTACGCTTCCACAAGAAGTTCATATATCCGCACGTCCTTTCCGAAGCCGACGCCGGGACTGCCGTGTATGGAGCGAACGGAACAGACCCGTACGTCCCCCTGATGCGGAAGCATTTTCCTTATTTTACACCTATGCTTCTATGAAGACCATCCCCGTTCACCAGATTAACATGCCTTACATTGCCATTCTGCATCTGAAAACGGTATGATAGTTGAAGATCGAATCAAGGAGGATCATATTCATGTCTTTACGTTGGAAAAAAGCTACCGCAGTTTCGCTTGTACTGGCGATGCTGCTGATCGTTATGAGCGGGTGCGGACGCCCTGCAAACAATGCTTATCAAACGCCGGTTCCGGCTGTACCAGAAGGACCAGACCCGGTAGCAACGATTGAGATGCAGGATGGGCAGAAGATTGTAATTGAGCTGTATCCCAAGATTGCTCCCAATACGGTGTATAACTTCATCTCCCTTGCGAACAAGGGCTTCTACGATGGTCTGATCTTTCACCGGGTCATTCCAGGCTTTATGATTCAGGGCGGTGATCCGAACGGGAACGGTTCAGGCGGGCCAGGTTATGCGATTAAGGGTGAGTTTACCTCGAACGGTCATAAAAATCATTTGAAGCATACGCGTGGAGTTATCTCCATGGCACGCAAATCCGACGATCTCGATTCTGCCGGTTCTCAATTTTTTATCATGCTGGCAGACGCTGATTATCTGGATAACTCCTATGCTACTTTCGGCAAGGTAACCGAAGGAATGGACGTTGTTGACGGCATTGCGGCACAACAGATCGGTGAAGAAGACAAGCCTGTTACAGATCAGATTATGAAAAAAGTAACGGTGGATACCCACGGCATTGAATATCCGGAACCAGTGAAGATTACAACGGACACCAAGTAAACACGTTTACTCTGGAACAAACAAAAGCTCTGTTCTGTGCACTCGGCGCGGAACAGAGCTTATTTAATGATAGCGTTTACATTATTACCTTTATATAAATCCGTTTCATAGCGCAAAAGCAGCATCCTCAATGCATCCACCAGAGCAGACGCAGCCAGCCAATAATGGCAATCCATAGCGGGACGCTGAGGGCCATTCCCCATGCAAGCCCTTTCAACAAACTACGATTCACATGCACGAACAACGACTCCTTTCTCCAGGGAATAGTCGAAGTATCGGTATCATTATATGTTTTTATACCTGTGTTCATTCGCCATGCTCTCCCTTTTTTCCTGCCTTCCGGCTCCGACTTCATGGAATGAAAAGCGTGAACCTGATATACTAGGGCGTGTTATGATGTGTAAACTGATTCATGTTGCGAAAGGAGATGTTCCCTATGGCAAAATCCAAAAGACGCGCATCTGCTCCCAAAGCCCAGACTCAGGCACAAGACCAGCCTACAACGTTGAAGGATCTGCTCAGCAGTGATGTGCTGGAGAAGTTGAAAGCCCAGGCCGCTGAAGCCAAAGCGGCCGAAGCCGCGCGTAAGGAGCAAGAGCGTTTACAGGCAGAAGAAGCCCGCAAGGCTGAGCAGAAGCGGCGGGATAATGATTTTGAATACTTGCTGAATAACAGCTCAATGGACTGGAAGAAGCACAAGTAAACGAAAGATTGAAACCAATCACTGAATTATCGGGTGATTTGTAACACAAGGGGCCGAATCCGGCTCCTTTTTTAATATGCATGCATATGATTCACCTCTCCCGTGCCGGGTATTTAGAAAGTAAAGCGTCTAAGGATACTTTAGATCATGGAGGGATGAGTAATGGCTGAACAGCGTTTGCAAGGTAAAGTCGCCATCGTTACCGGAGGTGGTTCCGGGATTGGTCAGGCTTCCGCAATTCGATTCGCCGAGCATGGAGCAAAGGTCTACATGCTGGATCGCACTCCGGAGAACGCCGAGAAAACCAAGCATAGCATTGAGAAAAACGGTGGCGAAGCTTACGTCATCGAATGTGATATTTCCAAGCCGGAAGACGTACAAAAGGCAATTCAACAGGCAGCAGCCGAAGCGGGCAAGCTTGATATTGTTTTTGCCAATGCAGGAATCAATGGTGCAATGGCTCCGATTGAAACGATGAGTATCGAAGATTGGGACCAGACGATGGAGATTAACATGCGCGGTACGTTTGCTACAGTGAAGTATGCGATCCCTCATCTGAAGGAGCACGGTGGAAGCATCATTATCACCAGTTCGATCAACGGCAATCGGGTATTCTCCGGGATCGGTTTTTCTGCATACGCTTCCAGCAAGGCAGGCCAAACCGCTTTTACCAAAATGGCAGCACTGGAGCTGGCACGTTACAAAATTCGTGTCAATGCAGTCTGTCCTGGCGCGATTGATACCAATATTGGTGATAATACGTATCCATCGGATGATCTGAAGGATGTGCAAATTCCAGTGGAGTTTCCCGAAGGTCATGAGCACCCGCTCAAGGGTGAGCCAGGTACATCGGAGCAAGTGGCGAATCTGGTACTGTTTCTTGCTTCAGATGAAGCGTCTCATGTGACAGGCACTCGAATCTACGTGGATGGTGCAGAATCTCTTCTGCGTGGGTAGGTTATTCAACAGCTTCCCGTCTTTTAAAGTAAAAAATAACCCGCAAAAGCTCTGGCTGACCAGAACATCTGCGGGTTAATCTATTTCAAAGCTCGTACACCAACATTACAGTTTGGATTAAACCTGATGAGCCTTCGTCTTTCTTCTGTTGTGATGTTGTTTCACAAGATCAGGAATGGCAAAGAGCACGATATATAACATTGTAAATAACACAAGCGCCAATACCTCTTCGCCAAGAATGTAGACTGGGTAAGGTCCGAGCATATCGATCACCGATGGGGTATTCGGTTTATGTCGCAGAAACATATAATTTGCATCTAGCAGCACATCGGCAGCATACACCACCAAGGCTGCTATGTTCACAAAAATCATAGAGCCTGCCACGGATCGCCATCCTGGCCGGAACTGCTCCACCCACGTCATATACAGCAGAGCTAGAATAATCATCGCATGTGCGGTAAAAAATTGAATGAAGCGGAAATGGGCAAAATCATATCCCAAATTCGGCGTGACGATAGCCATCAAAGCTCCTGCAATGCCTGCGAAAAGCAGGGCAGAATACAGCCACCGTGTACGTGTTAATAATAATAATGCTGATAACAGCAATGTCAGGCTGCACAGCTCTAATGGCAGTGAGGTCTGTAGACTCCATATGCCCCCATACACATACCAGAGCTGCAGCACGATCTCACTGCCAATCATCATACTTGCCAGTCCTATACGCAGCAGCCGGCTCGACCGTTCTGACAGCTTGCGAAGCGAATGACGGAACAGGAATAACAGCAGCACAAGTAGAGCGATAATGATCATAGATATCAGATGTGAAGTCGAGAATGCTATAAAAGGCGCTGCATCATACGGGTCAAGCCAAGGTGCATAAACCATGCCTTACTTCTCCCCTTTGGACCAGGTTCACAGAAATGTGTCATCTAACCACTAAGATGGTAACTTTTCTCATTTTGCCACCGAACGATACAGCTGTCCAGTTTCATTTTAAATTTAGCATTGTTTTTTAAATATCTTTATGTTAAGATAAAAACAGAAACAAAACGTACTAAAAGTTAGTAACTTTAATAAGTATAATTATTTTATTTTCAGAGCCACATTATCCGATATCTAAACAAAGACGTTATTCATACCAAACCGTACAGCAGCTTTACACCTATATTGAAATTTTCAGGAGGAATCTATTATGTTAATCAAAGGACTTCACCACGTATCCGCACTTACCGCACATGCGGACCAGAACTACCGCTTCTATACTGACGTTATGGGTATGCGCCTGATCAAAAAAACGGTGAATCAGGATGACGTTTCCGTATATCACCTGTTCTATGGCGACGAGAAAGGCAATCCGGGTACGGAGCTGACTTTCTTCGAAATTCCGATGGCTGGCCGCACACGCGAAGGCGTGAACAGCATCTCGGCAACTTCCCTTCGTGTGCCAAACGATGCCGCCCTCCAGTATTGGGTGCAGCGCTTTGACGAGTATGAAGTACCTCATGGCGAGATTGTAGAACGCGGAGGACGTGCAACACTGGCTTTCACAGACTTCGAAGGCATGCGGCTGATTCTCGTTTCCGATGAGCATAATTCGGGCGTTGCTGGCGGCAAACCATGGGATCAAAGCTCTGTTCCAGCGGAATACGGTATTGTCGGATTAGGTCCCATCCATCTGACGGTACAAGACGCTTCACTCACTGCACCTGTTCTCACAGACCTGCTTGGCTTCAGAGCGAAAGGAAGCTATCCGGCCTTTACACCTGGTCAACCCGATGTGCTTGTATTTGAATCCGGCGAAGGCGGCAGCGGTTCCGAGGTTCACCTGGAAGAACGCAACGATCTGGAGCAGGAACGCCCTGGACGCGGCAGTGTGCATCATGTGGCATTCCGTGTAGATAATGAAGAGGAATTGAGACAATGGGTAGACCGGGTGCATCAGTTCCAATTCCCAAGCTCCGGCTTTGTAGACCGCTTCTACTTCCGTTCCTTGTATTTCCGGGAAGCGAACGGCATCTTGTTCGAGCTTGCTACAGATGGCCCGGGATTTGATACCGATGAGGACTTTGCCACGCTTGGAGAATCACTGGCCCTTCCTCCTTTCCTTGAAGGACGCCGCGCAGAGATCGAAGCCAATCTGAAACCGCTGGATACGATGCTTCGTTAAGAGTGACAAACGTGACAATCAGCACTCACATCATTATGCTTTTGCAGCAAAAATAAAAACGATTATCACGATGAAGCATCTCTCAATAAAAGCGGAGATGCATCGTGAATAATCGTTTTTTTATTAAGTCACCTTCGTTGGTGCACCCATGTAAATGTTCTATTTTACTTCGTTAGATACGATGTTGTGAGCGGTACAAACAGAGCTGAACCCGGATCTTCAGATACGATCTCGACATAGACTGCCTCCGTGCCTTTTACATCCACATCCAGACTTACCATACCATCTTCTGGCGTAATGTTCAGCTTTTTAAGAACTGCGAGATCCTGATCATAGATTTGAATCTCCTGATTTCCTTTCAGAGCTGCCAGCTCCAGATGCAGGGATGAATACTTTTTGCCCGTGTTGATCTGAATATCCTTTCCCTGTTTCGAAGGATCATTATGCAGATACACGTCTTTGTAATCCTTGCCTTTGTATGATGTTTCCGCAGGATCTTTGGTATGCCAAGCTGTAGATCCAAGCACTGATGTTCCGAGCGAGCTTAATGTTGATTTATTGCTAGTTACTGGCGTTGACCCATTTGTTCCACCGATCAGAACGGATGAAGTAGCACCATCATATGAGATTTCAGTTCCAAGCAGTGTACCAACCGCACGAACCGGCAAATACGTCGTTCCGTTATACGTGATCGGCAATACGGTTTTGCCGTTAGCATCCTTCGCTGTCACGGTCTCACCATTCAGCTTCAACGTAATTTTGCTATTCAAATACGCTTTGATCTGCTCCAGCCCCGTAGCTGCCAATGCACCTGTACCGATTCCAAGCGTCAACGTGCCCACCATTAAACCAAGTACGACCTTTTTCTTCATCAAATTCCCTCCCAGACGTTTAAAATGAGTTGTCCTTTATACATTTAAACGACTAAAGCGGCAATGTCAATGTGTTTTCCGAATTTTATCAAAACTTTATTATTGCAAGGCAGCACAAAATGAGGCTGCGGTTCCTGCTTTTTTTTCAGCCTCATTCAATAGTCGTATGTCCACAAGACAAATGCGTATGTTGTTAGGTATTCGTAGCTATGACCCATGCTGCAGCAAAGGATTCACATGTCATCTAATCAAAAGACTCGTAAAACTCCTCTTCATATACTTCCATACTATATTTCAGATCAGTCGCCTTCCATTCCCCATCCTGATACGTATAAGCAAACGTCAAATCCCCAGCATACAAACCTTCGCCATACGCACCCGAGGCAGACGCAACAAGCTTGCCATTCTCCACACTGTAATAAGTGACACGCCCGAACTGCAACTGATCATGAAAAGAGCCGTCACCAGCCGCTTTATCGAGAGTTGAGGTTTCAGCAGGAATTCCGTCCACCGCAACTTCAATCTTGATTTTGTCCGAAGCTGGTTCAACTTTGGAATCTACATGCTCTTTCACAATGTCATCCAGGGATTGCAGCTTCATCTCTTCCAGCGAATCGGGGTCAAGAATATGCACCCGCCCCAAATAAATGCCCGTGCCATGTCCTTCCGAGTACAGCACAACAATCTCTTTTTTGCCATCTCCATTCAAATCCAGCTCATGTACTTCAGGTTTGTAAGTTCCTCCTTCTGATCTCCAGTCACTGAACTCACGTTTCGTTCCATTGGCCTCTACTACAAGACCGTTATATATATAACCCGAGCCCTCCACATTCATAGGGTACACGAGCACATGCTCATTCTCTGGTGCGACAGATACATCATCTGCCTTAACCGGCATCGATTCTTGATTGTTGTTTGTATTATCTTTCATACCATCTATATAAGAAGCTTCGACCGTTACGGCCTGGCTTGAGGAATCATCTATAGTAAGCTGTTGTTGCGACTCATTGGTCGTTTTAGCAGTTGAGGTTACTGAAAGTGTAGCTACCGCCAAAATAATCATCAGCAGGATACCTGTCCAAGTTTTCAATATACTGGGCTCCTTCTTTGTCGTGATAATCCTATTATATCTTCATTTATCGCCCGCGCGTTGCAATTTTGTTAATCTTTCTTAAAAAAACTTTACAAATCCTTAATTCCGCGAAAAAACGTTCGGCTTTAACCATAATAAGCTAATTTTCATCTCAATATAAGTTGAACTAAAGAATTTACACAATCCACTCCGATGACAGAATAACCTGGAGAGTAGCGGTTATCCCCGGATTTTTTCGATTCCCTTTTCCATAAGGGAAAATCCGGTGATAAAGGCGACCGCTCCGCTTTTTCAGGTTTTTTCTGTCCTCTCCGTTCACGTGTAAATGAATAGTTTAACTTAAATCCTATTCTATAAAAAAAGAAAAAGCATTTCGGAAACAGCTCAAGGCTGCATCCGAAATGCTTTTGTTTTTTCAAGCAGTCGATCCGTCAACTGCCTTAACTCCTCTGCCGAGGAAGAAATCTCTTGCATGATCGCTGTCTCTTCATGAGCCGCGTCCATAATTCGTCTGGCCTCATCCGAGAATGAACCCGCTTTTCCCTGAATTTCTTTCACGTGACCATGTGTCAGCTCAACACGGCCCGTCTGCTCTGCTATTTTGGAACCAATCTCATGTGCACCCTGCATAAAGACTTCAACTGCACCTGTCAGCACATGCAATGTTTGATCCACCGTTACCGTGCGCTCTGATTCGTTGACCACCAGACCATGCTGTTCATGACTTAGCTGTGCCGTCTCCCGAATTCGCTGCTGCACACGGCTGATCAGCTCATTGATGCGATGTACGGAATCTTTACTTTCGTCAGCAAGCTTGCGAATCTGCTGGGCCACAACGGCAAAGCCCGCTCCCTCTTCTCCTGCCCGTGCTGCTTCTATAGAAGCGTTCAAGGCAAGAAGTCCTGTCTCTTCCGCGATATTTTTAACGGACTGTGTAATCACTTCAATATCAGACGCTTCCTTCTCCAGCAGCAGCATGATATCGCGGGAGCGATTGTGAGATGCAGCAAGCTCGTCCATGCCCTTCATCAGTGAGGAAAAAGTCTGTTTGGTCTGCTCCACCGATTGCTCCATCTGACCGGATAAGTCCGTCATACCCAGAGATTGCTTCTGCATCCGCTGGAAATCATGCAGCATTTCATCTGCGGTCATGAGGGATTGCTGTGACGTGTGCTTCTGTTCCTCAACCCCTGTAGCAATGTGTTCAACCGCATCCGACATCATCTCGATCTGCTCGGCAGCCTGTGTAATCGCCTCACTGAGAGACTGGGCATTCTGCGATGTCGTTCTTGTGCTATCCGTGATATCGTTCACAATTCCACGAAGGTTAGAAACCATTATGCGAAAAGCATCATATAATACGGTAAGCTCATCCTGTGAACGCCTTGCAGAAACTTCAGCCGTCAGGTCACCAGAAGATACCTGCTGTGCCACTTGAGACAGCTTCACAATGGGACGAGTCAGATAACGCGAGGCTATCCATCCAAGGATACCGTTCCAGCACACACCCATCACTAAAATAATGGTGATGTACAACCAGCTTGGGATATCTAATGAAACCCAATCCTTAACAAAAAATATAAAAAAGCCGCTTGTCCCATATGTAATAATTGAAATAAGTATTAAACCTGCAACTGTCTTCGCTCCCAAATTCCACTTCATTTTCACACCCCGTAGTCCTTTTTTCCTATTTTACCAATCATACACTAATTTTCTTGTGACATATATCACTGAAAACGCTCTATTTCGCCCTTTTCCCCTATTCATGCATGACTTTCATACCATATAGCTCATAATGATAAGACAAGCTTAGGTGCCCCTCCCCTGCTGCTCATTATTCTTGATATGAATTTTGAATTCCCCAATTTAAATTATTATCGGTTAAACCGAAAGAATCATTTAGCTTGGCATCTATTTTGCTTAAATGATATACTGAGTGCGCTTCAGCAGTGCTGGAGACGAACTATTTCTATGATGCCACTGGAGGCGAACGAGATGTCTACTATGTCCACTCGGACGGAGAAAGATTTTATCGGCGAAAAAGAAATCCCAGCTTACGCGTACTATGGAATTCAGACGGTGCGGGCTGTAGAGAACTTCCCGATTACCGGCGTTCCGGTTCACCGCGAACTGATTACAGCGCTGGCTGCGGTCAAAAAGGCAGCGGCTATGGCGAACATGGAGCTGAAAATGCTGCCTAACAAAATCGGTGAAGTCATTATTATGGCAGCGGATGAAATGATGAAGGGCCATCATCTGGATCATTTTATTGTAGACTCCATTCAGGGTGGTGCTGGCACCTCCATGAATATGAATATGAACGAAATTTTGGCCAACCGCGGACTTGAACTGTTAACCAAAAACAAGGGAGATTACTTCCACTGCAATCCAAACAATCACGTGAACATGTCTCAGTCTACGAATGATGTTGTGCCGACAGCGCTGCGCATTGCAGCCTATCGTCTCTCGGAGACACTTCTTGGTACGATGAAAAGGCTTCAGGACGCTTTCCACCAAAAGGAAATCGAGTTCAACGATGTTGTCAAAGTGGGACGCACCCATCTTCAGGATGCCGTGCCGATCCGTCTTGGTCAAGAATTCGGGGCTTATGCCCGCGTAATCGGACGGGATATTGAACGTCTTGAATATGCTAACAAACGTATGCTCTCCATTAATATGGGTGCAACGGCTGTGGGTACAGGGCTCAATGCAAAGCCTGAGTATATCGTAAAGGTTACCGAGTATTTGTCCGAAGTGACCGGTCTCCCGCTCAAGACCGCAGATGATCTGGTAGACGCTACACAGAACACCGATGCTTATCTGGAATTGTCGGCTGCTCTGAAAGTTTGTGCAGTCAGCTTGTCCAAAATCTGTAATGACATTCGATTGATGGCTTCAGGACCTCGTGCCGGACTTAACGAGCTGCGTTTGCCACCTCGTCAGCCGGGCTCTTCCATTATGCCAGGCAAAGTCAATCCGGTTATGGCCGAAGTGATCAATCAGGTGTCCTTCCAGGTAATGGGTAATGATCACACCATCTGTATGGCTTGTGAAGCAGGACAATTCGAGCTGAACGTTATGGGGCCAGTAATTGCCTTTAACCTGCTGCAATCTCTGAAAATTATGAATAACGGTATTGACGTATTTACTAGATATGCGGTGGAAGAAATGGAAGCCAATCGGGAGCGCTGCGAGTTAATTATGAAGCAGAGCTTCAGTGTTGTAACCGCATTGAATCCGCACCTCGGTTATAATGTGGCTGCCTCCATTGTCAAGGAAGCGCTGAAGACCGGCATGAGCTTGCAAGAAATCATCCTGGAGCGTGGTTTGCTGACACCAGAAGAACTGGAAGAGATTTTACATCCCGAGCAGATGACAACTCCAGGTATTGCCGGAGAGCATTTCCTGCGCAATATGGAGCGGTTGTAAAATCATTCTGATATCGCCAGCAGCACTAAAAATCCCTGTTGTCCGTTCGTTCGGATAACAGGGATTTTTCAGTTGCATGCACTGTTACTTCAGAGACATGTGCACATCTGCTGCTCATTACTCCCTTGGTCAGACCCAGCGTTTCCGTTCCAAAGATGGCAGAATACGCAGCTCGTCTCTGTATTTCGCAACCGTTCTTCGCGAGATCACAATGCCTTCTTCAGCCAAAACAGCAGCGAGTTGGCTGTCAGAGTAAGGCCTTCTCACCGATTCGGAACGGATAATTTCCTTAAGCCGCCGTTTCACAGCCGATGAGGAGGTCTCATGACCGGACAAGGTTTTCACACCCGTATCGAAAAAAGCTTTCAAGGTATACATCCCGTACGGGGTTCGTATGGTTTTGCTATTCACAGCACGACTCACCGTAGATTCATGCATGTCAATTCTCTCCGCAATGACTGCCAGATTCAGCGGCACGAGCGCATCTGGCCCCTCGCTCAGAAAACGCTTCTGTTCATCCATCACTGCTGTAATAACACGAAGCAGCGTTCTTCGTCTCAATTGCACACTGCGCAGGATCGCCCGTGCCTCAGCTGCCCGATGCACCCAACGTTCACCGGGAGATGCCTCTCTGATCCAGCTGCTGAAGGCTTCATTCATAGATACCCGCAGGTTACCTGCTGTGTACAAGCTGAGTACCGTCTCGCCGTTCACCAGCTCCACAGCCGCATCAGGAACAACATAATGCGGAGATTCATCGCTGCCGATCGAGCGGCATGGCTTCGGGTCTAATTGGGTGATATAGTCATATGCCCGTTGTGCTGCTTGCGCGGTTATGCCAAGCCTGCCTGCCATTCGTCCCGGGTGAAAAGGGACAAGCTCTTCCAGCCCCGCCTGAACCATCTGCGCCGCATGCGGCACAGCCGAAGCATCACGCTGAATCTGCAGCAGCAAACACTCTTGCAAATTCCGTGCACCCACGCCAGCAGGCTCAAGGGATTGCAGCAGCTTCAAGCCAGCAGTGACCTCATTCATGGACATCCTCAGGTCCGATTGCACCTCGGTCAGCTCAATCTTCAGATATCCGTTGCCATTCAGGCATCCGGCCAAATAGACAGCAGCTCTTTTCTGTTCTTCCGGGGCGATCACAATGCGAATCTGGGAAGCCAGCACCTGCTCAAGTGTAGGCTCTGCACGTCTCGCCTGAAGCAAAGGATCATACACACCATGCCATAACCGCTCAGTTCCTCTGGCTGACCTGTACGGAGAAAATGGTATTTCCTCCAGCTCGAGCAGTGGATTTTCCGCCGCGGCATCCTGCAAATAACGAATCAGCTCCTGACCCGACAAGGTCAGCACATGCAAGGACTGCTTGATCTCCGGCGTGATGGACAGCCGGAGCCGCTGCTCCTGTACCAACTGAACACCTAACATCCGTTGTCCTCCTTCTGTCGCACTGGACATGATTGACTGGAACGCGAAATAAATTAATGTTTACACGGAGCACTCTCTGAGGACAGATTAACCTTCCCCATCGGTCCTGGTCAATATTTTTCAGACACCAGCTTCGCCTGTGTAAATAACAGCAGGTAGTCTCTGCCGCCTGCTTTGGAATCCGTGCCCGACATGTTAAACCCGCCGAACGGATGTGTGCCTACCAAAGCCCCTGTACACTTGCGGTTGAAGTACAGATTGCCTGCGAAATATTCACGTCTCGCCTGCTCCAGATGTGCCCGATTACGCGAGATAACCGCCCCGGTCAAGCCATAATCCGTATTGTTGGCAATCTCCAGCGCCTCCTGAAATGAATCGGCCTTGATAAAAGCCAGCACCGGACCAAAAATCTCCTCCTGAGCGATCCGGGCCTGCGGATCCACATCCGCAATAATCGTAGGTTCGACGAAATAACCTTGGGGATCTCCTGTACCTCCACCATGAACCAGACGACCTTCCTGCTTGCCGATTTCAATATATTCAGTGATCTTCGCATAGGCTTTATCGTCAATGACAGGCCCCATGTAACTGTACATTTCAAGCGGGCTGCCTACCGTCAGCTTCTGCGTACGCTCAATCACCTTTTGTAATACTTCATCATATACATCCTTATGAATAATGGCACGGGAACACGCAGAACATTTTTGTCCCGAGAAACCGAAGGCTGATGCTGTGATGGATTCGGCCGCCAGCTCCAGATCACTGTCACTGTCAACCAAGATGGAATCCTTGCCGCCCATCTCGGCGATTACACGTTTGATCCATTTTTGCCCCGGAGCTGTTTTTGCAGCGCGTTCATTGATTCGCAGACCAACATCCCGTGAACCCGTGAAGCTGATAAAACGTGTCAGAGCATGATCTACAAGATAATCCCCAACATCACTTCCTGGTCCCGGCAAGAAATTCACCACGCCGTCCGGCAGCCCCACTTCTGCAAGCAGTTCCATGAATTTGGCCGCAATGACCGGTGTTGTACTCGCCGGTTTTAGAACTACCGTGTTGCCTGACACCAATGCAGCCGAGGTCATGCCTGCCATAATCGCTAGCGGGAAATTCCACGGCGGAATGACGATACCTACACCGAGCGGAATATATGTCAGCTCATTATCCTCCCCCGCGATCCGTACGAGCGGTTGAGGTTCACTGAGCCGCTGCATTTCCCGAGCATAAAACTCCATAAAATCGATCGCTTCAGCGGTATCTGCGTCTGCCTCAGGCCAGGTTTTCCCCGCCTCATAGACCATCCAGGCGGAGAATTCATGCTTGCGGCGGCGCATAAGTGCTGCCGCTTTATACAGATAACGTGCCCGCTCGTTCGGGTCCGTGTGCTTCCAGGTGTGGAACGTTTCTGCCGCTGTCTGGATGGCCTTCTCGGCCAACTCCTGATCGGCTTGGTGAACTGTTCCGATCACCTGATCCTTCGCAGCCGGGTTCACGGAATGTAACGTACGGCTGCCGGTTATTTTTTGACCGCCAATGATGATCGGATATTCCCGTCCAAGCTCGGATTGCACCTTGCGGAGTGCGTCCTCAAAGGCTTCCCGGTTCTCCTGCACCGCAAAAGCTGTAAAAGGTTCGTTAACAAATGGAATGTTCATCAATGATTCCTCCTTCAGGATGTGGGCTCTACTCACTAAATAATTCGAACATAGATAATTACACGAGCACTCCGATGACAGAATAACCTGGAGAGTAGCGGTTATCCCCAGATTTTTTTTGATTCCCTCTTCCAAATGGAAAAATCCGGTGATAAAGGCGACCGCTTCGCTTTTCCAGGTTTTTTCTGTCCTCTCCGTTCCTTGTGTAAAATCGCAGCTCGGACTCATGCAGCACTTACGTCTCATTCAAATATATGAAGCAAGAAGCGTGCCAACTCCGCTTGAAAATGAAATATTTTTTTTGAATTTCGCGGAGATAAAAATGTTCATAAAAAAATTAGGGCATCAGCAATTGCATACAGCAGCTTTTGGCACGTTTTTTGCTAGATATAGAAATACACAATCATGAATTATTAAGGAGGAAGCACGATGAGTGTCGGAACCGAACTATACCGCAAAACGTTGTTAACCGTGGCTGGCAATAAAGCAGTAGAAAGCCTGTCCCTTAAATACGGTAAAAAGCTTGCAGGCAAATTCATTGCTGGCAGCACGCTGGAAGAGGCGCTTCAGGAAATACGCAAATTAAACAGCAAAGGTATTATGGCGACACTCGATCATCTGGGAGAGGGTATCACTCATCTGAACGAGGCGGCCCTTTACAGAGATGAGTATGTAAGGCTGGTTGAGGGCATAGCACACAGCGGAGCCGACTCTAACGTTTCACTGAAGCCGACCCAGATGGGGCTGGCACTCGACCCCGAAGCCGGTTATCAGAACATTCGAACCGTTGCCGCCAAAGCGAAGCAGCATGATCTGTTCGTGCGCATTGATATGGAGGATAGTCCATTCACACAAGCCACACTCGACCTGGTACGAAGACTTCATGCAGAAGGGTTGGATAATACAGGTACTGTATTACAGGCTTATTTGCATCGAACGGAAGAAGATACACGTGACATGATTCGAGAGGGCATTCGGCTGCGCCTTGTCAAAGGGGCCTATAAAGAGCCTGCCACTGTTGCGTATCAGAGTACAGCCGAAGTGATGCATCAGTTCAAAACGATGATTCGTCATCATCTTGATCAGGGCGTGTACACCGCTGTCGCTTCACATGATGATCACATCATCAACTGGACGAAACAGTACGCCAAGGATCGGGACATCTCCCCCGATGCTTTCGAATTCCAGATGTTATACGGCCTGCGAATGAGCGAACAGGAGCGTCTGGCACAGGAGGGTTATCGCATCCGGTGTTATGTACCGTACGGAACGATGTGGTATCCATATTACACCCGCCGTCTGGCTGAGAAACCGGCCAACCTCTGGATGGTGCTCAAAAACATGTTTCGTTAACCGTGTACCGCTCCGATCTGCACCCTGTCTTCCACAGCATCCGTCCGAACCATAACATGTCGTACACAAGAGCGCTTCAAACGACGCCATGCCTTTCACAATATCGCCCCATACTATACCATGCCTTCCTTCATCCATACCGGATCGCATGGTTTTTTCATTTTACTCGATGTCTAAAAATCAAGATGCATTGAATTTTATGTTCAAAAAATTAGACATCATTTAAATTTTTCGTTCAATTCCCACCTTCACTTGATGTTCTCACCTGTTCCCCAGCTATCCTTCCAGCCCCGTTTTCGCACTTATTTTATGTGATATAAATTAACATATATAACAACTAAAACTTCTATATAAAGTTAATTTTTGCAGGAATATCAACACTTTTCTGAATGTCTCTATTTTGATAACGCATACAAAAAGTATTTTTTACAACCCATCATTCCTGCCCACTTCATTCGAACAAGCGATGTCAAAAAATATATACACACCTCTATCCAAACGATATAATAATGCTAACTCCATTTTTCTAATCAATATTTTCCAATTCGAATGTTGTAATCGAGGTGACCCTGATGAGACATTTACTTCCTACGCTGAAAGAGCTGACGCGAACAGACATGCTGATCTGCGATGAATTTCCCGTTAGCGCACTTCCTCATGCGCCTGTACATCCTGATTCCGACACTACGTTGGATCGCCCTGTATTTATTCGCTCTGCGGCGGGTAAGGCTTATTTTTATCCTGCATCCTTTGACCAGCCAGGCCCTCTAATCGAGGATGGCTCACCTACCATGTCATGCAATACACCGGTCCTATCGTCCCGCAGCTTGCCGCATCACAGCATGTTACCCGTGCCTGTGATCCCGCCAACTCTGGAGCTTGCGCAAGTTATTCCGATGTTTATCCAGAGTCCTTTTCTGATCGTCAAAAATGATCGTGACGAATGGAGCGGTTATCTCTCCGCATCCGGTATCATGAAGTCCATGCATCAGGCCCATCGCCTGATGGAAGCTTATCTCGAAACTACGCTGGAAACCGCTGGCTCTGCGCTGTCTTTGATTAATGAAGAAGCCAAGGTGGCCTACTGGACATCCGGCGCTGAACATATTTTCTCAATCAGCAAAACCGATATTATTGGTCAGCCTGCCGCCAACTTTTTCCCGCCAGAACGACTTCAATCTCTCAAAACGTTATACACTGGCGAAACAGTCTACCGCAAGCAGCACCAGCCCAGACCCGATCTGTTTACTCTGATTAACGCACGCCCGGTCAGGCTGGATGGTCGCATCGTCGGCGCCGTAGCGGCAGAGGTTGACATTACTACTGAAATTCGTCTGCATCAGGAATTGCTGCATATGACCTCCAAGGTTCAGCATCTGGAAAAAGCCGTGGCACGACTTCGTCCCGAGACCGACCCGTTTGCCCGAATCAAGGGCAGCAGTCCGATTATCCGTCAATGTCAGGAAACGATTCGCAAAATCAGCACTACTCCTGCGACAGTGCTCATTCTTGGCGAAAGCGGCACAGGCAAGGAGCTGTTCGCCAAAGCGATACATGATCTGCGCGAGCCGCAGGCTGCTCCTTTTATTGCCATTAATTGCGGAGCTATTCCTGCCTCCTTGTTTGAAAGCGAGCTGTTTGGTTACGAGAAAGGTGCCTTCTCTGGTGCTGATCCCAAGGGAAAAAAAGGCAAGATCGAGCTGGCAGATGGCGGAACCCTTTTCCTCGACGAGATTGGAGAGATGCCTTCCGAGCTCCAGGTAAAGCTGCTTCGTGTTTTACAGGAGCGGAGTTATTTCCCGGTTGGAGGAACCCGCACCAAACAGGCCAACTGCCGGATTATCGCTGCGACCAATCAGGATCTTCCCGCCATGATTGCCCGCAATCAATTCCGGGAGGATCTGTATTATCGGCTGAATGTCATCAATCTCATCATTCCCCCGCTCCGATTGCGCAAAGAGGACATCTATGAGTTAACCCAAACCTTTTTGCAAGAGTTCTCACTGCTCTATAATCGGCATATTGAAGTGATTCCGCCCGAAGTATTCAAGCTGCTGTTCCAGTACGACTGGCCCGGCAACGTGCGCGAGCTGCGCAACGTCATCGAACGTTTAACGATTCTAACGATGGATGGAGAGGTGAAACCCGAATATTTGCCAGATTCACTTACTTCTGCCGCGGGCATACCGAATCAAGAGAGCATGCCCATCCACATCTCGATGAAGCGGGAAAATGAAACCCGGAGTGAAGCTGCCTCTGGCCAACACTCCACTGCTTCTTATCAGCAGCAGTTAGATGCATATGAGGCACAGCTCCTGCTCCAATACCTGGAATCAGTTGGCGGAAACAAGCGAACCCTCGCCAAACAGCTGGGTATCTCCAGGGCCACACTGTATAACCGAATGAAGCGGCTTGGATTACAAAATGTATAACAAACGAAAACAAAAATCCGCAGGAACGGGCGTCTGCCGTCAACCTGCGGATTTTTGCGTTTCGGTTGCTGCGTTTTGGAAGGTTGTGTTTCGGATTGTTTTGTTTCAGTAATGTTATGTTTCAAAATTTTTGCGGTTGCAGATGGATTACTCACTTAGCTCCCCCTCTGTTATACGCACATGTTCCTTTACAATATTCTCGCCAAGCGGCTCAGTGCCTTTCCGAGATGACGATAGAAGGTGGCCCGGCTCATAGAACAAACCTGTGCTGCGGCAGTTGGATTGCCAGCGTGAGTCCAGTATGCGGCATGCAGCAGCTTCTGATCCTGCGGGGATACGCCATGTATTCTGCCTTCCAGCAAGTCAAGCACATATAGCTGCACCTGAATGCCACCCTTTACACCAGCAAGCTTGTCAGCATACTTCTGCAGCTCGCCCGGAGAGTGCAGCTGTCCCAGCATTTTGCGAACCTCCTGTTCAGACCACCTATTAATATGATGACCTGATGCTTGCCACCCTGCCTGTAATGGATTAACCGGCATGCCCGGATGCAGAAGTGACATCACCCAGGCACCGAACTGCCCGCTGCGAAGATCCAGCTCAAGCACATCTGCCCGATCCTCATAATGATCACATGCACGCGTAGAAGTTTCCCTCATCTGAAAGCCAATACTTCTGAGAAACAGCTTCAGATGCGGATTGGTCGCAACCAATATCGCCCTTGCCCCATCTCCCAGCAGCGACAAACGATCCAGTATCATATATCCGACCAGTTCCTCACGGGTATACCCTGGTACATCATTTCTCGCGGCAGCCAGCACCGCAAAATGGGTATCGCTCTCATCCGGGTCCTGGTTCAGCTCTTCCGGGTCAAAGCATTCATTCATTTCGTTCGGAAAATAGGTTAAAAGCAATTCGCTGGTCTCCCGGTGCACGAGCACGGTAATAAACATCGCAATGACCTCGCCCTGCTTGTCCCGCTTCAGTACAATGCCGTCCGGGTAACGCTGCGCCAATTCGTCCAGAAAGGGACCATAGTTCACAGCTTGCCAAGGTTCAACGCTGTATTCACTCCATTGTTTCATCAGCTTGTGCAGCGAAGGCAGGTCCGCCCTATCCATCGGCTCAAGCGGTGAGAACAACGAATCGTTCGATACATCGGCATACTTGCGGAACTGAAGCATCGACTCCTGACAGAGCATCAGCATCTTTCGCGCAATCTGCCGCCGCTCATGTGGGCCCGCTTGTTCATGGAGCGGCTTCAGCAGCTCAGCGATTCGAATACGCATAGCTTGCATGCGATGAGGCTCACGCTGCCGAAAATCACGCATCAGATGCACTCTCGCCATATCGTGGAGAGCCAGGCCATCCGGTGCAGAACGAATGAAGGACATTCTCTTCAGCATATGATATTCTTCTTGCTGCACATCCATATCCAATACGGCGGATAACAACTCCTGATTGGCCGCCTCCAGCAGGGTTAACACCTCTACCATCGGATGCAGACGAGGGATGGTCAGCTCCAGCAGCAGCCGGGCACTGATCATATGGGACAACTCGGCCCACTCTGCATAAGGCAGATTCCTGTCGCGATCCGCTGCCTCGACCGCAAGAGCGAGTCCAAGCGGATGTCCATCCGTCATTCTTGTAATCGTTCCCGCCACATTTGGCTTCAGTCGTCCAGCTATCGCAATATACTCTGTAATTTCATCCGCAGTAAAGTGCTGCAGCGGCATATGCACCAGCCGCTGATACAGCCGCGGGTGGGTCCGCCAAGTCGCCGCCAGTCCAGGACGGGACGCCAGTATGATGAGCACCCCGCTTAGATGAAGTTTCGCAATGAACACTTCCATAAACCAGCTTTCGAGCAGCGCAAGCTCCTCGTAATTATCAACAGCGATCACCAGCCGCCTCTTCCTCGACGTTTCTTTCACCAGAGAAAGCGGATGTGCAGCTTCTCTGCCCAACAGTTCCAGTTCAAGCCCCAGCGTGGACAAGAAATAATCCATAAACACCGAAGGTGTTGTGCCGCAGGAACGTCCATCCATCCAGATCGCTGTAGCTCCGCGGTCCCTCGACACGGACAGCATTTCTGAAAGCAGAGACGATTTACCAATCCCGCCCATTCCGGTAACTGAAAATATCGTCATAGGCGCTTCAGCATGCTCAAACCACTGCTCCAGCATCATCAGTTCTCTCGTTCGCGCGACGAAACGCTTGCCGTCCCTGACATATGTTTCTTTTTGAGCTTCACTACCGTTTCCCATACATTTCCTCCATACTGGATTCTGGCACTTCGAGTATCTTTAATCTCTCATATTTGAGACTAGATTGAGACGCGCATAAGCATATGAAATGTTAGAATCTTGATAAAAGCCAATTTATAGAAAAAAAGATACAGAAGCGCTCACATCAGATTTAAGACACCGCATCCAATACACCATGACCGCTTCTTCACACATAGAACACACCGCCCATCACCCTGAGCAAACCTCTACAGCAACGTTAACCGATTGGTTTCATGCTTCCCTTTCGTGCTTCCTTTTCGTACTCTACTCTCAGCCCGATCATTCAGGAAAGGCGGATTTGTGTGAAAAAACATCTCGATATCTGTTATTTGAGCAGGCAACTTGACATTGATCCCAAACGGCTTGAGGCGTGGCTCAATCAGCACGCACTCACCATCCCGGTTCAAGAGTTGGAACCCCAGCGGCGCTCCGGTCGTATGACGTCTCCGTATCGTCTCGCAGCACCCGGCTCATTATCTCGAGCTCCCTCTGCGAACCAATCCATTCGTTACCGAGGACGCTTCTCCAATTAAGAGGACTGGCCCTCCCCGCCCTCAATCATGGCGTTAGCAAGCAAGGCCATCTCCAGGCACAAACGTTTGTCCTGCTGCATGTAGTCCGGCCCCAACAGCTCTTCCAGCTTTTCCAGCCGATTGTACAAGGTCTGCCGATGTACGAACAGCTGTGCAGCAGCAGCTCGTTTACTTCCAAAATTCGAGAGATAAGCATGGAGTGTCTCGACCAATCTCAACTGATGGTTCCGATCATGCTCCATAAGCACTCCCAGATGGTCCATTGCAAAGGATTGCAGTAAGGAAGGCGGCATTGCTTTTAACATTTGATATATACCCATACGATCATAGAAATGAACATGTTTCATCGGTTTGACCGACCTCGCCACTTCAATAACCTGATAGGCCTCCTGAAGACTATCCTTCAGAGGGGTCAATTGATTACGCAGCCTGCCAAAGCCGGCATGAATTTCGACTTGCTTCAAGTTGGTCCCCGCAAAACGCTTGATATGCTGCGTAACGCCTTCCAGCACCTGCATCAGCTGCTGACGCGAGGAGGTTCGGGACTCTTCCTTCGCGCAGCAGAGATAGATCTGGTTATTTTTCAGCATGAGCAGGCTGGTCAGATGATTTTTCTTCAGCAATGAACGCAGCAGAACCAGAATATCCTGATGATTCGCTTCCATTCGCTCCCGTCCCGTTCCCTTCATCCGATGCTCGATCTCCAGCACACCTCCCGCGAACCAGTACTGTCCCTTCACCAGCAACCGGAGCCCCATTCGTGTTCGCGCGTGCTCCTCCTGCTGAATATGACCATTCATCAGATCCTGTATCAGTTCATTCTGGCTGCGTACCATCTTCTCTTCAAGGAATTGAGTACGAAGCGTCAGTGCCGCCGCAGCTTTGGCTGTATAATCCAGCAGCAGCTTCAGATATTCCACAGCAGTCGCAGGGTGCACTACCATGCCGATCGCCGAGAATACCTGGCCAAAACAGACAACCGGATAACAAAGCAGTGCATGCTCCTCATCCATGTGAAACCAGAGCTCTGTAGCCGAATCGTTCAGATTAAGCTGCTCTACCTCCTGGCTGTACCAGCTGTAGATGGCCTGCTCCATCTCCGGGGCAAGTCCGGGCACAAAGCTGCCCGCCTCCATAGACGAAATGTACACAATCGGCTTGGATGCATACATATGCAGCAGTTCAAGCACCGCTGACATATCTGTGCTTTGCAAGGTGCGCTGCTGCAGTTCACGGGAATAAGTCTCCAGACTCTTCAACAGCTGATGCTGGTGGTTAATAAGTAAAGAGTGAATATCCTGAGTAATCTCCACAAACCTTACCGGCTGCTCAAATACGATCAGTGGAAACTGATGCTCGTTGGCAAGTTCGATCAAGGCTTCCGGGATGCCATCAATGCTCGTTCCAAATTCCACACATAAGCCCGCCGCTTCACGATGAATCAGCTGCATCAGATAGGCTTCGCGTCCATCCTCCGACTGAAGCCATAACCCTGTGGATAAAATAAGATCATGAGGGCTTACAAACGGAGACACATTGGTGATTTCCAGAACATGAACCCAACCCACCTGACGATTCAGACCTTCTTGCCCTGCTGCAAGCCGTGCTCTTCCGAACACCGGACGTTCCAGAACATCTCTGACGGTAAATACACGGTCATTTCGCAAAGTCGATCCCTCTTAGTGTCATTTTTTCTTACATTATAATCGATGGACAGATGTCCTGAACAGGTTTTTTCGACAATATGTTGAGTCATTATTTCAAAAGCTAGACATTATGTAAGGTGCAAAACGAGACATGGAGTCATAAACTTGTAGTATAAGCTAACAACCATTAAATGGACGAGGTGCATGGCGATGAGAATCGGGTTACCCAAAGAAATCAAAAACAATGAAAATCGTGTAGCAATGACTCCTGCCGGGGCGGCTGATTTCGTACGAGCCGGGCATCAGGTCCTTGTGGAGCAAGGCGCAGGACTGGGCAGTGGATTTATGGATCAGGAATACGAAAAGGCTGGTGCGTTAATCGTCGAACAGGCCGCTCAAGTCTGGCATGATGCCGATATGATTCTCAAAGTCAAAGAGCCTCTTGCCAGTGAATACGGCTATTTCCGGCCAGGTCTGATCCTGTTCACCTATCTGCACCTGGCCGCAGAGCCTGCGCTTGCCCAGGCCCTGGTCGATCAC
Source organism: Paenibacillus sp. TC-CSREp1 (assembly GCF_050171015.1). Lineage (NCBI taxonomy): Bacteria > Bacillati > Bacillota > Bacilli > Caryophanales > Paenibacillaceae > Paenibacillus > Paenibacillus sp. TC-CSREp1. Next base: position 78,713 of record NZ_JBNOKM010000010.1, on the reverse strand, counting down.
CGTGTCACCGCTATTGCCTACGAAACGCTTGAAGTCGGCGGCTCTCTCCCGCTGCTTACACCAATGAGCGAGGTAGCGGGACGCATGGCTGCGCAGATCGGTGCGCAGCTGCTGGAGAAAACAGAAGGCGGCAAAGGCATTCTGTTATCCGGCGTGCCTGGCGTCAGCCGTGGCAGGGTCGTTATTATTGGCGGCGGTACGGTAGGTACCAATGCTGCCAAAATTGCGATTGGCCTCGGGGCAGATGTGACGATTCTGGATCTGAATCTGCAGCGTCTGCGCCAGCTGGACGATATTTTTGGCAACCAGATCCAGACGCTTGTATCGAGCCCTTCCAATATTGCGTCCGCTGTCGCCGGGGCGGACCTGCTGATCTGTGCGGTGCTGATTCCGGGCGCCAAAGCGCCGAAGCTTGTCAGCGAGCAGGTGGTGAAGACCATGGCACCGGGGTCGGTCATCGTGGATGTGGCGATTGATCAGGGCGGGATCGTCGAGACCATTGATCATATCACCACCCACGATGAACCCACCTATGTGAAACATGGTGTCGTGCATTACGCGGTGGCGAACATGCCTGGCGCCGTGCCGCGCACGTCCACGGTGGCGCTGACCAACGCCACCCTGCCTTATGCGCTGCAGCTGGCGAACCACGGTGCAGCCACCGCGATTCGCGGCAGTTCGTCCATTCGCAGCGCAGTGAATGCGCTGAATGGACATATCACGTATGAGGCGGTTGCCCGCGATCTCGGGCATGCCTATGTTCCTGCGGGACAGGCGCTGGAGAATGCCGCCGCCGTCCAGTAGGCTCTTCTGGCCGTTCCACCTGGATACAACCGTGTCCAGACTGTGGAACGCATAGAAGCGCAGCGCCTGAAGGAGAATATCTCCGGGCGGTGCGCTTCTTTTTTTTGCATAAAGGGAAGGAAAAGAAAGGGGACAGGATGCAGCTCACACACTAGACGATCCGTTCACTGCATACCTCACGAAAATTGCAATCCCGACACGCCCGGTATGAGGGCATCGGGGTGAAATAAGACATGTCCTTCGGGCGGTTGTAATATTCATCGGCTACACAGGAGCGCATCTCCTCAATATAACGCCCCACGTTCTCCTCGACCTTGCGTATATCCTCTTCCGTTGCTATAAACTCCTTATGTTTGCCGGTCAGCAGGTACTCCACCCGAATCTCGATCTGCTCCAGCGGAACCCGGTAATGCTCTCTCACATAGGCAGCGTACAGCATTAACTGATCGGAGAAATCATCCTCCTTGCCCGTCTTCCAGTCTACTATGACAATGTTGCCGTTGCTGCGCCTGTACAACAAATCCATTTTCACATACACGCGAGTGTCATGCAGCAGCATCGTATCCCATTTTTCAATCTCAAGAATGGAGGTGCTTGCACGGGACAGGTCTTCCCACGTCAGCGTCTGGTACAGATTGCGGGTGCACGCCCCGGCACGTTCCTTAATCGTTGCGACCCGGTCGCTTAACGTATCATCCCCATAATAGATTTCGGACAGCATCGTACGATTCTTCGGGTTGAGGCGCCACTGCTCGGGGTCCATCGACTCCTTATACGCCTGGTTCAGCAGATCACGCATCGTTTGCTCCAAAAAAGCTTCACGCGGCTTTGGCTTGCCATCCTCCCTGCTCCGTACTGCCGACTCACACATCCGGTGTGCGAGATCACCAAAGACCAGATACAAATTGCTCAGCTGCTTCAAACGGTACAAGCGCACCTGCATCTCGTCAGCGGATTCTGTTTTCCAGCCATTGTGGGCACCATAATAATGATAATAATATTTGCGCAGGCACTCATCGAACATATTGGCCCGCGACTGCGAATAAGACCACTGCGGGTATTGTGCCATATGAATTCTGCCTTTCTGTATATCTGCTCTCTCTCCCTGCCAGTTATACATATCGTACCGGAGGATGGGGTTGTAGCGCATCTATGCTTCATTGCTACCTCCGTCGCTCTACATAACATCGGGCTGGAAGATGCTTTTATTGCTCACAGTATAAAGCCCCTGCGCGCATGCCGCAACCCGGCTTCCGTTATTTTCATCTGCCCGCAACCGTTTAGGTTGCAATCCGTATCGTTTATATAGTTACATCAGGATACAGAAGGTTAGAACGTGTAAGGATGCTTGGAGATGCTTGGAGATACTTGAGATGCTTGGCGAAGCCGGAATGCAACTTCAAAGGGCACATCGGAAGGTGAAACAGGAGAAGTACAACTTCAAATTGGCGAATGAGAAGACAAGCAGCGCAGCGGAAGTGTACCTTCGAATAGGCAGCAGCAGAAGCGATAGCGATTGTAGAGCAGCGAAGGTATTGTAGCAATAATAAAGTAACAGTTCTTGATCCGCTATAGTACCGTTGATCACGCTATTTAACACTGCCGCAGCGCTAACGATTCCTACAAAGCTTATTTGCCCTTTTTAGAGGGTTTTTAAAATCTAACGATTCCAGAAGACGCTATTCTCCTCAATTTGGCCTATGTGAGGGTTAAAACGGGTAATTTTACTGAAATAGCGTCACTACGATTCGTTACAATTTTTATGTGCCAGTTTGAAGCCAAATAAGGCTTCTCAGATTCGTTAGCGTGGTGCGATCGTCTAAGTTACTTGTGTTATCCACCTACATGGTGCTCATACGCCCAGTTACTCGGGTTACTCACCTACATGGTGTTAATCACGACATTTTCACACAGCAGTATTCCATTAATTAATGTACAGGCATATCCCAAAGGAGGCGCCACCCATGAAGCAGCCGGATTGGTTCCAGGCGGAAGCAGCATTACAACAGATTCAAGTCATCGGAAGCGATCGCAATGAACTGGTCAATATCATCGGTGAGGCAGCAGGAATTCACTGCATTGGTGTAGGTACGGATGCGGCTGTTTTTACGTACGATCGCTTGCCGCAGTATGCCTTCAAAGTGTACTCGGATCATGCTTTAGATAAATTAAATAACGAAAAACACGTTTACACGCAGCTCCAGGGCCTGCCCTATTTCCCGACGTATTACGGCAGTGGCCGGAACATGCTGGTCATCAGTTACGAACCCGGAGACACCCTGCTGGAATGTTTGGAAAAAGGAATCGCCGTCCCCGAGCAGGTTATGCTCGATGTGGACGCAGCACGAGCAGCTGTTCGTCAGCGTGGATTGAATCCACGCGACATTCACCTTAAAAATGTCCTGCTCCAGCATGGGCGCGGCAAAGTGCTTGACGTATCGGAGTATATTCAGGAGGGCAATGATCACCGCTGGGAGCATCTGGTGTGGGCCTATCACAACATTTATCCGCGTATCAAAGGCACACCTATATCCCCCCGTATGCTGCAAACAATCAAATGGGCATATAATCAGCTGGATCAAGCCAATCTCAAAATGGAGGACCTTACAAAAAAGGCAAACCGGCTGCTCTCCCGATTTTTGAAATAAGCTGGCGGATTGCTGAGGACGTCATATGCTTTAATCACAAACTGCTATCCATCGTGCCAACCAACCCGGGTTTCGTCTCCTGCCAAGGGCCATACTCGGGTTTTTCCTTGCTCACCTTCTCCCACCCACCGCTTACGCTTGTTTCATACCCCGTGCCTGTGACGGGGTCATGCCCTTGTACTGCTTGAACAGCTTGGTAAAATAGTTTGCATTATCGCACCCGACTTGGGCAGCAATTTCGGTAACGGTAAGGCTGCTGCCCTGCAGCAGACGCACGGCTTCACTCATTCTGCATCCGTTCACGTATTCCACGAGGGTACGTCCGGTCAGCTTTTTGAACATTTTGCAGAAATGATACACATTCAGCCCCACTTGGCTTGCTGCCTCACTAACCGTCAATTTCTCCTGTGGATCGGCCTCGATCCGGGCAATTAACTGCTTGAACCGATCGCGGTTGGGAAAATATGCTCCGCCCGACCTGTCCCGTAGCTGATGCGGCATAAACGTCCGGGCCATCAAAGTAAACAGCGCATGCAGCTTGGATTTCACGACAAGTTGATATGCCGGAGGCTGAGTTGCCATTTCATCCACGGCTTCATTTAATAAAGAATAATAGGCCTCACAGGCCGCATTCTCGGCGGCTGGCTTCACCGGAAACCTCACGCTGCCCTCCAGATACGGCGCAACATATTGCTCATGCACAGGGTCATTGGCAAAATCCTGGAACAGCGCACGATTCACCACAATGGAGTCGTAATGCACGTCTCCCTCATTCAATGCATAACCGACATGGAGAGCCCCCCCTGGAATGATAATGACCTCTCCTGCCTCAGCTTCATAAGGCCGACTGTCAATATGGAACACCGCTCTTCCTTTACGCATGATGATCCATTCAAAATGCTCATGCCAATGCAGGTACAGAATGCATTCCTCGATTTTTTTCCCGGAACAACGATTCTGGAAAAGCTGAAACGGATGGGATTTATGATCAATTCGCGTATCTTCATGAAGCGCTTTCAAGTCCAGCACGACGTTCTTCCCCCTCAACACAAAATCCGACTAATAAAGCACAAAATTGTTTAGAGCCATCCCGTAGCTGCACGGCTATAATGAGTGTGTCACGAAGACTATAAGCCAATATTGGAGTGAAATACAACTATGAATTCATTGATACGCGTTGGAACCCTTGTCGGCGGCCAGGATGCCGTTCGAGTGATTCCGCAAATTATGCAGCACGGTTTTGAATCCTTTAACCTGACGTTCTGGCAAACGACGGGCGACCTTGATCTCGCCGAGACGGCCAAACGTGTGCGCGACATCGTTGACGAACAAGGCATCGTCATTTCCGCTGTCAGTGTGTTCGGTAATCCGCTCACCGGGACGGGGGATAATGCCGATACCCTGGCAAGCTGGGAGCGGGTCATTGACCATGCGCAGCTCTTCGGCGCAGATATCGTCTCCGGCTTCACGGGACGTTTGACCAACCAGCCAATTGACGAATCCATCCCTCGTTTCAAGGAAGTATTTGGTGAACTGGCACAGCGGGCGGCAGACCGGGGTGTACGAATTGCTTTTGAAAATTGTGATATGGGTGGAACGTGGCAGACGGGCGACTGGAATATTGCGCATAATCCGACCGCCTGGGAGATGATGTTTAATGCTGTGCCTGATGAAAATGTCGGGCTGGAGTGGGAGCCTTGCCACCAGATGGTCAGCTTGATCGACCCGATTCCGCAGCTCCGCAAATGGGCTCCAAAAGTTTTCCACGTACACGGCAAGGATGCAACCATCGCCTGGGATATTGTGAAGCAGCACGGTGTGCATGGTCCGCATGAATTTGTATGGCATCGCACGCCAGGGTTCGGAGACAGCAACTGGGCTGATATTATCACCATTTTGCGCCAGAACGGATATCAGGGCACCATTGATATTGAAGGCTGGCATGATCCGGTTTACCGCGACGAGCTTGAGATGACCGGGCAGGTGCACGCGCTCAACTATTTGAAGCACTGCCGCGGCGGCAGCTTTGTCCCAAACCCGGTGTAGAGACATAAACTATCTACCACATGAACATGAACATCTACGCGAGGAGTTGAACACATGACCAACACTTATCGGGTTATCATCGCAGGCTGCGGAGCCATGGCAAACACCTGGGCCGACTACGCCAAAGCACGCCCAGATACCGCCATCGTAGGGCTCGTTGACCTCTATGAACAAACCGCAGTGACGTTTGCCCAGCGGCATGGTCTGGAATGTCCTACGTTCACCAATATACGTGATGCGCTTCAAGCCACAGATGCCAACATCGTCTTCGATGTAACCATTCCTTCCAGCCATCATGATGTGGCCATGACCGCACTTCAAGCGGGCTGTCACGTCTTTGGCGAAAAACCGCTGGCAGAATCGTTCTCGGACTGCTCGGACATTGTGCAAACCGCCCGCAGCACAGGACGCATTCAGGCTGTCATGCAGAACCGCAGGTTTGATCCACGCATTCGCGCTTATCGGCAGCTGATCTCCAGTGGAACGATTGGTCAGCCGGGATATGCAGGGGCGGATTTCTTCCTCGGACCGCACTTTGGCGGCTTCCGTGACCTGATGGACAGCCCGCTCTTGCTTGATATGGCGATACATACCTTTGACCAGGCACGTTATATCCTTGGCGCAAATCCGCTTTCGGTCTACTGCCATGAATTCAATCCCCCGGGATCGTGGTATAAAGGAAATGCGATGGCGCTGTGCATTTTCGAGATGTCTGACGGGTCTGTGTTCGATTACCGCGGGTCCTGGTGTGCAGAGGGAGTACCTACATCCTGGGAAGCAAACTGGCGTGTGACGGGTGAAAAAGGAACCGCCATCTGGGATGGACACGACAGCATCTATGCTGAAGTGGTAAACACACCTACACTAGAGAACGATGGCAAGTTATCCTTCCTCCAGCGTAGTGAACGAATTGAAGCTGAGCTGCCGGTGATGGACCAAACCGGACACCACGGCTGTCTGGAGGAAATGTTTACTGCTCTCGAAGAAGGACGTCTGCCTGAGACGGATTGCAGCGACAACCAGTACAGCATGGCTATGGTTCTCGCGTCCCTCGAAAGCGCACGTACCGGACAAAAGGTGCTGATCGCTGATCTGTTGCGAACGATATAGACACTTCTCAATTGTCCTATTCAAGAAGGAATGACATACCAAGAATGCCCGGACCGCCATATTTGTGGACAGTCCGGGCTTTTAATTTTACTTATTTGCTGCCAAAATCCCTTGCTTCATCGCCTTATACACCAGCAGTGCAAACAAGCTGTTCGACCAAGCAAACCAAGGTCGTGTAAACGTGTCAGGATCATCAGCGTGAAAGCCTTCATGCATGTAACCTGTGCCCGCATCCGTCTTCTCCAGCAGGTCAATCATCGCCAGCATCTCCGCATCATTGTCTGCCGTTAACCCTTGCATGGACAGCGCCATGTGCCAGATGTACCCCGGAGGTGTGTGTGGACTACCGATGCCTTTGGCAGCTGTACCTTCATAGTAATACGGATTTTCTTTACTCAAAATAAACCGCCGTGTGTTCTGGTACACCTCATCCTGCACAGAAACATATCCAATATACGGGATCGACATCAGGCCCGGTGTGCCCGCATCATCCATAAGACAGACATTGCCATAACCGTCCGTTTCATACGCATAGATGAGTCCATGCACCGGATGACGATATGTACCGTATAAAGCGATGCCGTGCCGGATTTCTTCCTCCAGCTTCGCCATACGGCTCACCAGCTGTTCATCCCGGAACACCCATCTCGCCATCTCCCCCATCTGGCTGAGCGTAACTGCGGCAAACATATTCGCCGGGATATTATAATGAAAATCACAGGCATCATCACTTGGACGAAAGCCGGACCAGATCATGCCCGTATAGTTTACCGGCATCCCAAGCCCTTCATTGCGCAGTGTATCGTGAGCCGGACAGTTACGCCGCATGAACCGATACGGAGATTGCTCTGTATGCCGCTGCTCCATTTCCCACAGCTGCAATATCTGTTCCATGACCCTTTTAAAACGTTCATCAAAAATATCCGTAAGCTCCGTCTCACGCCAATATGTATATGCGAGCTTCATCGAGAAACACAGGGAATCCAGCTCGAACTTCCGCTCCCACACCCAAGGCGACATATCTGTCTCATCATTGGCATCCCAGTGCCAGCCATTAGCTGTTTCATTAAATGCGTTCGCATACACATCCATGTCTGCATAAAAAGTATGTCGTTTAATCAAGCCTCCGATAATTCGCTGCAGCTGCGTGTCTTGCTTCGCAAGCGGCACATAATGCATGACCTGCTCGACCGAATCGCGCAACCACATGGCGGGAATATCTCCCGTAATAACAAAGGTGGTACCGTCATCTAACAGCTTGGTCGTCGTCTCCAGTGTGTTCGGAAAACAATGGCGAAACTGTGCCAGCAGTCTTGGCCTGTGCTGTAATTGCTCATCCGCTTCAGCTAACACATCCAGGACAGCTTGAGGCAATTCAAGGTCAGGCATCGGGATTTTAGGTAATCTGAATTGTTCGATGGGAGTCCTCTCCGTTTCTGTGTAAACCGGCTAATCAACCTGTTTAGATTTTAAAATAATATTGTTATTTTTGTTATTATAATTTATAATAACGTTATTACCTGTAAGTGTACTTGTTCTATGTATGTACGTCAATTCACATTTCTTTCAGCTGTTCGTAAAAACAAGTCATTGATATGTCCTATTAAAAGGAGTAACGATATGTCTCGAAAAGTATCCATCCAGACGCTGGCTGACCAGCTCGGATTGTCCAAATACGCCGTATCCCGCGCGCTCAGCGGCAAAACGGGTGTCAGTGAATCGACACGTGCACGTGTGCTCGAGCTTGCCCGCGCGCTAGGCTATCGTCAAAATACACCAGGCTCGGCAAGCCATCCCGCAGGACCCAATCCAGCTAATGCTGCCGAGCCCCCATTCGTCCTCATCTGTATGAATCAGCTTAACCGAGGCGAGCCGCACTATTGGCAGCGTGTCCTGTCAGGGATTATCTCTGGCTGTAACGAGCAAGGCTGGCATCACGTAATTGTGTCCCCTTCGCTCGATATGCCTGCCAAAGACATCACACCTGAAAAAGCGATCGCACCTCATCTCGACTGGACACGCTGTGCCGGAATTATCGTTATGGGCGCTTTCCCGCATACCGTGCTGCAAACGCTGGCACAGACCGGGCGTCCCATGATTTTGGTCGATCATCAGGAGCCCCTGCTGAACTGTGATACGATCAGCCACGATAATCTGGAAGCAGGCATTATGGCAGCCAGATATCTCATATCGAAGCAGTGCAGACGCATCGGCTTGATTACCGATGATGGACGTGCCGCCAGTTTTGCGCAGCGCAAGATCGGGATTGAGCTGGCTTTGAATCATTTTCATACCGAAGCGAGTGAAGCCGTTAGCTTTAAAACCTGGAATGTTGCTTATGAAAACGGGAGATGGGTAGACAAGCTTGCCGCTGCGATCGAGCGACTCCCCGTCGAAGAGCGCCCTGATGCGTGGATTGGCGCCAATGACGACATTGCTCTGCAATGGATGCACAGACTGCAACAGATGGGCATTTCCGTACCTGGGCATTGTCTCGTGATCGGGATTGATAACGTGTACACAGCAGCCACCTCCTCTCCCCCTCTGACAACAGTACATCTGTGCAAAGAGGAGCTTGGACAACGTGCCGTCGAAGCCTTGCAGCGCCGCATCGAGCGGCTTGGCACTCCGAAGGAAACCGTCATGTTATCAACCACGTTGATTCCGCGGGAATCGGCGTAGAGTAAAATATCTACAAACAAGTCAGGAATAATTCTAAACAAAAAAGAGGACCAAATGTTAGGTCCTCTAGACGGCTATTAAACACGTAGAATTAACTTTCGCTTTGGGATACCAACTTCTCTACTAAGAGCCCACAATTTCTCCAATGCAATTCTTCGTAAATTCTTCCATTATATTTCATATCCATAATTTCATATATCTCACTTATATATTGAGAAATTTCCCGTGATAAAGGATTTATGCCTATTAATTTATTAATTTGAATGATTGTATCGTAAAAATATTGGTATGTTTCGCTCAAATCATCGGCCCAATGTTGTGTTAAAATTAATTGACGCATTTCCACAATTGTTTTCTCTACTTCAAATAATGAAGTTAAGTACCTTGGTTTAACATCATAGAGATCAGAAAACTTCCCTTTAGACAATGAATCAGAAATAACATAATTGTAAGAAAGAAGTTTTAGAAAGAGACTAATACGCTGTTGACAATATGTTACTGCTTTTAAGACCTCTGGTTTTATGTCATCAAGTTGTTTTATATCGTCCAGAATATTAATCACATAGTTCTCAAACCAATCTAGATCAGATACTGATTCTTTATCGTCTTCTTTTATATTTAAGCCGTAGTACTTCTCCAACGTATTGTTTAATTTTTTCAAATTAGATATGCCCTCAGCTAATTCAAAGAAGGAATTTAAATAACTTTTTTTATAAACAATCTCAGAAGTAGTAATGATTAGCCCAATATCACCAATGAAAAATTGAATTAAGGATTGTTCATGATTATCAAGAATATTATCTAATCTTATCTTTTCATTATTATCTCCAAATATAAAAGGCTTTGAGGCGACTTCCCTAGATAAACTATCGAGAAAAGAAGGGGCTATAGCCAATAATTTGACGGTAATAGTTTTATGATTAAATAATTCAAGAATCTCTTTTGCTTGAACTTTCCCCTGTTTGAGTAAAGATATAATTACATCAAAAACTGTTTCCAGACGCTTCTTAGCAAGACTAATTTCTTCCGTCCCCATCTTATTCTTTATCGCCTCTATAAAAGGTAATATCCCATCAATGCTAGTGATATCTGTAAGTAATTCACTTTGTTTATCAATTAGGCTTAACCTATGTTCAGTTTTAGTGATGATCTCTTGTAAATACTCTTCTCCTTCTGTTCTTTGAAAAAGAATCACATGATATAACTTAATTTTCATCTCTTGTAAAATAATCTCACTTTCTTTAAAGAGACTTCTAGATATATCATATAGCATGTATTCTTTAATTACTTTAGATTCACATTTTGAAAGATAATTAATCATATTTCCAGATTTAATTATTAGTTCATACTCTTCTTCAAATAAGTATTTAATCATTGCTATATTGAAAATTATACGGTGAAGCTCTGCCTTTTTTGCATTTTCAGCAAAATAAGGATTTCCCTCATCTTGATAAAGCCTGTCTAAAAACATGAGAGCTTCTTTTGATTCTCTTAAGATACGTTTTAATCTTCGTGGATTATTTATTTTTTCTTGAAACAGTTGAAGTTCATTCTCATCTTTCTTTAATTGAGTTTCAATATTTTGAAGATTATCGCCTTCCTTATTTTTACGTTGTAACTTCTCTTGATAACTCTTGTGCGTCTTATCAAAAATAGATACAATTCCTTTTTCAGTTTGATCCATGAATGTTATGGCTTTATCCTTTAATATATTCATTTCCTCAGAGATAAAACCCAGAGAATTGTTTTCTATCAAAGACAGTTTGTTATGGTTTAAGTAATAAGTTAGAGTCTCGCGATAGCTTACTTTCTCTAGATCAAATCGCTTCCCTATGAACTTATCCAAATAATCATGCGTGATCTTCTCGCCAATTACTAAATTATAGTTCATCAGAAATAAAACTCCACAATATTTGAAATCCACAAGCTCTTTTATAAAAATTAATGTTTCAAGCATCGTGCTTTTTTCCACTCTATCAAAGTCATCAACTACAATATATAGCCTGCGCATCCTTTCTTTTGATGAATATAACAACATTTGATGTATGTCCTCTTCAAGGCGCCTTTTCGTTTCTCTAAACTCCTCAGTTTTCTCATTCTCAAATACACCTAAAATTTCAACGAAAACATCAATTTTGTTGTTTTCTACTAACTTTCCAAATTGCTCGACATATTTTTTAATAGCACTGCCCTTACCTGTATATATTCCACTCTCCTTTAAGATCACTTCTAGTTCGCGAAAGAAAAAATTGATAAGTTTTTCTCTGGTATCAGTAATTGTTGGTTTAAGAAATACAACTTTATTTTTATCCTTTTTCAGTTCAGAGGTTAGCACCTGAATTAAGCTACTTTTCCCCTCACCAAAAGCTGCATTAATTGCTAACGCAAAAGGCTCTTGATATTCCTGTAATGTAATGTATCTTTTTATTCTTTCTAGCTCTCTCTTTCGAGTAGGGAATAATTGATCAGCATTTTTAATTTCTTGATCAGCCTCCTCTTCCGTTTCGTTAAGAGAATGAAGCATTGTCGATGAAACGTTTAATGAATTATATAAACTAAAAAGAATAAACAAAATACTGATTAAGTTGATACAATCGACAATTTCCCAATTTGATGAAACTATAGTAAAAGGAACTGAGGTAAGTCCGGCAAAATATAAAGCCTGAATTAATCTCCCTTCAAGTTTCCTCTTCGTTTTCCAGTATAATATTCTCTCTTTTACATATAAAATAACTATAAAATAAGTGATTAAAATAATTAGAGGAGAACTCTTCAAAAATGTTTCAACCCACTTTATATTCATAGAAATAATCAATAGTAGCCAACCAATTCCACAAACAAACAATATGTGATATACAAAATGGGATATTATCCGCCACTTAAAATCTCTATATTTATAAATTGAAATCAATATGTAATAACTAGCCAAAAAAACTAAAACAATTGAAAAAATAGTTTTATGCATACCGTATGCTGCCACAATACGCATTAAAAAGGCCTGCATCTCTTTTCCTAAAACCCCCAAAAAATTTGTTAGTAAATCTGTCATCCATTCAACCAATAAGAAAACCTCCACCGTGACTAGTTTCATTAAACTTAAGATGAATCTATTTGAATAGTACCATACATAGGATTTTGATCAATAGAATTACTGGAATTAAGCCTCAATTTTGCTGTCCTATTACTATTTACTGAAAGACAGAAAAAGAAATCCGGATATATTTGAAAAGACCCCATTAGATGAAATGGGATCTCTGAATTTTGTATGCTTAAACTCGAACTGAAAATTTTATACTTAACACTAAATTGATTTTCTACTCATTAATGTTTAGCTCTATAACCTACTGTTATTTATCCCAAGGCATGGTTGGATAATTCGCCAGTTTTATGCTCCAATCCACATCACGGAAATCCCGATGAACCGTCGTTCGTTTTAATGTCAATTTTGTACCACTATCTTTATTAAAGCCGTGAACAATGAACTTGAGATCTTTGACAACGTACTCTTCGTTGAAATTCGGCGCTTCTCGAATACCCATTACTTCAACGGCGTATTCTCGGCCTTCAGGGTCTGTTGCAACCCACTGATCACCATAAAATTCATTCTGGAAGACACCTTCTCCTTCGAGAACAAGTGGAGCTTTTTCCTTCGATTCGCCTTTTGCCGAGTTATAGGATTGCTGCGATGATTGGTAACTATATTCAAATAAATCTATTTGGTCGCCAAGTTGATTAATAGAGGCAAATAAACGATATGGATTATCCTTCCTTGTTAGATCAATATCCATCGTCTGTTCTTCTTTAACTGGCAGCGTATAACCGTCCAGTACAAAGCGCATATTCTCGGCATTAAGTGTCACTATCGACGGGTCCCATGTCTCAGAGAGCTTCAGCGGTCCTCCCTCACTCACTTGACTCCAATCCCGATAACGGAATTTGGCATAGCGTGCATTGGGTCTGCTGCCGTTGAAAATCCGGTACTCATTCGTTCCCGGAATCTCGATATGATACAAAATGTCCATACTCTTTCCCCAATCATTACCTGCTTTTGCGCGAAGCTTGTCGTTCAGATTCACTTCCAGATCAACCCGTGTTCCGTTTGGTGTCTGCACCAAATGGGTCATATCCAACTCCAGCCCTTCCGGTGTTGTATACGGTGTATTCATTAGCGTTTCTACGGACATGGCTTTGGCTTTGGTCATATCCAGCTTGAACTGGAAACTCCAGTCTACTGTAACTTTCTTGTCTGTGTAGGATTTGGTTTCAAAATTAAAACCCTGTCCTACATTTAAATGTCCGAATTCTCCACGCACGATTACCTCATCCGGGATGTCCCGGTGTAGTTGGAACACCAGCTTATCTAGAGAGCCACTATTTGGTCTAGTATCATGTGCAAGCGTTGCAACGTCTTTGCTGTTTATATCCATAATATGGATATTTTCTATGTTGGAATTCAAAGCATATATTCCCGAGCCGTCGGGCGCAGTTTGCTGCAGCATGAGTATAATTTGGGAACCGTCTACAAGCACATTCTCGATTTTCAGTTTGTATCCCTGATCATCAATATTAATATTAGGGTTCACCACAAGTCCAAGCGGCTGGAGGCGTTTGTAGTCATCCGCCAGATTGGCATATCTCAGAATCTCAGGCACAGGAATATCTGGCAAGGGGGGAATGTTCAAAGCGTTGACAGGAGATTGAGCTGGCTCTTCCGTTGTCCGATCCCAAGCAGCCCAAGCCCCTCCTGCAATTAGCACTGCAGCCGCGGCGACGATCCCTGTTTGATAAATCCATTTGCTCTGCCGTGCTTTGGCCGCTTCCCATGGCACCTTTGCATGAGGCTCTTCCATAGACACATAATCCAGCTTTTGCATCACCTTGCATGTGAAATCCACATCGGGTTCCTCGCGAAACAAATCCTCTTCCCACTTGCGATTTTGCTTCTCCTGCTCACTTGAAATAGGCTTCATAGGTTGATATCCCTCCTTTACGTTCCATCTGCTTCCTTAACGTTTTCTTTCCACGATACAGCGCATTACGTACTTGCACTTCTCTCATATCAGTAATTGCCGCTATCTCTTCATAAGTCAGCTCATTGGTATATTTCAGGAGCAATACCAGACGGTACGTTTCCGGTAGCTGTTCAAGCTGACGATGGATTTCGCGCTGCATCTCCTTATGCAGCAATCGTTTCTCCGGCGTTTCTTCACTGACAGGTTCAATCTCATGATCGGCAGACATTACAGGTTTCTTTTTTCGTACGTGATCCCTCATAATATTCACCGCAATGGTATACACCCAGGCCGCGAAGCTGCTTCCCTCTCTCCTGGTCGGCAGATAGCGATAGATTCGAATAAATGTATCTTGCGCGAGATCCTGGGCATCCGGGTGACTTGCGCCCATTCCGCGCATAATGCCGTAGACTTTATTTTTATATCGATCCACGAGCACACTGAATAGCTGTTTGTCCCCATCTATAATGCGCTGAATCAGTTCCTCCTCGGGTACCAGATGTGTCATGTAATCCTCCTTCTCTACAGCGTCCATGCATGGTTCTGTACTATATAGACGGAAGCCGTCTCCGAAACTTCTCACTTGATCTAAAAAAAAGAATTCACCCTCTCCAGCCATCGCTGAACGGGTGAACTCACATAATCGCAGAACGGTTGAACTCACTTATACGAAGCTATTTCCAGTCATTGCATAGAACCTTCTCATTGTCCGCCGTTCTTCTCCGCCACAAAATCCGCAAGCTGGGCATAAATATCCACAATCTCCTCCATTGACATACGTACAAGTCCGCTGGAGGAAGGTGCAACAAACTCCTGAATTTCCTTCACGATCGGGTCATCCTGGAAGCCCCATTGCACTTTAGTTCGTTTGCTGTATTGCGTGTACACGCCCTTACCTACAAAACAAGCGATATCCGGCCGGTACTTCTCCAGCTTATTCCGCAAAATCTCGCGTCCTTCTGCATACTCTTCCTTCGTAATATCCTCAATCCCTTTGGTTGGACGAGCCACAATGTTGGTAAAACCGTACCCCAGCTTTAGTAATTCTCCATCCTCTGTTGCATCATATAGACGTGGCGTTAGCCCCGAACGCTCCAGAATACGCCAGAAGCGATTACCCTTATACGCATAATGGTGGCCCGTCTCTCCTGAGGTAATGCTTGGATTAAAGCCAATAAACAGTATAGATAAACCTTTATCCAGATGATCCGGGATCATGGTGCGGCACCTCCTGAACTTTTTTGACCAAATTCTCTTGCTGTTGTGTATAAAATGATATAATGGGTGAAGTGTTTTTCGCAAAGATCTGAAATTTTCATGAAAAAGGAAGTTGAACTGATGATTGCAGACATCATGTTAGAAGTCGTCCTGCCCGTCTTTCTCCTGATCGCTGTCGGGTCCTGGATGCAAAAGGTGTTCAAGCTGGACTTGTACACTCTTGCCAAAATCAATTTCTATTGTATTACCCCCGCAGCCGTCTTTATGAGCATGTATCACTCCAATATGTCAGGCGAGCTGTTAGGTACAGTTACTCTATTCTATGCGATCTATGTACTCATTCTCTATATTATAGGCTCTGTTGTTACCCGCTCATTCCGTATGAACAAAGGCATGAAAGCCGCTTTTAATAATAGCATTATGCTGGATAACGCAGGAAACTATGGTCTGCCGATCAATGCACTGGTATTCCGGGGTGACCCGCTGGCCTCCTCCATTCAGGCATTGGTCATGTCCCTGCAGTCTTTACTCACCTTCACCTACGGGGTGCTGTCTATCCAGGGGGCGAAGCTCAAAGGAAACTATCGCGCGGTAATTATCGGTTTTCTGAAAATGCCTGTACCGTATGCGCTGCTGCTCGGCATTTTGTTTCAAGCCTGGAAGCTGCCCTTGCCTACGTTTCTGTCCATGCCGCTTACCTATGCACAGCAAAGCATGGTCGCTGTCGCTCTGCTGACACTTGGAGCGCAGATTGTGAAATATCCCATCCGCTTATACCGTCTTGATGTGTATATTAGCACATTACTGCGTCTGCTGGTGGGTCCGGCGATTGGAATCAGCATCGTGCTGCTGCTTGGCCTACAAGGCGTAGCGGCTCAGGCGCTCATTATCGCCTCCGGCATGCCTACCGGGGTCAACTCCTCGATTCTTGCAGAGGAATATGATAACGAGCCTGATTTTGCTGCACAGACTGTACTGATCTCAACTTTGCTTAACATTATAACGATTACGGCTTTGATCTCGTACGCCAAAACGTTCTGAAACAGATTTTGTTCTATAAAAGTAGATTACAATTCACCAATTTCGATTTTAGAATAAACCTTATCACAACTTAAAATAAGCCCACATCCCTAATTAGGATTTGTGGGCTTTTCTCATTCGGCTTCATTCTTCTCGTGTACAGGAATAAAGTCTTACGGCAAGCTCTTATATAACCCGACCATGGAACTGTTTCGCGCGTCAAAAGCCTATTATCCGTTGCGAAAATACGTTTCGCACCTTAAAATAATTGGGTAATCATTCATGGAAGTTTGTTTATTTGTTATGCAATGGAAAATATTATGCTTGCTACTTCGATGACAGAATAGTCCTGCGAAACCTATATCGCAATTTATCTACATATCTTCATTATCATTTCCACGAGGTGAATGTTGTGACAAGAATTGTTGTACCACCTGAGAAACTTGAGGAAATTTCTAACCAATTTGCCCAGGCTTCGGAACAAAGCCGAAACATGATTAGCAACCTGAGCAGACAAATTAGTTCGTTACAAAGTCAATGGTCCGGCATCACGCATGAGCGTTTCTTTCAGAACTTTCAGGTGGCACACCGGCAAATGGCGAACTTCTCCACTTCGGTATCTTCCATTGGTGTAGAACTGAAAACGATTGCCTCTCGTTTCGCCCAGGCAGATCAGTCTCAAGGCCAAGGGGTGCAAACGAATGGAGGTCAATCTTCCTCTAACAAAGCGGTTAAAAACACGTTATCAGATTTGTATGATCAAGGAAGCAAGTCTTGGGACAAGATCAGCGGAATTCATGGGAACGTAGCAATGATTGGCACGGGTATATATTCTGCTTTGGCTACGTCTATGGTGCTTTCCAAAACGGTTCATTTCAAGGTAGATCCCCGCAACTCCTCCCGCACCAAAATTCATAATGCTCCTTGGGTGAAGGGTAAGGGTGATTCCTTTTTAAGTAACATGGCACGTAAACTAGATAAGCAATTCCGCAACCCTGGGCTGATTATGAAAGGGCTAAAGGGATTTGATACACTTGCTGGAAAATTAAAGGTTGGTGATATCGGGCTCGGATTCAGTAAAGCCAACAGCTTTGGTCAATGGACCCGAAATGTTATCGCCGGCGTAAATAAAGGCCAATATGGGATGAAAATTTCCAAAATTCCTACAATGATCAGCAAAAAGCTGTTTCCAATTAACGTAGGACTGAATATCTGGGATGAAGGGGTCAAAACAGTTTCCAAGATGAAGGAAGGTACCTTGACCAAAACGGATCTTGCCGTTTCCGCATCCAATGTTGTGATTAAGTCTGCTTCTGCGGGAGCCGGGGCAGTTGTTGGCGGAACCTTTTTAGGTGCAATATTGGGGCCTCCTGGGGCAGCTGTAGGTGCTTACGTAGGTGGTAGCATAGGAGCGTGGGCAGGTAATCATATAGCAGGTGCAGCGGAAAAAGGGATACGGTGGCTTACAAGTCATTTCAAATAACCTCACCATCATATTTTTATAACATATTCTTCATGGAAAGTGAGTTGGTTGAATATTGATGGAGTCTATCAAATTTAGTCGTTCAGTAGTCCTGTTAAGAGTTGTAGGCACCCTAATCATTATGATTCTAGGCAGCGTGATGATCCTGGATCTTAAAAATATGACACTAGGCTGGTTTCGCCCTCTCTTTTATGTTGTCATATTTGTTTTATCCATTTGGTATGTTTTCCCGGCCTTCTGCAGATTGGCCTTCTTTCTTTTTTCGAGAACGACGCTTATCTCATTCGACCAGTATCACGTGACTGCCAGGGATGGTAGATCCATACCTTGGTCCAATATTAAGCGAATAGAAGTGGTTGGAGATACGATCAATAATATTGGGCAACCCGTACCTAGGTTATATCGTTTCACTCTTTTGGATCGATCGCAAGTTGATATGTCTACTTATCATCTTCTAACTAATCAACAATTTACAGACGGTGCGAAAAAATTACGTACAGCCTGGTCTCAAAATAAACATCGCAAGGTGGATAAGTAATATTAATTCGAGTATAAAGGACCATATGAATTGAAAACAAACATATGCTATTTCAAAGAGTAGAATTATGGAGCCTATCCCCCATCATTTAAATCGAAAGAAGGCGATTAAAATCATGAATAAATCTCTAGTTACTTTATCCATCGAAGAATTCGGATTTGCGCTCGCCACCCTTGGCGCAGAAGACATTGCCGCAGGACTTTTAAAACCAATGTATGGTGAGCTATCTGAACAACACTGGGAGCTTATTCTAAGAGCGGCCTCTCACAGCCTGTTATCTAAAGGGCTCATCGTACGTATGGAAGACATGGAGGTTGAGATTGAGCCAGAGTTTCTGAAGATGTTAATGCATTTCGCCCAAAGCCGCAGCATGCTTCGTGCCTATTCGGACTGCTTTGGACAAGAAAAGGTGCTAACCATTCACCAAGGTACAGATAACAACGATTCATACTTGTATCACTTGGCCGTGGATCAACGTGTGCACCTGTTCACTTGGACAGAACCGAAGGAATGGGAAGAAGAGTTATTCCAGTTTTACACAGGACAACAGGGGGCATTCTTTGATCAGATGACTCAATTTACAATAACGGAAGAACAATGGAATGTGCTTACAGACGAGAATAAACACACTTCATTAGAAACCTTCACGAGTGATTGGGAACTTTCCTCAGAGGCATGTGAGTTACTATCCCGTTGGTATAAGGCTTTTGAAGCTTCTGGTCGCCAAGTAGACAACCTAAGTATTATCCGTTATACCAGCGACCAAGCGGAAGTACCTTTGCCAGATCACACACTGCTCATGCTTCGTACCGATCAAGGCCTCTGGAGCATTTCCAGTGCTAACACTAACAGCGATAATCTCAGCATCGAGATTACTCAGCATTCCGCTACATCCCTTCGTAAACAATTGCGGGCTTGGATTGATTGCTTCGCAACCCCTGTCTCTAATCCTTAAACATATATCTAACACAAAGAAGTCCAAGTGCAACGATTCAACGCTGCGCTTGGACTTCTTCTATGTTGCACCTGGTCTGATAAGCATTACAAAATCAGAAATTCCCAAGTTCAATTCATGAAAAAGTATACGCATAGAAGGGAGTATGCTAAACTTCAGAAGTGTTAAATATTTTCAAATATGATCCTAGAAAGGAAGACAACATGAAAAAGCTAATGATTATTCTATTTTTGCTGTCACTTGTCCTCACAACACCAGCAGCAGTAAGTGCAAAAAGCTCCACCTTCAAGGATGTATCTCCAAACAAACATTCATGGGCTTTAGACTCTATCGACTTTATGACTAAGAAAGGAATTATTAAAGGATACGCTAATGGCACGTTCAAACCCGACAGTCCTGTAACCAAAGCAGAATTTATTACGATGTTCTCTCAATTGTTCAATAAATACATAACCAATGCCGATACTCCCACTCGAAAGTTTATAGATGTTCCTGCCAGTCACTGGGCTTATAGTTCTACTTCCAAAGTGCTTTCCGAATATACATATTCAACATATGCGATCAAGAAGGGCAAGAATTACTTCTACCCTGATAACAAGCTTAATCGCATCGGTGTGGCAAACCTGCTTCCATTTTTATACGAAGAGATTAGAGATAATCAAGAGGTCTATGACATTCTCTATGCAATGAAAGATATCCCCAAACGCGAATACAAAGATGAATTGTTGGATGATGGACGGTACAACGAAGAGATTGATCGAACCAACAAGGTGTTCCCTTTGCTTTTTGAAGGCTTGGAATTAAGCGATGATCACTCGGCTTTAGTTGGAACAAGACTGGCAGGCTTGCAAAAGTACGGGATTATGACAACAAATGCCAATGACATGTTCAACCCTAAACAAAACATTACCAGAGCCGAGGCTGCTACCATCCTCCACAGACTTTATCTCGTTTTGGAAGCAGACGGCAAATTAAAAAGATATTCGAGCAAATAAGCAATACAAAATACTCTGTACACCCGATGACTGTTTTGGGGTACAGAGTATTTTAATGAACGAGCGTATTTGTATAGATTACGTCTCCACTGTGGTTCGTTCCGGAAACTTGCCGCCTTCTCTGAATAAACATCGCACCAGCCACTGAGCCGCACGATTAAAAAAGAAACTTGGACTAACCCCGTCCACCTGAACAGGCTCCAGTTCTTTCACACTTTCCTTGATTTTGTTCATTTCAATAAGGCCCATCTTCCGCTCATCCGGTCCGAATCGATAAATAACCTTTTCCTCGTCTTCCGCCTGTTTTACCAGAAAAATCATTGACGCCATACAGGTTACCCCCTATCGTTACTTGTGAGATTCCAATGCTTCCCTTTATAATTATTACCCACAATACCAGGATTGGATATAGGCCTTTGGTTCATTAGCCTAATCCAAACATCCCAATTTTCTCATGAAGGAATGGGGCCCTTTAGGCCCCATTTTCATCACAGCGGCTGTAATCACACCCTCTGCTCCCGAGCAACAACAGTAGCCGACAGATATTTAAAATTGTTATTAATTCGTTGATATAAGAAGTTAATCACATGATTTTGTTGCATTTTTTTCCAAATTCACAAGCCAGGGAAAACGTTCCTTATGCGTATATACTTCTCTGGCGTTCACAATGGAAGGAATCACATCCTCCCCCTTATAAAATACTCTGCCCGCTACCTTCTCAATAGGTACATGATAGGAAATACGCAAGGCTCGCATCAGTACGGGCTCCAGCAGCATGACGTAATAATTGATCTGCTTCATCTCCGCGTAGTGCACGATTGCCGATAATAAATCCGCAACATATCTCCCCCGAAAGGTGGACAAAATAGCCAGTTTATCAATCTCTGCAACGCGGCTCACGTCCTCCTTAATCAAGGGATGCTCCCAAAATGGACCAATTTCGTTAATAAGACTTTCAGGGGTATACGGTTTGATCTCAATCGAGCCGACATAATGGCCTTCCTCTGTAATCACCACGTATCTTTCCAGAAACTTCTCTGAAAACTCAAGTTCAAATCCCTTTTCGGTCCACACCGTTGTCCAGATTCCATTGAACATCGCATACTCCAATTCATTTTCCACACTTTTAAACATTCGCTTCGCTTCCTTTCCAAGTCGGTTATATTGAAATCCCGCCAATGTATGGGTGCATACAAAAGCTGAGATTTAGAAGAAAATACCGACTTTAACTGCAATAAACAAGGAAAAAAAGCGACAATAAAAGCGTTTATTTGTTTAAAAGCAAACAGCAAAAAAAGGGATATCAAATGAATGAATCATCATCCATAAGATATCCCCGTTCAGGCCTCTATATAATTTGAACCAAAGAATTTACACAAGCCACTCCGATGACAGAATATACATCCAATCGTATTTCTACATTCATTTTCCCGGTCATCCTGCACCCATAACATGGCTTACAACCGGGGATCGACGCGTTCCGATTCAAGGGAAAGTGCAGCGAGTACACATTCATGAATCCGCTCGATGGATTCGCCACGTACAAAACGTTCGACTCCTTCCATGCCAAGAGCACTTTCAAGCAGTGCATGTCTCTCCTTTTTGGACGTTTTGCGTTTGCGAAGTCGAGATATATGCTCCGGAGCCAAATAATCCATGCCGTAGATGATATGCAAATATGCACGTCCTCTAACTTTCAGAGCAGGCTGTATCATTCTGCCACCGTTCCAGCTGCGGAACGTCTCAGGTTTGATCACAATGCCCTCATGCCCCTCAGCTGTAATGTCCTCCCACCAACGAATAATCTCTTCATCATCTGCTTCATTCTCGATGACACGATATTCTGTTTCTATGATGAGCGCACACATTTGAGCCAGCTCACGGTTCTGTTCCATATGCCACTCATGTGTCTTCTCCCAGAACGTTCCTGTGCTATGAGCCAGTGTGTGGAATGGAGCAATGCTAATGTCACCAATATCGTTCACATCCCAGCAGTAATATTGAAATACATCCCGGAATGTCCGTGCATTCTCCAGCTTAACCTCCGTTTCTTGCAACCAGTCTGCAACATTGCGGCCTGCGTTCGCTGCCTCACGTATTTTGTCCTTCACCACACTGCGATCCATTAGCGCAGCTTCAGCGACATGGGCATATTGAGAGGCAATAAGCTCCCGTGCTTTCAGATTCCAGGGTACAATCTCGGCATCCAGCAAAACAAACTCCGTCTGATGTCGGTCAAAATAACCGCCTGCGATCAAGTCTGCGTGTAATCTTGCGAGCACCTCTTGTTCGGTAGTGGGGTCAAAAAAGGCTCTGCCTGTACGAGTCACGATGCTGCCCAGCAGCGGGCGGCCCACTCGCTGAATCGCAGCCTGCTCGTCGCGGAACAGGAGGAGCACAGCCCGGCTGCCCATATGTTTTTTCTCCGCAACCATCCGGGTCACGCCCTGTGAACGATAATAACGGAATGCATCCTGCGGATGCTCCATGTACCCTTCTACAGAACATTCTCCTGGCGGCGGGCTCATCGTTGGCGGGATATAGACCAGTTCCTCCAAGGGCACCGTATAATGTGAAAATGTATCCAGCGCCGTCTGCGCGAGCTCTCCCTGTACAGTTACGTTTAGCCGTGATTCCGTCTGAACAGTAAATCCATCCTTAAACTTGCGAATGTTTGGCGGTGCGAAGCGCTGCTGCTCCCAGCGTTTCAATGGACTATCTGCATCCCTAGCATAATCCTGCTTCGCCTTTACGCTAACCGATTCACGTTCCGGCATTCTCCAAGCTGTCAGCATACCGCCAAATACAACACCCTGATCAATATTGACCGTATCATTCACGATCATAGGATATGGCCTTGGATCATGCCCCCAGACGATGCATTCGCCAGAGTTGTGATCTACGTACCAATCCTTGCGCACCGGCCGCCCCTTCTCATCCGTACCTTCTACATCCCCATACCGACAGTAATCCTGAATACGCCTGGACTGCTTCCCGATAAAATGATCCCGAATCCCGGCATGAGCGACGACGACCTGTCTTACGCCATTCCGTGTAAACACCAGATGCGACGGCGCTTCCAGCAGAAAATGCTTTAATGACTCCCTTACTTGCTTGGCTGCAGCGCTGCCTTGTACTTGTTCAAGCTGAAGCAATTCAGCCTCGACTCGTTCATCGCCATGACTTAATGTGACGTCACGCCCGTCCAGATAACGCGCAATCTTCCAGCCGTGATTACTGTCAACCATATAAGCAAGACGAGCGGCACAATGCTGCTGCCAGAAAAGCAAACACTTCAAGGATTCCGGCCCGCGACTGCTTACATCTCCGACAGAAACGAGCTTGCGTCCCTCGGGATGGCGCAGCATGCCATCTCCTTGCTCATCCACGTACCCCAGACGATGGATGAGCTCCAGCATCTCTTCATAACAGCCGTGGATATCACCAATAATATCAATGCCTGTGCCCATATCGATCATTAACGGATTTGCTGTACGGACAAAGGATACCGGGTAAGGATGCTTCAGAATGTGGCTTGCATCAAAGCCTTCATCACGAATGGAACGAAGCGTACGTCTGAAC
This sequence comes from Paenibacillus sp. TC-CSREp1, assembly GCF_050171015.1. Taxonomy (NCBI): domain Bacteria; kingdom Bacillati; phylum Bacillota; class Bacilli; order Caryophanales; family Paenibacillaceae; genus Paenibacillus; species Paenibacillus sp. TC-CSREp1. The sequence continues at coordinate 54,620 of NZ_JBNOKM010000010.1, read as the reverse complement.
TGCTGTACCTGCTGTTTTACCCGCTGACGTCCTCTCGGATGTTTGCGCTGATCATCGCGCTCAAGCAGCACCTGCTCTGGCACATCCAATACAACCGCAATGACTGGCACATGGGCCTTGCGAGCGAGTTGAATCCACCGCTCCCGATCCTCTGGATACAGATGTGTTGCATCCACCCAGGTGAGCTTGTTCAGGCGACAGCGAGTTGCAATTATGGCTTCCATAGCTTCAAATGCCTTCGCTGATACCTGCTGATACTCCGCATATATCACATCCGCTTCACTGCGAGCACGATGCTTCCATTCTATATATTCGTCGTCACCTACCAGCATGCGAAACTGATCGGACGAGACAATCTCTGTTGAACGAATGACCTCTTCAGCTACGAGCCTTTCCAGCATAGTGCTTTTGCCGCTGTTGGACGGACCAACCAGCACAACAATCCCTGCATAAGGCAGATGAATCTCCCGATGTCTGCCCTGGTCTCTGTCCTGCTCTCTGTTCTGCTGCCTTTCGGCTGTCCTGCTATCTGAATTCCGCTTCCTTTGTTCTGATGTAGCCTGTGAATGCTCGTCATTGTTTGCACCCGTTTGCTCGTCTCGTCTCATGCTTGTTCCTCCTTTCTCCGTGAGAACTTCACGAGCTGTGTCGGTTGGCCGAATCCTTCCTTATGCTCACCGATTCCACTGATCTCATAAGCATAATCGCCCTTCTGCGCCCACTGTGCGCAGCGAATGCTGAATTGCTCACGTGTCCATTCAAAGCGGTGATCCTGGTGGCGCAGCTGCTCCTGCTCCATCTCATATACTTCGTTGTATTTCTTGTTTGGTGTAGTAACCAGCAGCACCTCAGGTCGATATTCATTCAGGATTGTATCCATAATGCGGTCCAGGCGATATTCCTCAACGTGCTCAATCACTTCACACAGAATCATGACATCCATATGCTGCATCTGCTCGTCAAAATAAAACAGGGAACCGAGCATCACCTCTGGCACAGCCTTGACTCCGGCCCGATCCTGCAGCCTGGCAAACCGTTCCTTGGCCCGCAGACGTGACTGGCCTGAAGGCTCAACCGCGGCAATCATTTCTACGCCCGGAATGTAAGCAAGTCGTGCAGAAAGCTTGCCTTCCCCAGCCCCCATATCAACAATGCGGCGTTTGTTCGGCAGGGAGGCTACAATATCTGTGATGGCTCGGTAACGGAGCTCATTTAACCGTACAGGTGCTGTGTCAGGCGAAAGTGCTCCTGTATCTGTATCTGTATCTGCTTTCGTATCTGAGACCTTGTCTTCACCTGCACCGTCATGCCCAAGCGTTTCTGATTCCGAATTCAATCGTTTTTCCCTGTTGCCATCCGCCACTCCCGCCTGTGCAGTTCCTGCGTCTTCAAAAGTCAACGTCCCATGCTTACGCTCATATGTGCGAATCAATTCGGCAAAATGAAGCGTGCGTCTAACGATAAGCTCCTTGAGCGGATGCGTGTCTAACCAACCTTCGCCATAACGTTTAATTTTATCAATCTCATCCTCACTGATGAAATAATGCTTGTAGTTATCCAATACCGGAATCAGCAGAAACAGCTGACGCAGAGCCTGTTGTATCGTTTGATTACCACGCAGTGTGATGTGACGAACCGTGCTTCTGTTTTTCAGGTCAAAAGAATACGCAGACTCTCCGCGCTCCATCGCAACGTCATACCCCAGAGCCGAGAACAGCTCCTCCACCATACGATCGGGCAGATCAGAAGCTACCGGGCCAAATGTCAGCTCCAGTTCAAACACATGATCCACCCACTGCGTATAGTCTTCCTTCGGCTTGCCATTCAAAGCGGTTCCCAGAGCCGAACGTATATAAGAGCAAAACAGACTGCTGGTCACAAATTCCCGGTCATTAATATACTGCGTAATGTCGTATCCATCCGGCGTACCTCTGACCAGATCAACCGGGTCGGGCTCGGCGTGAATCAATACCTCTGTCTCTTGCTCCTCAGCCTTGGTGTATACCATGCGTACACGTACACCCTTGTCTGTTCGGTCATACAAGTTATTCGGATTTTTGGCGAGCAAATGGGATACTTGGCCTGCGCCCTCCCCGCTCGCTTTTATGATCAGATGCATGTTTACCAAACCTCCTGTACAGCCGTGCGAAAAATGAAATTCAATGTTCCCACTTCTACCGATTCCTGACCTGACATTTCCACAGCAAGCTGCTCTACATGTGCAATCTGAACTGTCAGATATGCTTGAATGGCTGGAAGCTGCGGCTCCAGGTCCATCTCATCTCCGGCCTTTTTCCTTCTTAACAGCTCATGAATCTCAGCATACAGTGGTGTGTCCACAGGGATCAGAGCCTCTACCAGCTCCTCAAACTCCATTGGCGGCATGCTCTCATACCGTTCGATCCAGCCGCAAGCCAGCACGGGCCGGAGCACATAAAAGTATTTCTTGATCTTCACCTGTTCGCCCTGCAAGTAATCCCGATAATTACCCTTGGCCATGTTCAGATAATGATACATACACGACTTCGGTGAAAATGTCAGCGGAGACAACGCCCGAATCTGTTCTGCCACGTTATATCGCTCATCATATTGAATCGGAGACTGCAGCCACTCCAGCAGCGGCGGGTTGGACTTGCGGAACAGCTTCAGCGCCTTGCGTATATCCCATCCGTTGATATCCAGCTGGTCGTTGATTGGTCGTTCAATGACATCCCGCTGATCTTCAATCGACAGATACCATTCAAGGGGCCTGACATAGATAAAACGCACATCGTAATCACTATCCTGTGAAGGAAATCCCCACGCACGGCTGCCTGACTCACAAGCGTATACAATGCGAACCTGCTCCTCCTGTTCAATCTGTGCGAGCTGTTTCGCAATGATTTCTCTCATCCTTTGATCTACACCTGTCATGCCTGCTCTCCTCCTTCTCTTTCCCATATCCCAAACTCTCTATTTTATAACGGCATTTCCCGCACTCGCTTCGCAATGGTCTCATATCCAGTTACGGTCTCGGCAATATAGGTCAACACGGTTTCACTCCAGCCATAGATATAAAAGGTCTGACCATCACGCGGCGGAACCATGGCTTGCCGGTAAGGGCTAATATCTACAATAAATGCCTGGAGCTCCGGATTCATCAGGCGTCGATAACGTTCAAGCTCTGCGTAGAATGGACTGCCTTCATTCTGCTGCTCATCTGTAATCATAATGATGCGGTCTACCCTTTCCTCAGCCTCACGCAGCTCTCGTACAGGTCGTCCGGTGTCGGTTCCGCCTTTCGCCTGAATCCGGTACGCCTGAGCAAGGATGCCCTCATCCAGCTGGGGACGGGCATCCTCAACCTGATGATCAAATAACCAGAACAGCGAATTGCCCTTGGTTTGTTTGTAAAGCGCCAGCGCGAGCACCGAACCGATGCGTAAATAATCTCCCTGCATGGAGCCCGAGCGATCGAGGAAAATGGCTGTTCTACCCGGAAGCGGCGGCAGATTGTGAATCGACATCTCTACTGCCTGCTGCAAAGCTTCCCGCAGTCCCGCACGCTGTACCATCTCGTAAGCTTTGACAAAGCGAAAAGGTAAAATACGCGATTGACGCAGTGCTTCAATATCGGTTAAACGGCGTGTGACGTAATCGACATTTTTCTTTTTTTCAAAAACACCCGCACGATCCATTGCATTCAGATGGCGCAGCAGCGCAAACATTGGCATCTGGAGCATCAACGCTTCCCATACAGAACGTGTCGGCTGAAGAATAGAAGTCACAACGGAATACGGCAGCTTGCCTTTCTCAATCTGATGCAGCTGACTGGCCGGGTTACGTGTCTTTTTCAGCTTGTGCAGCGCCTGGAGTTGAGGCAGTTGTGTCAGATCCGTCTCATGTCCGCGCAGATAACGGAACAAGGCTTGTCGCTTTTCATCCTTTGGTTTGGGATGTGCGGTGGCGACCATATCACCCAGACTGTACCCGCGCCCGCGTCCATTATACTTGATCACCCAATATTCACTGATTTCATTCAGAAAGTGACTGACCTGCCGCTTCACTGCACGCCCGCCCTGTCCGCGCCCGCTTCCTCTCAGAATGGTCAGAAAGTCCGCCAGATCGGCAGGTGTCTTCACCACATGCGAGAACACCTGCGCGAACGGCTCCGCAGCGATCCTGGACAATACCGCCAGGCCATACAGCGACTGCAAACGCATGAAGCCTTCGTTCCGGGCATACACCAGCGCCCGCGCCATAAAATCTGCATCCAGCTCTGCCATCTCCTGATGACTGCTTGCCGCTTCCTGCATCAGCAGCTGTTCATCGGCATAAAACGTATTATTCATCGTGTTTGTCATCAGCATCTGAATATATTGTTCCTCTACCAGCCGCACATAGGCCTCATATCCGTCATGATTGGATACGGCTCGCTGATGTGAATCAAATAATGATTTTGCTCTGCTCATCACACAACACCTCCCTGTATGAGACTTCTCTCCAGCTTTATCTCTTGCAATATTTCAGTTCAATACGCTTCAAACGCTATAGTCAATGGGTTAGATTTAATGCAAAGATTCCGAGGAAAAAGGGGTGAAGGTTTTACCTGCTCTACCGCTGAGCTACACCGCCATGAACGGCGGCGATTGGATTCGAACCAATGACCTGGCCGATTAACAGTCGAAGTAACCCTCCCGGGCGCCTCGGAATTCGGATCAGCCGGGCTTCTTGACCGCCCCGCTTCACCTCCTTATTATGCTTCACACCGTCATACACGAACATGGTGAAAGTATGGCGAATTGCAATGCATTAGTGCAACTTTGCTATGAAAGCTTGCGTTTATCCTGATACAATTAAAGAATCACAGTCCAACCGGGAGTGAAATCCATGGCTAAAGAAAGCTTTGATAAAGAAATTCAGTTCCTGCGTATGCTGTCTCTGACCAGCGGCGCATATAATCGCAAGCAGTATGCCAAGCGACTTGGCATATCCGTACATACCTTTGATAAAACCCAGCGCAAGCTCAGAGATATTCATCAGAGCCTGACGGATCAGCCAGCAGCCCCGAATGTCGGGTCGGAACTGTCCGACCTTGTACGCTTTCAGTATGGCGAGTCTGCCGAGCCGCTGCTGCTCTTTCTTTTTCGCGCCAAATCTATGAAGGAAACCGAGATCGAACGTTTGTCCGTCATTTTACATACCCTTCAGGACGCTGCGCTGACCGCGATGGAATTGCTGGATGCCTGCTGCGCTGACCTGCCCGAGGAATTGGCCCTGCCGGATGAGAAGACCATACGCGCTGATCTGAAATACCTGGAGGATGTCGGTGTCATTCACAAAGAACCGGGCGGGCGGCCCTATCGCTATGCCTTGCAGCAGGATGTGCTGACACAGCTAACTCCGGAGGAGCAGCTGGAGCTGTACGATTTTGTTGATATCATGGCGAACACACAGGTTCCATCGGTACAGGGATATTTACTGCGGGATAGTCTGAAAAAAATCATTACACCTCATTTCCCGCAAGAAGAAGCAACTGAGCCATATATTTATAAATACCATTATTATTCGCGCATTCTGGACGAAGCCCATCTCTATCCGCTGCTAGGGGCCATTCGTCAGCGCAGACGTGTGCAGTTCCAATATTTTTCACCGAAGAAACCGTCCAGCTACAGCTCGCAAAATACGAATCCAAAGTTTGAACGCGAAGCGGGCGGAAGCTCCAACCGGATCATCCCGATTGAGGTGGTGTATGATCACCAGTATGGACGCTGGTATGTGATTGGCTATCAAAGCCGCCGGAGATTTGTAAAGTTCAGAATGGAGGGCATCACCCAGTTGGAGGAGCTTCACCCGATCGAAGAAGAGCATATGCAAGCGTTGAAAAAGGAATGGGCCGAAATCAGCCGCTACAGCTGGCTTGTCGATACAGGCCGCCCGGTCACGGTGCGAGCACGTTTTTTCCACCCGCAGGAGGGTGAGCGCAACTTTATTCTGGATCGAGTCCGGCTGCAAGGGCAGTGGGGAACGATTACGCCGGAGACGGATTATACCTTTCTCTATGAAATCCGGGTGAACGGCATTACGGAAATCAAGCCTTGGCTGCGCAGTTTCGGCTCCAGCTGTGAGATTCTGGCTCCGCTCAAGCTGCGTGAGGAAATGATTGAGGAATGGAAGGAGATTGCGGCATATTATGAACCTGTTCGAGAAGATGTTCAATTACCAGATGATGACGAGGCTGAATGAAACCGGGCTGTTCACCTGGACTACACAGGAACGGGCCTGGCTGCGCCTGATGATGAAACATCAGGCTGCACAGGAGGCGCTGCATCCGAATACGTGGGCAAAGCTGAACAACATGCTGCAAGACGAGCAGCACTTGGACGTGCAGGAGGACCTGACCGAGAAGGCCAAGAGTGAAGAACGCAGTGTATCTCACCCGCTGCTTAGACCGTTACGGCAGATGATACTGCAAGGTCAAGGCTTTCAGATGACAGGCCGCATTCGCCATGGGCGTACCAGCCAGGAGCAATTCGGTTTTCCGTATAAGCTTGAATATTCCATGGTCAAAAAGGAGTGGTATGTGCTCTGGTATGCCCCGCACTTTGCCAGATTAATGTCCACCAAGCTGCACAGCATCACAAAGCTGGAGCCCAGGTCCGTCAAACCCGAAGTAGCAGCTCGATATAAAGCAAGCATCGCCCTGTTAACCGAGAAACGTAAGACGACCATTACCGTTGAAGTGCTGCCAGCGTTTAATGCGGAGTTATCCCGTATTCTGTATGCCTTCTCCTGCTTTGAGAGACAGGTCGAATATAACGAAGAAAATCATGTGTATCGAATTGTGCTGACGGTGACGCGGAACGAGGTGGATTACGTGCTGTCCAAAATGCGCTTTCTCGGCAAACGGGTTCGCATCACAGACAGCGCTGCTCTGCGGGAACGAATGTCCGAAACAGCCGCCAAAGTGCTGGCTCGATACGCACGCTCCGAGTCGACCTATGTGGAGGAAACTGCGGCTGCACAAGCGGATAACCACTCCAAACCGATATAAGCCAAAAAAAGACGGAATGCTGACGATGCCAGCGATTATGTAGAACTGCTGCTGCTCGCAGCATTCCGTCTTTTGTTAATCGCATGTACGCCCATGACCACAGCAACCAATTCGTAGGTGTCCAGATATTCCGACTGGTTATCCAGTACAAATGCCCCGGAGCTGAACCAGCCGCTTGTACGGCGAAAGCTTGCAACAATACGTCCGGCTCTGTCCGTCACATCATATTCCTGAGAGAAGGCGGGAGCAGATACATCATAAATGCCGCGCGTGCCTGCATCGTATTCATATTTTTTGCTGAAAAAGCTGAATCTCGCTCTCAGTACACCCCGATGTGCTCCATCCGCTGCGGTTACATCCCACCGATTGGTTAACATGCGGAATTTACCGCTACAGACCAGCCCGGTTTCATCCGAGACATCGAGTGATGACCCAAATATACTTTTCAAATCCAGGTACCCTGCACGCTCCTGATCCGCATTCATAATTTCGGTATATCCGGCATTAAAAAAGTTATCTCTGAAGTACAATTGCATTGTTCCTGCTCCTTCCCATTCCCTTTATTTTCGAATCATGTTCCTTAAGGCCAAGCCTTCGTCGACATCAGTTATACCTTTATTTACGTATTCAAATTGGAACAGGACGCATATATTTATTAATCTCTAACATCTCCTCTACATGATTCCAATACAACGCAAAAAAGCAGATCCACAAGACCTGCTTCGTTTCGATCTTTTAAATTATCCCCTGCTGTCCCTGCCATGCCGCCAATGACTCATCATCATAAGATAAAGCTGATCCAACGGAAGACTAATACTGCTCTGAGCTATGCTGATCGTTGCATCGACCATATTGCTGTTAACCGTTATCAGCTTGCGCTTCATCCCGTTCTGGCGCTTCAGAAATGCTTTTTCGTCTCGCAACTTCACACCGATCATCTCTTGCCCCATCAACTCATACATAAATATATGTTCAATATCCTTCCAGGCGACTTCTCCGCCCGAAGTATAGGAGGAAGAATCAATAAACCCCTGCTCATGAATGACAAAGGAGGGTTCCTTCCGGATCATCCTGATCAGACTGTAACAGAAGCATATTCCAAAAAAAAGAATGGCTGCGAAGCCAATCACACTAGAAATGATTGAAGCACCCGGCTTAAAAGATTGGTCAAATATCAGAAAAAAACCTGCGCACACAAAAAGTGCTGCTCCTGCCGTAAGCCAAGCCATCCGTTTCCTGCTCGGATATTCCACATGCTGTTCATAAGGTGTATTCAAGCGTGACATCCCCCCTCTTGCGACTGAATAAATACGCAGATCAAAACAGGAATTGCATTGTACATTAAACCATTCGAGCTGCTCTTAAACATTTCCTTTCCATTTTTTTGTGCATGAAGAAAAAATATTATCCTTCCTCCGTTTAGCAGAAGCATCGTTGTTGTCCTCTACCTTTCTTTCCGTTAATATAAATGGAAAGCTTAGGAAATTATCCAATCTTTCAAGAAGAGCAGGAGGACATATGATGAACGGAAAACGCGCCATTACATCCGAAGATCTGTATCAGATTACATGGGTCAACGATCCGGTTCCGTCTCCACAGGGTGGGAAGCTGGTCTATGTTAGCCGGCAAACCAATGACCGACACGACGGTTATCGTTCTCACTTGCGGATGCTTGACCTCGGCAGTCAGAAAGACAAGCCCTTCACATTCGGAGAACAGGATCATTCCCCGGCCTGGTCACCGGATGGATCACAGCTTGCTTTTATACGCAAGTCTGAAGGGCAAGCTCAGGTATGGCTAATCGCTGCGGATGGCGGAGAGGCTCAGCAGATCAGTGAGCTGCAGCATGGGGTGAATTCTTTTCTATGGTCGCCAGATGGCAGCAGTCTGCTTGTTAAGTCTTCCGTGGACATCTCCCTCAAGCAGCAGATCAGCGCAACAGATTCCCGAGAGGACGACAGTGCGGAGAAGCTGCTTCCTCAAGAAATAATCGTTGACCGTATTCGCATGAAATCGGATGAGAGTGGGTTATGGAATGGCAGACGGGCTCATCTTTTTGTGATCGCCCCCGTAAGGGCAGAGGCTATTCCTGTAACATCCGGTCACTATGATATTGGAGATTATGCCTGGTCACCGGATGGTACACGCATTGCATGGATTACTCATATTCCCGCGGAAGACGAGCATCACAGTGATTTTTCTTTGACCAATCATGTGTATACTTCCAGACCCGACGGATCAGACATACAACAATTAACCCCTGAAGGGTATACATTCTATCGGCTATGTTTTGCACCTGATGCACAATCACTGGCCCTTCTTGCCAGCGATCGCACTTATGGAAACGCTACCCTTGCGAAGCTGTACACACTGCCTATCTCAGGTGGAGAGCCTGCATGTTTAAGTTCACATTGGGACGTGCAGTTGAGCCACAGCCTGGTGGGTGACATGCGCTCCCATCTCGTGCCTACTGGTCCGGTGTATTCACGAGACGGCTCATCTATTCTCTGTCTGGCCAGTATCCATGGCAGTGTACGCATTGCCAGGTTTCCATTAGATGGAGGCCATGCCGAGTATCTGTCACCTGATGAGTGTGAGGTCTACCAGTTTGCCGAACTGGAACAGGGACAGATTGTAGCCGCTGCAGCCGATACACAGCATCCTGGCGATCTGTATTTGTATAAAAGCCCGAATGATCCTGAAAGCAAGGCGGTCCGTCTTACCTTGAGTAATCCGCAGCTTGGGCAGGACATCTGGCTGTGTACACCGGAAACCTTCTGGTTCGATACCACGGATGGGCAGCGTGTGCAAGGATGGATTATGAAACCTCATGGTGTGGTGGACGGGGTCAAGGTCCCGACCATTCTTGAGATTCATGGCGGACCACATATGATGTACGGCTTCACATTTATGCATGAATTCCAGCTGCTGGTCGCACAAGGTTATGCTGTTGTATATATCAATCCACGCGGAGGGTTGGGGTACGGACAGCAATTTGTGAATGCATGTCGCGGAGATTATGGCGGCGGCGATTACCGCGACCTGATGGAAAGTGTAGATTACGCTGTATCCCGATATTCGTTTATCGATCCAGCCAGACTTGGTGTCACCGGTGGCAGCTACGGCGGCTTTATGACCAACTGGATCGTGGGACATACCCATCGTTTCAAAGCGGCTGTCACTCAACGTTCCATCTGCAACTGGCTGTCGTTCTACGGTGTCAGTGATATCGGGTATTTCTTCACGGAGGATCAGATTGGCGGTAATGCGTGGGACGATACCGAAAAGCTCTGGAAGCATTCGCCGCTCGCATATGTCGGCAACGTGCAGACACCACTGCTCATTCTCCATGGAGAACAGGATCTTCGCTGCCCGATCGAGCAGGCCGAGCAGTTATATGTTGCCTTGAAACGACGCAAGCAGACGACACGGCTCGTTCGTTTCCCGGGAGCTAACCATGAGCTATCTCGCGGCGGCCATCCGTATCTGAGAGTTCGACGGTTAGAGCATATCGTGGGCTGGTTTAATGAATACCTGTAGGGTTAGCCAATTATGACGGGTTAACCTGATCATACGAAAAGCCGTTTACCTGTAATCGCTCATGCTCACAGGCAAACGGCTTTTTCTATTTCATCAACTGGTTACTGGTTAAGGCAATCCGTATCGAGACTATTCCTCTCCCCAGATCACCGTAATTTCATTCAAATCCTTATTTTCCGAAGACACATTGCCTGTAATGGAAACAGCATATTTACCTTCCTCACGGCCGATAAAACTGAATTCGTCAGCCTGGATATCCTCACTCTTCTGGGTCAGATTTTTGGTCTGATAATAGTTTTTGTAGTCTGTGCCGATCGTTGTCAGACTTTCTTTGGTCGTGTAGGTGAGAGACACCTTCTTGTTGCCGTCCATGATGTTCTCAATCAGACTGGTTGCTTTGGCATCCTTTGGCAGTGGGAAATCCGCTGGCAGATATTTGGACTTCACTCCTGACACTTGTGTGTTTGTGCTTGTCGAAGGAGAAGTTGATTCACCACCACCCGCTGATGACGAGCCGCCTGAAGAACCGGAAGAACCGATGCTCACCTTATTCGCTTTGGCATCATACTTCACGTCGGTCTTCAACGCCTCGGCAATAGAACGAACCGGAAGATAGGTACTGCCTTGGTATGTAATCGGTGCAAGCTTCTTACCCTGATCACCTGTCGGTGTAAAGGCTTGTCCGTTGACTTCAATTGCAAGCCCATGGTTCAGGTAAGCCTTGATTGTTTCCAGCTTGCTTCCTGCGTACACACCCGCTGATCCTGTCAGCACCATGCCAAATACACTGGCTCCAATCAACCACTTTTTGTTCTTCATATTCAGATCGCCTCCAAGTCTTAATTCAAGGATACTATTCATCCCTGTAATTGCATGAATCCATATTTAGCATTCAAATAATTCACTTAACAGTGTACTTCATCCATAAATGCTGAATGCATAACTTGCTTGCATTTCACATTAGCCCTATCATAAGCACTGGATTAAACAGTGTAAACGTTATCTCGCCAAATCAGGACCTGGGGCACATAAAAATGGTTTGGAAGTTGCGAAAATAGAAGATGTATCCGATGATATATAGGATGATGTTTTAGATATTTTCTAGAAACGCAAACACAATGCAACCACAACTCAAGGAGGACTTCTAGTTATGATAAACCAGAGCACATTCAATACACCTATTACCCGCTTATCCACCGCTTCCGAAAAGTGGGACGGGCTGGAGCACTTCTTTGGTGTGACAGATGCACTCCCGATGTGGGTTGCCGATATGGATTTTGCCGCTCCGCCTTCTGTTATCGAAGCTTTGCAGACACGGGTGGGACACGGTATTTTTGGTTACACTCTGCAGACAGATGCTTATCAAGCGGCCGTTATCAACTGGATGGAGCGCCGCCATAACTGGACAATTCAATCAGACTGGATTGTATTTACACCAGGCATCGTACCCGCACTCAGCATAGCCGTACAGCAATTCACTTCACCAGGTGATGCCGTAGTTATTCAGACTCCGGTGTATCCTCCTTTTTATGATGTAGTGAGAGGTCAAGGCCGGGAACTGCTCACCAATCCATTGCTTGAAAAGCAAGGACATTATACGATGGATCTGGAACAGCTGGAAGCAAGCTTCCAGACCGGCAAGGTCAAAATGCTGATTCTCTGCAGCCCTCACAACCCGGTTGGTCGGGTGTGGACCCGGGAGGAGCTGGAAGGACTCGCTTCGCTGTGTCTGAAATATAATGTACTCATCGTATCAGATGAGATTCATGCCGATCTTATATATGAGCGCGGTGCTCATACACCGCTTAGTCTGATCTCGGAGGAGATTGAAAACCACAGCATCATCTGCACAGCACCGAGCAAAACGTTTAACATTCCTGGTTTGTGTACATCCAACATCATTATTGCAAACGCTGATTTGCGTGAACGCTTCGCTCTGGGTGTACGGACGATGGGCCTGTCCAGCATCAGCACATTCGGGGCTACTGCTACCATGGCTGCATACGATGGAGGCGAGGAATGGCTTGACCAGTGTCTCACTTACATTCGAGGTAATATGGAGTATGTGCAGCAGTATATTACAGAGCATATACCTGGCATCAACGTGCTTCTGCCAGAAGCAACCTACTTGTTATGGGTCGATTTCCGCGGATTAGGCATGACTCATGCGGAATTAACCCGCAAACTGCTGCATGAGGCCAAGCTCGCCTTCAACGATGGCGCTGTATTCGGAGCAGAAAGTACCGGGTTTATGCGTATTAACGTTGCTTGCTCACGTGCTACGGTTGAAGAAGCGATGCGCAGATTATCTATACTGTTTAACAAGTAAGCTTAAGGGTGCTCCAGGAGTCTCGCCATGCTGAATCATGGCGGACTACAGGGCACCTTCTTTATATTGGTTACTTGGGACGATTGCTAACCTCCTGACCTACCTTATCGTAGATTTCGGATATCTTCTGCTCTAATGTATAGATGGTTTGTCTCGCGCTCGCCCATTTCTCAGCCGCAGCTGCGAGTGAATGCAGAGCAGTCAATGTACGTGCAGGATCAACCTTTTTTAATGTTTGCTTGAAGCTGCGCAATGCGTTAGAATAGCGTTCTCTGGCCAAGCTGACTTTCTTTTGGGCTGTTTGTATCTGCTTTTTTACAGCAGTTGCTGCATTTAACACGGTTCTCAGACGCTTGATTTCAGCATTCTTCTGCTTTCGAGCTTCAGCAAGGTTTGCCTTCCTCGTTCGAATATCCTCCCTTGCCAGCTTCACCAACGGCTTCAGCGTCTCGGCCTGAGCCTGAAGGGCTGCTCTCCATTCCTTATTCTGGACAGCCTTGGCAGCAGACAATTGTTGGTTCAGGGAACGATAGAGGTTAAATAAAGGCTCATAACGTGCTTGTGTGTCCTCAAGCGACTTTTGGAGAGCCGTCAGCTTGGCTGCATCCGTCTCGCGTATTGCCTTTCGAAGCTTCACAAGTTCATCCGCATTCGCTTTGTGAAGCTGCTTGATTTTCTGCTGCCATAGCCCTTCCTGCGTCTTCCATTCCCCTGTGCTTTCATATGCTCGCAGCAGGGAGCGCTTGGTCGATGCATCAGCCTTGTTTAATACGGTATCCCAGGCTTTCTGTGCATTGACATTCAGTTCCAGCCCCTCCCCATACACGGTTGCTGCATCCCAGGTCATTCCCACCCCGAACATAAACATAAATAAGATTACCCACTTAAACAGGCCTAGTTGATTCGGTGTTCCGAATGCATGTAATCGTTTGTCTGTTCCGGATACACGTCGTTGTTTATTCATCTTTTTTCCCCCTTCATCACATCAAAAATAGTGATTAAACCTGCGTTGCTATGACCACTGAACAATTCCCGACACGACAAAAAACACCCGTAAGTCAGGCTTGTGCCTGCTCTTACGGGTGCTTCCCCATCAAGACGTTCCATATGAGATTCAGTGAAATAACAAATCGCTTGAATCTTTTCTTTTTCTAATATATTCCATACAAGGCATCTGGTCAAGCTAAATTCTCACATCACGAATACAGCATTATTTGTCCAGCAAAATGGCTCTCATCTCTTCGGTCAGGTCATCCTCTTTCAATATCATATACGCATTCTGACCTCTGATAAAATTGAGTTTGATCTGATAGATCGTGTCATTATCTGTGTAAAAACCGGATCTTCGGCGCTGGAGCAGCTCGCTAATAATTTTTTTGTTTTTGGTCACGATCATTTGGTCGCCTTGGGGATTAGTGTCTATAAACTGCGAATCAGCATAAACCAGCTTGACGTTGCCTGGACTGTTGATCTCCTGTTTGATGAACTGGGCAGAGGCTACCTCGTCTGCAGACACCCGCAGCTGATCATACAGCTTGTTTTCTTTCAGCCACTCGATCAACCGACTATAGCTCGGTTTAATCTCATACGTTGCGCTGCGATTGGCACGATCCAACATCAGCTTGGAAGAGGATGCATCCGGGTAATTCATGTAAATTTCAACGGACGCAAATGTCTCCCATGGTGACAGCTGATCGTCGTACGATTGATTCAGAATTTCCGATTTCAACAAAGCCTTGAATTCGCGAACCAACTGTGGATTTGTGATAAACGCTGTCCGATCCCCGTTGTAACCTGAGCGAATTCCAATGTGCCGAACATCACCGTCCAGTACATATGTTTCGTACCTGGTCGTTTTGTAATCATCCCAGTTTTTCATGCCCATCAGCTCCTGCTGAAAATCGGACGTTGGAATGTAATATAGCCGCGATAATGTTTTACCATTTTTCAACTGATAATCAATTCTGACTTCTTCTTCATCACGTATAGTCCGGTTCATCCCCATTTGTCGCAAAGACAGGTCCGAAGCCACAATTTTCTGATGTAGTGTAACTACAGCGTCAATATATCCCGCATTTGCGGAATAAAATTGATCGTCGTCCATCTTTATACTTTGGTTATCCACATAAATGTAATGGTCTCCGCCAATTCGTACCTTCTCCACACGATCACTCGTTGGCACGTTTGATGCATAACCGTTCCAGTCTGCGACAGGCACGTACAGAATCAGTGCGGCGGCTATACCGTATACAGCAAACCTTGGCAGCAAGGTGCTGTTCCAGATAAGCCAGCTTTTGCGTATAATCATCTCGGCTCCCAGGTATCCTGCAATACCCCCGATCATGTAGCCAGCGACACCCCACATTTTGGAACCAGGGGGTTCAATCATCGTAAAATAGGCTCCACTGACCAACACCACCGTAAACATGAATCCAAAACGGAAGATCGGCTTCACGATGCGGAACGTTATCGCCTGTGTTGCCGACTCCACATGACGTTTACGATAGAATATGTACGTCAGAACAATCAGGATTACAGTCAGCGCAGCGTAGATTCCGAGCTCATTCCAGCCTGGAGGCGTGTTATTCAAGATGCTGATGCGAGCGATCGGAGATATTTTTCCACTGTCAAATCGAAGCGCGCTATCTGGAAATCCTAACAAATAACGTTGCAAGTGCAATACAAAAACTTCCCAGAAGAGCAACGGAATCAAACAGATGGCATACACGGTAAGTCCTTGCAAAATGGACTGTCCGATACACATGCCTACCGCAACCGTCAGCGTAAACATGAACAAAGAGACAATGCTCATGGTCACGCCCCACATCCAGACCGATGTGCCATCAAAAATATAGGCAGGCTCCTTCAAGACAGCAGACACCCAGCCGGTAACTCCAGCCGTAATCCAGATTGGAACCAGAATCATCACAAATCCGGTCAGCAGGTTCATTGTAAGCAGATGTTTACGCTTCAGTGGCAGACTGTGATACAGATCGGAAGGTCCACCAGCTTGGATATAACGAAACAGAAACAATCCCATCACTACCGGTACACTTATCGCAAAAAACCAAAGTAATTCTCCTCTTACCATGAACAAGCTGTCGATTTTCACTGCATTTTCCCGATATGCTGTTCCGATGGTCAGCGGGAGAGATAATAATAAGAGAAGCAGATAAATAAGACCAATCCATCCGTGCTGCCTGAAATTTTGGTACAGGATGCCGCGGTTAAAGTTCAATCGGTTGAATATCATACCCTGCACCCTCCATTTCATAGATAAAAATTTCCTCCAGCGTCAGCGGCAGTACATCCAGCAGATACGGATCATGCAATCGGAATTGGGCGGTAACATCTTCACGATGACCTTTAACAATGTACAAGGAAACACTTCCTCTTTTTTCTTCATGCAAAATGTGGACTTGTTCTTTCAGCAACCGGGCATGATCCGGGTGGCGAAAAGCAATCTGAATTTTATGTGTATCGGCCTTGAGGTCATCAAGATCTTTCTGAACGATAATCTTGCCCTTATGCATGATCGCAACATGATCGCAGAGGTCTTCAATCTCCCGCAAATTGTGGGAGGAGATGATGATTGTAACCTGGCGCTCGGCCGCTTCCTGAAAGAGCAGGTTTTTGATCTGCTGGCGCATGACAGGGTCGAGACCATCAATCGGTTCATCCATGAGCAGTACCTCAGGCATACAGCTGAGTCCCAGCCATACCGCAGCCTGACGGCGCATGCCCTTCGACATACGATGAAGCTTGCGTTTTACATCCAGTTTGAAGACAGAAGCCAGCTGCTCGAAACGCTCATCGCTCCACCGCGGGTAGACAGAACGGTAAAATGCAGCCATATGGGTAATCGTCGATTGCGGGAAAAAGGTGGGTGCATCGGCCATGAAAATCGTGCGACCCTTCAGGTCCAGATTTTCGTAAATTTCAGCCCCGTCAATGTGTACCGTGCCGCGGTCCTGACGGTATATGCCGGCGATGATTTTGAGCAGCGATGTTTTACCTGCTCCGTTGGAACCAAGCAAGCCGTAAATCGAACCTTTATGTATGTGCATACTTACACCATCGACGGCCTTTTCCTGTTCAAAAGCTTTGATGACTTGATTGAGCTCAATCATGAGACACCTCCCTCTCTATACGGACCATCGCTTCTTCAAATAAAAGAGTCAGTTCCGCTTTGGTTAAACCGGAATACGAAGCTTCAGCGATAAGTTTCACCATAGACTCTCTGATCTCATCTTTCATCGCTTCATTCGGATGTTCCACAGATGATGATACGAAGCTCCCTTTACCCGGTATCGAATAAATATAACCCTCACGTTCCAATTCACGGTATGCCTTCTGAATCGTATTCGGATTCACGGTGAGCTGTGTTGACAAAGCTCGGACGGATGGAAGCTGCTCATCGGGTTTCAGGACACCGTATACGATCATTTCCTTGATTTTGTCCACCAGCTGCTCATAGATCGCCTTACGGCTGCGTACATCCAATTCGAACATCCGGCACCTCCTCTCATAAAATGTTGATAATTACTGTGCTGTTATTACTGCTGTTGCGCCTATTACGGCCAGTGAGATCGTAGGTGAAATTCATGATTTACTTAGGTGCTGAGGTGCTTTTATCAGGAAAATCACCTTGAGTGAAGTTCACCTGCTGCATGTGTGCTATCCATCACGAATACCACCTTCGGTGAGGTTCACCTGCTGCCTGCGTGTTATCCATCACGAATACCCCCTTTGGTGAGGTTCATCTGCTGCATGTGTGCTATCCATCACGAATACCACCTTCGGTGAGGTTCACCTGCTGCCTGTGTGCTATCCATCACGAATACCACCTTCGGTGAGGTTCATCTGTTTACGTTCTTCGGTCTGCATTGAACCACCGTACTAACCGTACTACTATTAATAATACAGTTAATACAGATTGTCAATATGTTAGATGGATTCAATTTTTGGTTGAGGAAAAGTATGCACAGGTAATCAATATGATATAATTAACATAAAGTTACGTACAATGCTTGGTGCTGACGAGTGTACTCTGTAATGCGTGATATAATTTGTATATCGTTTGTTATACGTTGTTGAAGTAACTGATGTAAGAGAAATGAAACGTTGAAGCAAGGAATGATTGGCTTAGATCATGTGGAAGTATGGACAACAAAAAAAGTTGCATTACATTTAGGCTAGTTCATATGACTGATGTCAGCTTTTTCAGCGAATGTATGGTTTGGCGACTAATGTAATCTTATGTTGTGAGTGGTCTGTCACTTGTCCTTCTCTTACCCCTTCGTTATGATGAAAGGAGTTAGTTTGGTTAGGTTAAGGTGGATCGTGTTAAGGTGAATTGAGTTAAGATGAATTGCGCTAGGTTTGATCCAATTTTGAACGATTATTGGATTGTCTAGTCCAAGAGTTGATCTGAGAGTAGATTTCAAAGTAGATTTGAACCGCGCCTCAGAACGTCTCGAATCCGTCCACCACCCGCGCACATTTTTGTATTTTGTTTAGCAAAAGGTGGACACTATTTTATAAACAACACACCACAACCTCTAATCTACATATAGATTAATTGGTTTATTAAATTTATTTTATATCTATATATAGAATTCGAATGACTTGCAGGGGTATAGTAGCTTTTTGAAAACATTGTCCACTCTTTGAAAGACAAAAAGACTAAATTTGTTCTTTTCCAATGGACACAGCCTCTTATAATCTTCAGAATGTACGAATCATACAGCTTATAGCTGATAAATAATAACGTCTTGGTAAGGAGCATTTCGAATATGACTGAACAGCAGCCTGTTGAACGTAATAACAACAGTGTTACTCCCTCGGTTGAGGGCGGCAAATCCCCAGAGAGTAACGTTAACATGGATGTCTCAATAAATATTGTTAAGGGCACAATTGCTACTACTGATACTGACATTGATACAGGCATAGATACAGATACAGACATAGATACAGATACAGACATAGGTACAGACACAGGTACGGCTAAAGATACACATGCTGAAATGTTGATAAACACAGATTCAGTTGCAGGTACAAATGCCGAAGCTGGTACAAATATCAGCTTTGACACATACGTAGAGGCGGAAAAAAGCAAGGGAGCTTCTGCGAACGTATCAGGCAGCTCTTCACGTATACTGATTGTGACTGCAGTTGATGCGGAAAAGGATGCGATTCTTCGGGGGCTGGGCGACCATGCCGCAGATCACTTTGATGTGATTGCGGCGGGCGTTGGCCCTGCCTCGGCCGCTGCCGGAACTGCCGCTGCCCTGGCTTTTGCTTCAGCAGCGGCAAGTGCACATAAACTGGCGCAGGGCCCCGCTGCGCCAGAGGAATCGGATGCGGCACAGGCATCTGCCGCATCCTGGCCGGGGCCCGCACGCGGGACCGGCAACGGGTCACCAACCTACAGGCTGGTGATTAGTGCCGGCATCGGCGGCGGGTTCCCCGGCCGTGCGCCCGTCGGCTCCCTTGTGGTAGCCGACGCTATGGTTGCAGCCGATCTGGGCTCGCAGACGCCAGACGGCTTCCTCTCTGTGGACGAGCTCGGATTCGGCTCGTCCCGTGTGGCGGCGGACGCGGAGCTTGCCGCGCGCCTTCGCCATGAGCTGCAGCGGGCAGGGCTCGCTGTCAGCGGAGGCACTGCGGTCACCGTGTCCACGGCGACCGGAACTGCGGAGACGGCCGCGGAGCTGCTGCGCCGCGTGCCGGATGCTGCCGCCGAAGGCATGGAGGGCTTCGGCGTAACAACAGCCGCGCAGCAGTTCGGCCTGCCGGTGCTCGAACTGCGCGGCATATCTAACGCGGTCGGTCCACGCGACCGCGACGCTTGGCGCATCAAGGATGCCCTCGATGCGCTCCAGGCAGCAAGTTCTATTTTACGGGAGGTTATCACATCATGAATATTGCTTTTTCCCCTTGTCCTAACGATACTTTTATCTTTCACGCCTGGGTGCATGGATTGATTCCAGGTACACCTGAGCTTGAGGTTCGCTATGCGGATATCGATATAACAAATGGCCTGGCCGCCAGCCCACTCGGACCGGATATTCCAGAAATTATGAAAATTTCCTATGCGGCACTCCCCTATGTTCTGGAGAATTACGCTTTATTACCCGCTGGAGGTGCACTCGGCAGAGGCTGTGGCCCTCTCGTTCTAACAGCTAATGGCACTACCGATCCTGCATATCTGTCTGGACGCCGGGTTGCTGTACCAAGCGAGCGTTCTACAGCCTATCTCTTATTCCGTCTATGGGCCGCACAAAATGTACCCGGCGGTGTAGGTGAAATTGTGGTCATGCCTTTTGATAAAATCATGCCTGCCGTCCGCGACGGTCAGATTGATGCCGGACTGGTTATCCACGAAGCACGTTTTACGTATCAAAATTACGATCTCAAACTAATGACCGACCTCGGCAACTGGTGGGAGAGTGATACGGGTCTGCCAATTCCACTTGGTGCTATTATTGCTCGCCGTGATCTGGATGCTCAAGCTCTGGCTGGCTGGGCACGTGCATCGGTCGAGTACGCTTGGGCACATCCTGAAGAATCAAGACCTTATGTCATGGAACATGCACAAGAAATGGACCCGGCTGTAGCTGCTCAGCATATCGACCTGTATGTCAATGAATTCAGCGCAAATCTGGGCGAGGATGGATACGCTGCAATCACCGCTCTGCTTGGACGAGCCATGAAAGAAAAGCTGGTTCCCGAGTTCGATCTGAACCTGTTACGAATTTAGTTGCTGAGCTGAGCGGGGAGAGAGTTACTATGTAAAGTGCTGGTAAAGTAAAGAGTAAAGAGCTGCATCCTTCGCAGAGCTAATGTGTTCAATCACTTAAGTATATTTCGTGGAATTTTCGGAGTTCATCATCTGGGCCAACGCCAATTAAGTGTGTGTCAACCGCTAACGATCCTGACAGACCTTATTTGTCCATTTTTCGTGGTCTGCCAAATCTAACGATTCCCAGCAACCTTATTTGCCTGAAAATCACTCTTTTCGACCTCGATCTGGTCTAAATTACTGAAATAGCGTTCCTACGAATCGTTAGAATTTCTCAGCCTGGACTCGAGACGCTATTCAGCTATTCAGTGCTTGGTTAGCTTACTATATATGCTGCATATTGCACCATTGTGTGCTATTTATTGCTTGGCACCGCATATTGCACCATTGTTTACTGTATATTGATTCGCACTGCATATTGCACCATTGTATGCTGCATATGGATTGGCACTGCTTATTGCGCCACTGTGTGCTGCATATGGATTGGCACTGCTTATTGTCAGCACTGTGTGCTGCATATGGATTAGCACTGCTTATTTGCACCACTGTGTGCTGCATATTGATCCGCACTGCTAATTGTCACCACTATATACTGTAGTTGCACCACCGCTTATTGTGCATCACAATATATTTATCCGTTGCGTATCAAAGGGCAGTCCTTTTCTTCGGCTTTACGTCAACAGGACTGCCACTTTGTTTATGGTTATGAGGTCAATACTTCTACGAGTGAGCTATCCTTTGTTCATTTTCTTCTGCCGCATTCTCCTTCCTCTCCCTATTATTACTCTTTGTATTGCTCCTTGTATTGCCCTTTGTACTGCTCTTTGTACTGCTCTTTGTACTGCTCTTTGTACTGCTCTTTGCAGTACTCTTTGTATTACTTTACATTCACTTATCTCTTTTCCGGTATCTTCTCTTCTCTTCTTTTCTATACCCTTCTCGTCTCTCCTCTTCCATTCAATTAACTTACATTCTATTCTCCTCCATTCCTTTCCTTTACATCACTTCACTTCACTTTCCTCATCCTTCAATTTTCTTCGATTCAGATATTACGGTTCGAATCATAGAGTGTAGTGCGTCAAGCATCATGGAAAGCGGCAAAGACGGTACGGACGGCGCCATAGCAGCAATTTCAGTTGAAGCCGGGAAGTGTACAAAGCCTGCCTGCACAGGAAGCTGCTCTATGCGAATGTAGTCCAGCACCCGATACATCGTGTTATTGCATATATACGTACCTGCGGTATTCGAGACAGCGGCGGGGATGCCTGCAGCCACCATATCATTGACCATTGCCCGGATCGGCAGAGTGGAAAATAATCCATCAGGACTTCCCGCCGCAATCGGCTCGTCCACAGGACGCCGACCCTGATTATCCGCATAAGAGCCGGACGGAATATCTTTTACATTAATTGCAATGCGTTCTGGTGTTATCGCTGTTCTGCCTTTCGCCAGTCCACATG
Source organism: Paenibacillus sp. TC-CSREp1 (assembly GCF_050171015.1). NCBI lineage: Bacteria > Bacillati > Bacillota > Bacilli > Caryophanales > Paenibacillaceae > Paenibacillus > Paenibacillus sp. TC-CSREp1. The sequence continues at coordinate 32,454 of NZ_JBNOKM010000010.1, read as the reverse complement.
CAATAACGACATCCGGCTGAAAAGCCTTCATCTCTGCAATCAGCAAATCTGCACATTCATCAAAATGCACAGGCAGCAGCACGGTTTTGAATACAGCTCCCTCCACTGCTTCATGTTCCAAAGCCTGCATCAATGCTGCCGTTGGATTCACAGTATCCCCGCCAAACGGCTCAAACCCGGAGATCAGAAACTTTAACATTCACCCTACTCCCTCCTGATGTAAAATAACAACAGCAAAACTCAATGCCCAGCGCCCCTTATACCACCACCTTGTCATGAGGCAGGGCGCCGTGTGCTGGGAGCTGCAATTCCTCGCCATCATTCCTGAATTTCATCCAGGATTGTTTGAAAACGCTGAAGGAAGCAGATTTTTACCGAATCTTCGTTTCAAGTCAGGAAGTTTGTCACAGGCGCACCGAGGACACGCCAAAGGAAAGCACGCAGCAAGGAGCAAAAAACGGCTAAAGATTGCACTTCAGCGGGTTTCAGCTAAGGATGAACTTCGGCAGGTTTCAGCTAAAGATGCACTCCAGCAGGTTTCAAGACACGCCCTCACCATGCTGGAAATTCTTCGCTGCTTACTCTGATTTGTAACGTAATCCCCATTGGCGGCGGACGGTGTCCATCAGCTTCATAATTTCGAGTGATTCATCAAGCTTCATAGTATGGCTCTCCGTGCGGCCTTGCAGAATACAGCGTCCAGCCTCTTCTGCCTCAAATGCATATCCGATGCAAGTCCGATCATCCACGTATTTCTCAGGCTCATCCTGACCGTTCAGATGTAAATATGCTTCCTTGCCTGCCAAGAAAAAAGGTAGCCGAATTCGGCCTTCCGTTCCATAAATAACAGCCTCATTGTTCAGATTCAAGCGAATGGCACCATTGAGCGAAGCAGAACGCCCTTCGGAGTAGGACAATAATACAGAGAACTGTTCATCTACACCGGTCTCCCCGATATGCGCAGTGCTCCATACATGCTGCGGCTGTTCACCAAAGATCATCGATGCAAAGGAAATCGGGTACACCCCCGCATCCAGCAGCGCGCCGCCGCCCAGATCAGGGTTAAGCAGACGTCCTTCCGGCTCCCAGCCGATACGAAAGCCAAAGTCTGCCTGTACCATCCGCACTTGTCCGATTCGTCCTTCCGCAATCCATGCACGTGCTTGAGCAATCGGGGGCAGGAAGCGGGTCCACATCCCCTCCATCAGAAAAAGCTTTCGCTCCCTCGCCGTTTCCACCAGCTGCTCCAGCTGACGAGAATTCATCGTAAACGGTTTCTCACAGAGCACTGCTTTGCCTGCTTCCAGACAAGCCATCACATTTTCCTTATGTACCGGGTGCGGGGTTGCCACGTAGATGATATCGATCTCAGGATCTCGCAGCAATTCATCATATGAAGCGTAAGCGTGTTCAAAACCATACTCGGCTGCAAACTTCTCGGCGCTACCTGCCGTCCGTGAACCGACCGCTGCCTTTATTGCGTTTCCGGCATGCTCCAGATCTTTGGCAAACTGGGATGCAATCCACCCCGTCCCCATAATGCCCCACCGCACTTTGTCCCGTTTCTCCATAAATACACCCTCCTCAAAGAAATTTGCTGCTGCCGATCCATCACTTCAGAACATTTCATCCAGTCCAACATCGTATCTCTCTTATTTTACCAAAAAGAAGCACTCCCGTCAGAAAATGATGCTCGCGCGAGTTACATTTCATTTTGCGCAGCAGATTTGCTAAGATGGGTTAGAAACAAGCTGAGAATACATATAGGAACGCGAAAATACAAAAAGGATTCATTCTCTGAAAGGAAGGTACGCCATGATCAGCAAAAGGAATATCGACCATAACCGCATACCTTCAGACAACGAGCTGCCTGAACGCCCATGCGGCGATAATAATAAACGCTCCACCCCTGATGCCGAGTCTGCTCTAACGCTAGATTGTGGCACTACTGAATATGCAAACAATACCAGTTCTATCAGCACTTCAAACTCTTCTAGAACTGCCCGCACTAACAGTCCTAAGACCATACCTTTGTCAACTAAAGATACGAAGACAATAGCTTTCACAGAACAGGGCAAGTCTGCCTCTTCGAGCTTGGGCTTACATAAAGAGCTTGAGCATTTTCTGAAGCATGCCTTGCTTGAGCTGCGTCAAGCGAAGCATATCAACACTCACCAGCCATTTCAGTGGCATAAAGCTGCACTCACACATCACACTTTTATATATATGCACCGCTTCACTGGCACCTTGAATGCTAACGGCGAGCTGTCTCGTATCATGCGTAAAGCGGCCTGCCTGTTCACACCTGGGACAAGCCTTGAACTTGTATCTGAAGCCGATCACGAAACTGAGGTGTACATTATTGAGTACGATCTGTTCCGGGCAATTGAGAAAACAGAAGCGAGACGCATCTATGAACGTGAACTGCATTCACCTGTTACCGGATTGATTCAAGGACCTTTTTACGGCATTCAACGTATTACGGCACAAATAACTGAACTCGCACAATCCGATCATGAAGCCGCATCCCGTGATATCAAAGCACAACTGCTGCTAACCGACCTGCTCCATATGCTCTGGCCTGAAGATAACAAGTCCGCTGCCGCTGAAGAGAATCGAAACAATCCCGAGGCGTGGCTAAAAACAACCCTTCGATACATGCAGCAGCATTACATGCATGAGATCAAGCTGGATACACTGGCTGAACTGGCCGGAATGCATCCGTCCTACTATTCGCAACTGTTCAAAAGCCGAATGCAGAAAAATCCGATCGAGTACATCACACATCTGCGGATGAACCGGGCCAAGGAGATGCTGCTCACCTCCGATCTTCGCATTCGTGATATCGCGCGCGAGGTCGGTTACAGGGACGAATTTTATTTCAGCAGACGCTTCCGCAACTTTGCCGGATATGCGCCGACTGCATATGCCAAACAGGTCCATCGCAACATTGTGTCCCTCTCCTACCCGTATACGGACCACTTGATGACCCTTGGCATTACGCCTTGCGCAGCTCAGATTCAAGGCCATTTGCCTCACATGCCTAATTCGCTCAAACTGCCTTTTCATGCCTATGAGCCTTGGGAGCAGGGTCGTCAGGCTTTTCTGGATGTGCATCCCGAATTGATTCTGACCAAGGATAATGCCGCAGCCAAAGCGATGGAGCATATTGGTGATGTCGCTCCCATCATTACGATTCCATGGAACGAAACGGACGTCTTCGGCCATCTGGAACGCATTGCTACCATTGTGGATCGTACGCGAGCGGCTAAAGACTGGCTGGACGGGCATGAGCGCAAAGCCGAGCGTGCACGCAAAAAAATCAAGGAGCTTGCAGGCAGCCTTACGGTTGCTGTAGGCACATTGACCGCCAAAGGTCCACGGATGTACAGTCATCGCAACTTCGGTCATGTGTTCTATCGTACGCTGCAGCTCGCTGCTCCCCCGCGTATCCAGGCTGAACTGCACGGAAAAGCTCCTGGAGTCGGCTATAACTGGATGCCGTTTACACCCGGGGAGTGGCATGGTCTCGAAGCCGATGTGCTGGTGCTTGCGATAGACAACATGCATAATCGAGCAACATTGCTGCAAAAATTAAAGAATGATCCGTTATGGAGCAGCCATCCTGCCGTGCGCAACGGGCGGGTGCATCTGGTCGATTGGAGCGCCTGGGTTGTCTACGCTCCATATTCCATTAACATCCAGCTCGAGGAAGCGCTCTCGATGTTGACGAGCAGGCCTGTACTTTTGTAATCTAAAAAATGTCCATTTCCCAAATCTTAATTTATGCCATGTACGGGCCTGGATTAAGATTTTATAATATTCACTAATTGATAATGATAATCAATAACAACGAAAGATGTTATTTGTTATAAAGGAGTGACCCGTATCCAACATCCGGGACTGCCCCAGCGTCCGATTACTGTTAAACGATCCGCAATCACCGTTGGCCTGATGTTTTTGTCCGCCGCCGCCGTCCTGCTGATCAGTATGTTTGTTGCCATCTCGTTGGGAGCCAAAGGGTTAACGCTTGAAACGGTGTGGACAGCCGTATTCAACTACAACCCTTCCATGACATCTCATCAGATCATCCATGAGCTTCGACTGCCGCGTGTACTGGCTGCCGCTGTAATCGGAGCAGCCTTTGCTGTAGCGGGAGCGCTAATGCAGGGGATTACTCGCAATCCTCTGGCCGATACTGGCATACTCGGGATTAATGCAGGAGCAACCTTTGTCGTAGCGCTAAGCTTTGCCTTCTGGCCGGGATTACCCTATGGCTGGATTATGCTGCTGTCCTTCCTTGGGGCGGTGCTTGGCACTCTGCTCATCTTCCTGCTCGGGATGGCTGCACCCGGAGGGCTGAGCTCCATCAGGCTGACCGTTGCCGGAGCCGTTATTGCCGCTATGCTTGGCTCATTAAGCACAGGCGTCGCCATTTATTTTGACCTGAGCCAGGATCTGGCCTTCTGGTACGCAGGGGGTTTTGGAGGTATCGAATGGCGCCATCTGAGTCTCATTCTTCCCGTGCTGCTAGTTACACTGCTACTCACCATGCCTCTCGCAAGGCGTGTATCGCTGATGTCACTCGGTGAAGAGGTAGCTCTGAATCTGGGACTTAATCTGCGCTGGACCCGCTTGCTTGCCCTCGCTGCTGTCGTTGTGCTCGCAGGGGTATCTGTATCAGCAGTAGGCTCCATTGGCTTTGTAGGTCTGGTTATTCCGCACATGTCCCGCAAACTGGTGGGTGTAGATTACCGGCTAATTATACCGATGTCCTCCCTTCTGGGCGCGATCCTGCTGGTACTGGCTGATCTCGGGGCACGTATTGTGAATCCGCCTCAAGAGCTGGCAGTAGGGATCATGGTTGCTTTTGTCGGCGTACCGTTCTTCCTCTATCTGGCCCGGAAAGAAAGGAGGGCTTTGTAGTGGTGAAACGGAAAATTGCATCCGCAGCGAGCATTTTCGGCAGGTTCAATCAAACCTTCAATCAAATCTCCCGGGGTAAGAAAGCGCTGATCATCAGTGCTGTGCTGCTCATTCTTGCAATACTGGTCATCATCATCAGCCTGAATACAGGCACCGTGCGAATGTCTCCTGTAGCTGTACTTCAGACTTTTCTGGGACAGGGAAGTGAACAGGATCAGATCATCCTGTTTGATTACCGCCTGCCGCGAATACTCGTGACGGTGCTTGCCGGGGCTGGATTGGGCATTGCAGGTGCTGCTCTGCAAGGTATTACACGCAACGCCCTTGCTGATCCGGGGATTTTGGGTTTGCATGCTGGAGCTGCATTCGGGCTTATCGTGTTTGTAAGCCTTTCGTTCAGCATGGACACCTCTGTGGCTCTGTTGATTCCGATCTTTGCTTTTGCCGGAAGTGTCGCTGCCGCCTTGATCATCATGCTGCTGTCCTACGACAGACATAGCGGGGTGTCTCCGATCAAGCTTATTCTGGTCGGTATTGCCGTGGCCGCCGGATTCCATGCGCTCACCTTGTATCTGTCGCTGCGTCTGGATGAGGACACGTATTCCTTTGCAGCACGCTGGCTTGCAGGCAGTGTGTGGGGCCGCGACTGGATTCATGTCCAGGCTTTGCTTCCCTGGGTAGTGCTATGTATCGCCTATATCTGGAGTCGCTCCAAAACGCTGGACGCTTTCCATCTGGGTGATGCAGCTGCAACCAGCATTGGAACACCTGTCCGCTCAAGGCGTATTCTGCTGCTTCTCTGTGCTGTAGCCTTGTCCGCAGTGAGTGTATCCATGGCTGGAGGGATCGGTTTTATCGGGCTTGCTGCCCCTCATCTGGCCCGCAGACTGGTCGGGCCGATACATCGGCATTTGATTCCCGCTGCCGGACTGATCGGCATGGTCATTCTGGTGACGGCCGATACGGTTGGCCGAACAATCTTTGCACCAAATGCCATTCCGGCAGGTGTTGTTGTAGCCGCGATCGGTGCACCCTATTTTTTATACCTGCTGGTACGAACCAAATGATAATGAAGATGAACCATTCGATACACTTTATTCAAATTCAATTACATTACACAAGATGAATCCAATAGAAGTTCAAGGAGAATGACAAATATGTTGAAGAAAAATCTAATGCTTTTGCTAACCATCAGCCTGGTGCTTGTACTTGCAGCCTGCGGGGCAGCCAAATCGTCCACGTCTGGCTCTGATGCAGCAAACCAAAACACAAATACGAGCAGCTCGGCTGACAATGCCGACAAGACTACGGCTTCAGGTGAACCGCGAATTGCATCCATGTCGATTCACCTGACTAATGATTTACTTTCCCTGGGCATCACCCCGGTCGGCTCCGTTATTGGCGGCGAAGCAAAGGGGTTCCTGTCCCATGTCGCTGACCTCCTGAAGGATACAACACCGCTCGGCCCTGTAAAAGACCCGGACATGGAGGCACTGCTTGCCCTTAAACCTGATGTGATCTATCTGGATGAGGAATTTTCTGGTGATGATATCGCCAAATTCGAGAAAATTGCACCAGTGCATGTATTCAACCTCGACAATGGCACTTGGCGTGATCATCTGAAGGAGATTGGCAAGCTGGTGAACCGCGAGCAGCAGGCCGAGAAATACATTCAGGATTACGAAGCGGAAACGAAGGAAGTGAAATCTCTGATTCATAATCAGATCGGGGATGGTACCGTGATGGCCATTCGTGTCACGGCCAAGGAGCTGCGTGTATTCAGCACACGCCGTCCAATGGGTCCTATTTTGTACGACGACCTCGGGTTGACTCCAGCCAAAGGCATCAAGGAGATGGATACCGCCAAGCCGTATCAGGTCGTATCACGTGAAGTGCTGCCAGACTATGATGCTGATGCCATTTTTGTTGTGGTAAACTCGGATGATGAAGCACAAACGATGTTCAAGGAGCTGCAAAACAATCCGATCTGGCAAGGCCTGAAGGCTGTCAAAGCCGGACATGTATATCCAATCGGGGCGCAGCCTTGGCTTGATTATTCCTCGATCGGCAACAAGATGGCAATGGACGAAGCGAAAGAAATGTTTTCTAAAAAGTAAATCAAGCTTTACCTCACGCTGCAACCAACAAAAAAACCTCGCTTTGGCAAGGGAACCACGTTAACAAGACGGTGAGCACGATGCTCATGCTCCTGTTCAATAGGCCTAGGGATAAACACTAACAAAGTGTTACAGCTCTCTATGCCTTGCGTTTCCCTTACCAGGCTGAGGTTTTTTTATTTTTTATCCTAATCATTACACCGCACACACAACGATCTCAATATCCATATCTGCAAATGTATTCTGAATAATGATGCTAACCTTCTCCCACTTCAACCGGTCCAGTCCGCAGCCGATTCGGGGCATAGCCAGCCGGGTAATCCCCTGCTCTTCACAGACTGTCCGCATGGACTCCACTGCCTGGGTTAATGACAAATACGTCGGTTTGTTGGAGAATTTAGCTTTGGTAACCAGATTCAGCGTCCGTCCAACCGGATAACATTTGCCGATCTCAAGCGGCTCCTGCCTGGCCTGCTCCTGAAGGGATTGCAGATCAAACCTCTCCCGAAACTGCACAGCGATCCCCTTGCCCATCCGTGCATCAGCCGATATGCAGTGTGCCAGGGAATAGTCCTCCTCCAGTTCAAACAAATCCTGCTGCCGTTCATCAAACTGCATGTAATATCAATCCTTTCCTGCGATGTGGATTATACTCCACCACTCCGTTTCCTAAAGTCTACGCCAGCATTCGGCGGAACGTCTCCAGCGTTCGTTGTCCTGCGCTCCGGTCAAATACGGCAAAGACGATACGATCAAAATAATCACGGTATCGCTCCTGAACCAGTACATCCGCAAAATAAGCTGCCACCTGCGCAGGCTCATTCCGAAACACACCACAGCCGAAAGCCCCCAGCACAATCGTTCGATGACCTTGGGCAGCCGCAACCTCCAGAATATATCGAATACGCTGCTTCATCACCGCATGAATCTGCTCATCCGTTGCTTCCTTCCGCTCCTTGACCACACCTGCATTGACTGCTGGTGCCGTAATGAATGAACTGGTATAGTATTGATCGAGCAATCGATCATTGTCATCCCGGATCACGGGCACATGTGGTGAATAGATCATATAATCTGAATAGAGACAGGAGCGCTGCTTGCGATTATACTCATACATCTCGTGCATCTGGGCAATACATGGATACAGCCCGGTTGCACGTGCCAGGCTTTCCTCCTGAGCCTGACTTCCGCCAAGAAATCCGCCACCCGGATTTTTGGCCGATGCAAAATTCAGACACACAACATCCGTTCTTCCTTCCTCCAGCGTCAGACGGGCAGCTGCCGCCAGTGTCGTTTCTCCTGTTACTTCGATCCGCGCCATTTTTCCTTGAGATACGATAGAATCCTGCTGGTTCCCTGATGAGTTAACAGCCTCCCCATTGCGCAGCTTTTCCTTCAAAAGAGATAGCTCCGAAGGGCGATAAAGCACGGAGTTCTGAATAGCCTGCTGCATATCTTGCTTGATATGAACGGCACGGTCATATCCATTCACGTACGTACCTTCTTCCAGAATCTCCAACGTCTGATGGGCAATACGCGAGCGTCCGGAACGCGAGTTGACGCCTGTGCGGTCTGCTGATGCATTAGATCTATTAGCTCCATTAGCCTTACTATTGTATTGGTTATGTTTATTGTTTTTTTCGTAATAACTCATTTCAAGCATCTCCTATCTCTTCTCTCAGACGTGTCAGAATCTCTCCGAGCCAGTTCGTTCCTCGCCAAGTCGAGCGATTACGAATACGCGGATTATCTTCGGCAAGTCCCACACCCCATATCCGGTCATCCGGGCTTGCTTCCACAAGTGTTGTACCACGAGTAGCCAGCAAAGCAGCCAGCAGTTCCTCGTTCTGTGTAAATTTTGCCTGATTGCCTTCATAAACAATGCGCTGGCATTCGGCTTCCCATACGGTCTGGTCAAAACCCTTGACCTGTCGGCCCAGCTTTTTTTGCACCGATGCCGAATTCGTGCTCATGATTTGCTCTGCGATCTTCTGATCGCCAAAGAGCAGCGCTTTCTGATGCATCATATATTGCTCCGCACTGGTGTATTGAAGCCCGTTCACGATAAAATGGGCCGGGTGCCACTGGGAGAATGGTGATGCTGTGTGCCAGAAAAACGTAAACTTTTCCATCCTCATATCACCTCCCTCTCGGGATTCAACCGATACAAGCGGGATGGCCGATGACCCGCACTGCTTGCATATTCCCCCGTCTCGATTACCCAATCTGCCATTTTGCGCCGAAAGGCAGCAGCCAGCAGTTTTTTGCCGCTAATGATCTCATACACCTTCTGCAGCGCGGTCAGTGTGAATTTCTCAGGCATCAGATTAAACGCAATATCGGTATATTCAATCTTGGCGCGCAGCCGCTCCAGCGCATAATGAATGATTTTGGCATGGTCAAAAGCAATTCCCTGAGCCTGCAGCAGACTCAGACTTCTGCTGCGTACACGCCCCTGCACCTGCTCCTTCGTCTCCACTATGGCCGTTAGCTGCTCTGTTCCGTTGCTCAGCATGAGCTGAAGTCTGCGCTCCGTCACCCGTCCATGCTCGTGGATATGCCGCTTCTCCTCAATCAGCCTCTGCTCCACTCGAAACCAGCTTGCTTCACTGGCATCATCGCCGGCTTCAAGCTCCAGCTCACTGCTGTCCACCAATGCCATGTAAGAGCAGCTGATTACGCGTGTACGCGGGTCACGGCCCACATCTCCCCATGTGTATAGCTGCTCCAGATAGATGTTATCCAGCCCCGTCTCCGTCTGCAATTCTCGCCGCGCCGCATCCTCCAGTGATTCCTGCATGGATACGAATCCCCCGGGCAATGCCCATTGGCCCAGATAAGGGTGACCTCCCCGGCGAATCAGCAGTAACCCAAGCTCAGGTTCCGCAAGCTTACGATAATTCTCTTGTTCTTCACTGCGAATCGTAAATACCAGCATATCGACAGTGACTGAAGGACGTTCATAATCTCCTGCATCATATGTTCTGAGAAATTCCTCTTCGCTTATAGCCGGCAGCTCCTGCCGCACAGAGCTCAGCACAGGTTTGCTCCGATCAAGCTGTTCTGCATGTAGTTCAGCCTGAGCCCCTGTATCACTTGCAGCTCTATTCTCTCTATTTCCATGAGACATGATTATGCCCCCAATCTGTTATTAACATTTTGTTATTAACAATAAGTTATTATCAATGTAGCATATTCGCTATATGCAGGTCAAATCATGTGCAGCTCGTTTTACACCGTACCTCCAAGCGCAGCTCGGACACGCGGCGCCCTGCCTGATAACCAAGGTCATGACCATCAGAATCCCTGCACCACGCAAACATCAAAAAGCCGTCGCCTGGCTCTATAACATACAGAGCAAGCACGACGGCATTTTTTCTTTCCAGTGAGTTCGTAGAACTTCATAGTGTAGTGTTCAGAGTCCAGCCAGAGGTTGATTCACCTTAAAATATGCTGTCCGGGACATAGTATATTTTCTGCCCGTTCTTTTTGTTTCCAGGGTCTGTGACAATTGTAAAGTAGACATTGCCATTCTTGTTCTGCACACCCTCAATTTCATGTTTTCCGACATTCGTTATTTTTACAAGAGTCTGATACGTGCCTGAGCTCGAAATTTTAGCAATCTGAGGTGTATCTCCTTCAGCCCCGCCGGAAGTAAATATTTGTGTTTTACCTAGCAAGTCCGCGCCCTGAAAAGAACCATTCGGTTTAATAATGCCACTGCCCGACTGCGTGAAACTGGAAACTGCAGCTTTAATGGCAGCAGAGCTGTCCATCCGGACCTGCTTGTTCTGGTCAAGCAGCCTGTTGAGTGCAGCCGTATCATATACGGACCACACCACTTTATCTGTGCTGGATTTTCCGCCCTCCCTCGTTTGAATCCGGAATACGGTATAATTGCTGTTGCCACCGCCATCCACTCGATATGTCGTACCCTGCTTTGAACCCTTTTTGTTCGCGTAGTTCATATAAGTGAACCGATGCAGATCGGTATAATTCACCGTCTTACCTGCCTGATATTGAAGTCTTGCTACCTGAAGCGACCAGTAATAAGACGTTGATGGATCTGCTTTGGAGCTAAAATAGAAATAGTTCGATCCATTGTACGTATACATATCCAGTGTCTGGCAATGACCACTGTTTGTAATCGTCATATGATCCACATATTCTGCATTGCTGCCTTTGATCAGCAGTCTGGAGAGATGACATGTCCCATTTACACGCTGCGTAACGTATACATATTTACTGGCGATATATGCCTTTTGAACAGCTTTATCATACTTGAGTCCTTTAAGATTGTACGCCAGCTTGGCCGAAGCATTGACCGTTTTTCCCGGAGAAGCGGCAAAAGCCGGCGCAACAGACACCAGCAACAGGATGAATGCAAGAAAAGAAGATATTAGTGTTTTCCATTGCATGGCCGTAAAGCGCCGAGATTGATGATTAGACATACGATTGCCTCCTTTGTTACCTATGTTTTTTGAACATATACGCTCTGATCGGCGGCCTCTGAATTCAAACTACACCTAATAGATAATACCATATTTTCCATATTTATAAACACCGAACTCTAAAATCGTTTACACTGTATTTTTTAGTACGACTGTGCTATATTGTTTTTAATTCGTTTGTATTAATTAAGGAGGGCTTCATGAAACGTATTGTCTTACTGGATATTCTTCGAGGTTTCGCCATTGTTGGAACATTAGGAACAAACATCTGGATTTTTGCTTATCTGGGTGATCTGAATCTGGTATTTGGCAATGCACTTGAGCCGGGGTGGAGTTCAGGGGATCGCTTGCTGCAGACCATCATGCTTATACTGGTGAACGGAAAATTTCTAGGCATGCTTACGCTGTTATTCGGTGCTGGCATGGAATTGAAACGTCAAAAAGCGGCTCGCGACGGGTATACCTGGCCTGGAGTTTATATCTGGTCATGCGCACTGCTGCTGCTGGATGGTCTGCTTCATTACCTGTTCGTGATGGAGTATGATGTGCTGATGAGCTACGCTGTCACAGGTATGATTGTTTCTCTGATCATTCATCGTTCCCGGCGTTTTATGCTGATAATGATGGGAATCGCGGGTAGCATCCATGTGATCGGCGTTACAGGAATTACAGCCCTGCTGGCACTTGAGCCCGGTTCAACCTTTAACGGGATGGATATGATTACCCGGCTGTATGCTACCGGGACATGGTGGGAGCAAGTGATGTTCCGGCTGAGCAATTTTGGATTTTTCCGGGCCGAGTCCATCGCGATTATTCCTCTGAATGTCTTTCTATTCCTGCTTGGATCACTGCTTATGCGGACAGGTGTATTCTCCAGCGATGAGCCCGGGCGTCTCAAACGCCGTAAACTGATGATCATCGGGCTTGGAGCGGGTATTCCTCTGAATCTGCTGCTGCTTGTGCCAGGCGGCATGATGGACATCTGGGTACGTTACATCAGTGCCCCCGTGCTCACGCTCGGTTATGTCGGAATCATAGCTATGATCATGGAAAAGGGAAAAATCCCTGGAATGCTGCGTCGATTCGGGGAGATTGGCAGAATGGCGCTGAGCTGTTACATTTTACAGAACATCATCGCCTCTGTACTCTTCTATGGATGGGGCTTCGGACTTGGCGGACGGCCGTCCTCTATCTTCATTTTGTTGATGTGGCTTGGCATCTGTCTGATGTTAATGCTGTTCTCGCACTTCTGGCTGCGAAAATATAAGCTAGGTCCGGTAGAATGGCTATGGCGCAAGCTGTCCATCTCGCCCGCACCCGGAAGAAAGTCACAGGAAACCTCAATATAAATAACCTTCATGCCAAAAAGGGCTGTCCCACGCATCAATGATTGATCTTGATCAACGACCCATGGATGTGAGACAGCCCTGCTTGATTGAAATTGAATAACGAACCCAGCAAGCTATACTCCCTCCTTTGTGCGCTGGTCTTACTATTTACTATAAACGGTTTGCTGTTTCTGTCTGTTGGTAAAGTCCGAGGCACAAGTCTGTTTCCTCTCTCCCGCTATTAATTCGATTCAACAGGCAAGCACAATGTAAATGTTGATCCTGTACCAAGCTCACTCTGTACGGTAATTTTACCGTTATGATCCTGAACTATTTTTTGACAAAGCGCAAGCCCCAGACCCGTGCCCTCCTCTTTGGTTGTAAAAAACGGATTAAAAATAGAAGAAAGCGAACCTTCAGGAATTCCGCTGCCTGTATCAGATACAGTGATAAGTACCTTATCCCCTTCCTTCAGCATATCCATATGTACCTCTCCAGGGTCCGACATTGCTTCAAACGCATTACGAATCAGATTAATCAGAACCTGCACAATTTTATCCCTGTCCATGTTCACGTACACCGATTCATCCTTCATATCAAGGATAATTCGATGCCCTCTTGAGGCTGCGTCCGATTCAGTCAAAGACATCACACGCTCCAGACACTGTGCCAGCTTCTCCGGCTTCATATGATTGACTTGCGGCTTGGAAAATTGTAAAAATTCGCCCGTCAAATCGGTAACTCTCGTCACCTCACTCATAATCACTTCATACCACGGTGCAATATTAAAGGCTTGTCCACGGGACAGCTGCAGAAACCCTCTGATCGCAGTAAGTGGATTACGAATCTCATGAGCCATGCCAGCAGCCAACTCTCCTACCGCCCGCAGTCTTTCGGAGCGAAATATTTCCTCTTCATTTTTGATCCACTGGCTGCGTTGCTGCTGTAACAGCTGGTCCTCGGCAGTGGTCATGAATTGCTGTAATGTCTGTGACAAACCCGGATAACGCGAGATGCTATAACCTACTTGCAGTCCCTGAAGCTCATTGGCCAACAAACAGGATACCCTTTCCTCAATATGCTGTATTTGCGGCAGCACGATGGCAAATCGGTCACCTGCATACCGCGAGATGCCGTAGGCTTCCGGAAACTGGCTTGTAATCATATTGCCTGTACCTGTGATGACCGAGCACCACGGGTCTTCCGAGGCTTTTTTGTATCCGCTGAAATTATGTACATTCAAAAGCACTAACAGGAAAGATCCCTTTTCCTCCATCGTCTTATGAAGTACCTCCATATAACCTTCATAGTTCAACAATCCCGTGAGAGGATCATGGAGAGTAAGAAACTGATTCTTTTCCCGAAGCTTGCGTTTTTCCGCTTCACTATTCATCAACGTATGATATATAACAACAATGACAACGGAGGTCAGCAGATCAAATATAGATACCAGTAAACTGTACGCATCCATCACCGAAACGTAAGAAAGTCGGATCACGGTGTACTGCAGCATAAGGAGCACAGAGATCGGCAGTGTTTGGTTGAGCTTCTGTTTGTTCTGAATCATGGAGAGGATAAGCATATAATAGAGCAGGTTACACCAGTTCAATTGACTGAAATAATGAAATGCACCAAGGATTAGCCATTGTATCACTCGTAATACCGGATAACGCCGCTCTCCCCATATGCTCGCCACTAGCAATATACCTGTAACCAGCATCAGGATCGGATGAGATGTTTGTCCCAATATATATGAGGATATAATGACAAGCAGACAACCTAATGGGAATATTACCATCTTCATTGTGTAACTTAGCAAATAGCCTCGCCCCCTTAGACAAAAGTCACACTAACAACAACATATCCACAAATATTATATCGATTATGATTAGCTGATGTTGTCGATTATTGGAAGCTAACAAAATTCGCAAGGATGTATAATTTCTCAAAACAATAGGGCATATGAAGTAATTGTAATATGAAAAAGTGTATGATTACGCATCTCAAAATCAGTATATACATAACCATGAAATGCATAACCAAATGATCAAAGCCAGCTCTCTGAGTCTGAGGGCTGGCTTCTTTGCTGCTTTTCACTATAGATTATGCTGATGATCAGATGAGAACATGCTTTTATTTCTTGGCCATATACTTGCGAATGTCGAATGCAACGGCAGCTACAATGATCAGACCTTTGATGATCAACTGCCAGTATGGGCTGACACCAATAAAGGTGAGGCCGTAGTTAATGACACCAAAGATCAGCACGCCGGCCATAACACCCGGTACGGTTCCGATTCCTCCAGCTGTCGAGACCCCGCCAACTACACACGCGGCAATGGCATCCAATTCGTACATGTTGCCGTAGTTGTTCGTAGCTCCACCGGTACGAGCCGCTTCCAGCACACCACCCAGTCCATAAAGTGCGCCCGCAATCGCATACAGTGCAATCAGATTGCGAGCGACATGAATGCCGGATACGTGGGCAGCCTGAATATTTCCACCGATTGCATACATATTTTTACCCAGACGAGTTTTGTTGAAAACAACCCAGCAGATAAGTGCAACGCCGATTGCAATCAGCACGATATAAGGGATCGAATACCCTCCGCCCAGATCAATAAATCCAGAGCCTATCGTTGTAAAATCCGGTCTAAGCCCTCCAATCGGCTGTGACTGATTAGGCTCGGTATCGAAATAGATCGAGTTTAACCCGTACACCGCAACCATCGTACCCAGTGTGGCAATGAAAGGCGGGACATGCAGTTTGGCTACGATAATACCATTGACCAACCCGACAAGCAGACCTGCCACAATGCCAATGATGATGGGCAACCCCACCCACAGCTGCGGCAGATCAGGGAAAAATCGGTTGGCATAAGTATCGATCTGCAGCATGGATGCCGATACAACCGCCGTCAAACCAACAACACGCCCGGCTGACAGATCGACGCCTCCCGTCACGAGAATGAAGGCTGCACCCAGCGCAATAATGGCCCGGGTTGAGGACTGCTGTAAAATGTCCCGCAGGGTGGAAAAGGCGAGAAAGTTCGGATCGGCAATCGCGATTCCGATCACAAGCAGGATCAGCACGATAAAAATCGCACGCTGGGCTACATATTGCTTCACTTGATTAACTAGAGTTGTATTCATCCGTGATCCTCCTGACCAGCCATCCGCTGTTGGGCGGCCAGCCTCATAATATGCTGCTCCGTGGCCTCGGCTCCGTCCACAATACCGGTAAGACGTCCTTCGCTCATCACCATGATGCGGTCTGACATGCCCAGCAATTCAGGCATCTCCGAGCTGATCATGATAATGCTTTTACCTTGACGAGCCAGCTCGGTAATGATCGTATAGATTTCGAATTTGGCTCCAACGTCAATTCCGCGTGTCGGCTCATCCAGCAGCAAAATTTCCGGGTCCGTTAACAGCCAGCGAGCCAGCAGCACCTTCTGCTGATTTCCACCTGAAAGGTTTCGAATCAAAGTGTTAACCGAAGGCGTTTTGGTCCTGAACTTCTGCGTCTGCTGCTTCGCCTCTTCACGTCCTTTCTTCTCATCCAGCAATCCCAAACGATTCTGATAGCGACCAAGGCTGGCAATAATCGTATTTTCATAGACGGATAACACCGGGAAAATACCGGTTACCCGCCGCTCTTCAGTCAGGAGCGCAATGTTGTGCCGTTTCGCTGCGGCGGGCGAATTAATTTTCACCTTTCGTCCGTGAATGGATATCGTACCGGAAGCAAGTCCGCGCAGGCCAAATAACGATTCCATCAGTTCCGTACGCTGCGCTCCCACCAGACCGCCAATGCCTAACACTTCGCCTTTACGCAAATTAAACGACACATCCCGAAATGAATTGGGCTGATTCGATGTCAATCCTTCTGCCTGGAGAATGACTTCACCGGGTACATTAAGCCGTTCCGGGAAGCGTTCACTCAGATCCCGCCCCACCATTCGGGTAATGATCAGGTCGGTGGTCAGATCAGCGGCATCCCAGGTTCCTACGACACATCCATCCCGCATGATCGTTACTTCATCCGATATCGTTAAAATTTCCTCCATCTTGTGTGAAATATAGATGATCGACACACCGCGGCTGCGCAGTTCATTAATAATGGTAAACAGCTGCTCCACTTCCTTGCCTGTCAGGGAAGAAGTGGGTTCATCCATGACAATGACTTTGGAATGAAACGATACGGCTTTGGCGATTTCCATAGATTGAATTTTGGATACAGACAACGTTCCGGCTAATGCCCTGGGCTCAATATCCAGATTCAAGTCCTGAAACAGCGCCTTTGTATCGGCATACATGCGCTTCTCATCAATCAGCAGACCCTTCATCGGGAAACGTCCCAGCCATATGTTCTCCATCACCGGACGGTACGGAACCGGATTCAGCTCCTGATGAATCATGGAGATGCCTTTCTCCAAAGCAACCCTGGAATTTGGAATGTCTACAGGCGTTCCTTCAATATGGATCGTGCCTGCATCGGGACGGTACATCCCGAACAAACATTTCATCAAGGTTGATTTACCTGCTCCATTCTCGCCCATCAGCGCATGAACGGTTCCCGGCTTCACCTTCAGTGTCACTTCGCTGAGTGCCTGCACACCGGGAAAAGCCTTCGAAATTCCGTTCATCTCCAGCAGATAAGGTGACTGCATTTCATATCCTCCCCTTTCATCTGACCGGTCAAAAAAGGACGCTGCCCAAAATGACATACGTCCCTCTCAGCTGCTATTATTGGGCGTCGGCAATGTTGTCTTTGGTAATTTTTTTGTAAGCAATCCAGACATACTTTCCGTCCGTAATATCAAATTTCGTATTTTCCTTGGTTGGCGTCTCACCCTTAGCCAGAACAGCTGCCAGAGCTACCGTTGCTGCCCCCTGGTTTTTCGCATCATTCAGCACAGTGCCCAGCATCGTGCCATCCTGCAGTGCCTGAATTGCCGGAGCTGTAGCATCTACACCTACGACCGGCATTGTTTTGCCATCCTTGAAGTACCCGGCTGCTTTCAACGCTTCAATCGCTCCAAGTGCCATATCATCATTGTTAGCCAGCACGGCTTCGATTTTGTCCCCATGGGAGGCGAGGAATGCCTGCATCTTCTCCTGCCCTTTCACCCGATCCCACATGGCTGTATCCTCGGCAAGGGCTTCCACTTCGATGCCTGCATCCTGAATCGCCTGAACGGAATATTTGGTGCGCAGCTCGGCATCCTGATGACCCGGCTCACCCTTCAGCATTACGTACTGCAGCTTGCCATCCCCGTTCTTGTCAGCCTCGGGATGAGCTTTCCAATAATCCACAATCAGCTGACCGGAGATCGTGCCGGACTCTTCGGCTTTGGCACCGACATAATACACTTTATCCCACTTGTTCATATCTTCCGCCACAGGTTCACGGTTGAGGAAAACAACTGGAATATTGGCCGCTTTGGCCTTGTCAATAATGACACCCGCTGCGGTCCGGTCTACCGGGTTCACCGCCATGGCATTGTATTTCTTGGACACGAACAGATCCACTTTCTCATTCTGGGTCGGCTGTGCATTCTGGCTGTCTACAATATCAAGAGTAGCCACGCCCTCCGCCGCCGCAGTCATCGCGTTTCGTACGCCCGTCATGAACGTATCATCGAATTTGTAGATGGCAACCCCGATCTTCGGATTTTCCGTCTGGGCCTCGGCTTCTGTCTTGCTTCCACTATCTGTTCCTGCGCTTCCGTTTCCGCCCGCACCGCTTCCCCCGTTGCCACATCCTGCCGCCACTGCCATGCATACCGTCAGCAGCAGCGTCATCCACGTTTTTTTCATCATTCTGATGACCTCCCCCAAGTTCATTCGGCTTTACCGATGTCTCTATTATGAAAGGGTTTACATTTAATTCGAATACAATATCTTCATATGTTTTATCGAAATCCTCCTCAATTTATCTGTTCTATATACATATCTAAATTGAACGAAAAATTTTACACAAGCCACTCCGATGACAAAATGTATGATTTTATTGCACAAAAGGAAATAACAGCTTCTGGTTATCCATCCAGAACATATTGTCTGTACTCACCACCTTGGTTTCAAGCACCACTCGCCTCTGAACCGGCCTATGCTCCAGCTTAGCAAGCGCCTTATTGATTCCCAGATATCCTGCGCTGTAGCCGTTCTGTACGATCAATCGTTGAAACACCCCCTCCTGCAGCTGCTCCAGCTGCTGCTGCTCACTGCCAAATCCGACGACGTTCACCTTTCGCCCTTCAGCCCTGCGCCGATTCAGTTCATCGGCGGCACCAAGAGAAGCCTGCTCTTGAAGAGCGATCACTCCCGTTACCTCGGGCTGATCCAGTTGCTGTTTGACTGCTTGCCAGCAGTCCTCTCTATTGTTACAGACCGATTTCGGTTTAATCTCAATCGCTGGATAAGACGTTAACGCTTCCCGAATGCCCTGCTCCCGGTTGACCAGTCCGGCGCTTGTCGGGTCCGGACCAACCAAAGCAATCTGCCCTCGCCCTTGCAACAATTCGGCCATGGCTTGCCCCGCCTGACGTCCTGCTTCAAGATTATCCATCGAGATCACACTGGTGATGCCTTTGACAGGAAATTCATCGTTTAACACAATGACCGGCACGATCCCTCCATCCGTGCCAGACAGCTCTGCCTCCCGAACAATATCGCCAAGAGCCTGTTCGCTCAGCGGATCGACCAGTATGGCCGCAGCCCCCTGCTCCAACGCCAGGGCAGCGGCCTGAACCTGAGCCTGTTCACGCTCACTGCGGGTCAGGTCCCGCCCAGCCGCAGCTGCAGTGTTAGCGAACGGTGGACCAATAGTGAAGTCTGCGTTCGAGGAGGTGTGTGAAGGGTTATCCACCGGATACGCTTCAACGGTGATCAGCTGTGCGCCGCGCTCTTTGGCGGCTGCTTCAGCTCCCAGGCGGATCGCCTCCGCCAGCTCTCCTGCGCCTGCAGGAGTGATTAATGCGAGCCGCCGCGGTAACGCGGGTTCATCCGCTTCCGCAATGCCGCAGGCAGCACATATAAACAGGCAGCAAGCTGCGGCTGCCTGAAGCAATGCTCTTAATGGCCTGATTACCGGGGATACCGGAAGAGTTGCCTGGCTTTTTTTTGCCATATCACGAAGTGCTCTCCTGCTTGGTCTACGGTATTTACTGTTGCCCTTCATTCGCCCCGTCCTCCTTCTGCGCTTGGTGAAACGGAATCCGAATCCACACGCTCGTGCCTTCCTCCAGCTCGCTGGCATAGTTCAGACCATACCCCTCCCCATAATAAAGCTGGATGCGATCATGTACATTGCGCACTGCTACACCTGAGCCCGCCCCGCTTTTTACTACTGCACGACCGCTGAGGAGTGCCGCCATCTGTTCCTCCGACATGCCCACACCGTTATCCGTAATGCGGAGCACCACATCCTGCTCATCACGCTGCACATCAATCTCAATGCTCCCCTCGTCCATGTGGTACTCAATGCCATGTACAATCGCATTTTCGATCAAAGGCTGCAGAATCAGCTTCAGTGTAAGGCCGTCCAGCACCTGCTCATCCGCATGAATCGTGAAGGTGAACTTGTGTTTGAATCGCATCTGCTGAATCGTCAGATAGTGGCGCGCATGCTCCAGTTCCTCCCTGACGGAAATAATGGTTTTGCCCTGACTGAGACTGATGCGAAACAACCGGGACAGGGAGGTAATCATCGTGATGACTTCGTCATTGCGGCTCATGCCAACCATACGGACCACAGAATTCAGGGTGTTGTATAGAAAATGCGGATTAATCTGAGCCTGAAGCGCCTCCAGCTCCAGACGGCGTTTTTGCTCCTGTTCATGGATGATCTCGTCCATAAGCGTGCGAATTTTGTTCACCATCAGATTGAACCTGCGCGACAGGCGCTCGACTTCAAGCGGTCCCGTAGTTGGCAACACCACGTTGAAATCTCCACGCTCTACCGCCTTCATCTTGCGTTCCATACGCCGAATCGGACGGGTCAGGCTGGACGAGAGCAGCAGAGACACCACAATGACCAGCACCAGCACCACCACCAGCACACGAATCAGATATCCGTTCACTTCCTGACGAGTCGTCATGATCTCATCGAGATAAGCTACGCCAACGATCTTCCAGCCAATATTGGCTACCGACTTTACGGTGTTCAGTCTCTTCTGTCCTTCAGCCTCATCCTCGTAACTGCCTGTTGCAACAAGAGCTTGCTCGATATTTTCCTTTTTCAGCCCCATATACATGAGCTGCTGCTGCGGATGGTACACGATATTGCCTGCACTCTCGTCGATAATGTAGACGTATCCCCGCTGTCCCAGACTGACCCGGCTGCTGATTTCATCCATTTGTTTGAAATTGATATCCACCAGCAGGATCACCTGCCGCTCTTGGCCATTCTGCTTCATCGTCATGCCCTTGCTCATCGAAACGACCCATTGATAAGGACCTGCATACATATTCTGAATGTGCGGCAACGAGAAGCTCAGATGATTGGGTACACGAAGTGCTGACTGAAACCAGCCCTGCTGGGTCACATGTGCGCTGCGCTTCAATGCGGCAGCAGGTCTGTTCTTAAGCAGCTGTCCGTTCGCGTCGAGCAGCGTAATCGAGATGATATCCTCCCGGCTGCTGAGCAGCGTATCGAGCTGTTTATCCACCTGATCCCCTTCCCATGTCCCGTCCCGAAGCATATGCTCCTCGATGGCACGATAGAGATGAGACATACTCCGCACGTAATCCTCCAGGTTATAACTGACCTGATCGACAATCTGCCTGGTGGAGAGCTCTGCACTGCGTTCCGCGGCCTGTGTGAATTTGTCATGCAGCAGCACCGCCATAATGGTGAGCACCAGTACGATGAAAACAGAGAAGGACCACGTAATAATGGAACGAATGCTACTGACCTTGGATGACCGCAAATATTTCCGAAGCTTGTGTGCGATAGATTTGCTTGGGCCCGTGAACGCTCTCCAGTTCATCGAAGGGTGCCTTCCGGTGCTGCTGCCTCCGCCTGTCTGCGATATTCTTTGGGCGAGACCCCGACATGCTTTTTAAAACAAAAGCTGAAATAGTTCGGCTCAGCAAAGCCCACCCGCTCGGCAATCTGAAACGACTTCAGCTCGGTGGAGCGCAGCAGCTCCCTCGCCTCATCCATGCGAATCTGCATCAAATACTGGAGGAAGGTGAGCTGCACTTCTTTTTTGAAAATGCTGCAAAAATACCCGGAGCTGATATGCAAATGTGCACATACCTTCTGAATGGACAGCTCAGGATCGGCATAATGCTGCTTCGTAAATGCAAGCGCCTGCTCCACAATATCTTTATAGACATGCTGACGCCCGCTGGAAATGCGCTCTTGAACAAGCAGACAGACCTCCCGCACCTTCTGCTGTGCTTCAGACAGTCCCGGCAGTCGGAACAGCTCTGTATACAGCTGGAATCCTGCACCGAATATGTCCTCCATCTCTTCACCTGAAGCCTGTGCCGCTTTCCAGACGGTCGTTAATACTTCAATTAAATACAGCTGGATATCACTGCGCCCGTGTTCTACCGTAATTTCCCGGAAAATGATCTGCAGTCCCTGCTCCAGTTCTGCCTGGGTACCTGCCTTCAGACAGCGGGTTAACGTCTGCTGCTTCAGTTCATCAAAGCGCAGCTTGCCCTCCGTCTGACGTTCCACATCCGCAATATAGATCAAGGAGTCTGTTCCAGGTACGAGCCGATAATCCAGCGCCAGCAGGGCATCTTCATAGGCATGCTTCACATCGGGCAACGTGTCTGCAAGACGACTGGACCCGATCGTTGCGGGTACACGCAAATAGTGATGAATGCTGCGCACAACCTTCTCCAGTGCCTGCTGCTGCAGCTTCTCCCCCTCTGCCCCGCCGAGACGGTCTATGTAGAGCAGCACCACCGTCTCCTGATGCAAAAAGGCATATCCTGCCTGATGATCATCCCAGATTTCGGCGGCAATGTTCAGGGCGGCAAACAGCTTCAGCTCCGCATCTTCGGACGGATGCAGGGTCAGGATGGACACACCGTAGCGCTCCCCCTCCAGTTCAAGCCCGCACTGACTTGCACGGCTTAAAATGTACTGCGCGGATTTCTGACGATGCAGCAGGGTCGCGATCAGCTCGGCCTGTAATAAGGGCAAGCTTGTGCGATAGTGCTCGCGCAGCTGCTGTACATTTTCACGTTCTGCAATCTCAGCTGCCATCTGGGCACACAATCGGGTGAGCAGCTCCGTAAGGTGTTTCGCCGAGAAGGGTTTCAGCAGATATTCATCCACGCTAAGCGAGACGGCCTGGCGGGCATAATCAAATTCATCATATCCCGTCAAAATAACGACCTTCACCAGCGGATTCCGTTCCCTCAATCTTCGTGCCAGTTCCAGACCATCCATAAAAGGCATGCTGATATCCGTAATCACGATATCCGGCTCCACCCGTTCAGCCATCTCCAGCGCCTCACGACCATTCTCTGCTAGGCCAACGATGCGCAGATCCATAGCCTCCCAGTCCACTTCCACAACCAATCCTTCACGCACATCCTGCTCATCGTCTACGAGAAGCACCCGGTACATGCTTGTTTCCTCCTTTTATCCAGCCACCGCTGTCCATGAAATACTATACCAACACCCTGCGGATGATTCGCTGGTGTCTTCTCCTTCATTGATTCACACCCTTAAAAAATGAACAATATCTCTCAGCGAAGAAAATGTAATGACTTCCCTTCAAACAAGGTTTCCAACATAATATACATTAAAAAACTTTTTATGTAATCGCTTTCTTTTTTCAAGTGTTCATCTATGCTTCTATTGACTCTTTGCATGCCACCCCACAAGGGGGGGAACTGCCCTCTCTGTAGGCTGTTGCTAGAAAAATGATTCAAAAATTGACTTATATTGGTACACGTGTTATGATCATATAGGTCGATACATTAGCGGACATTACGTCTGTGGTTTAACCACCGGATGAGCATTAATCAGAATTGAATGCAGCTCATGCCAATGATCGTACAAAACTTATTATTTTTGGAGGAATCACATGCAAACAGGTACAGTAAAATGGTTCAACGCAGACAAAGGATTTGGCTTTATCGAAACTGAAGAAGGAACAGACGTATTCGTTCACTTCAGCGCCATTCAAGGTGAAGGTTACAAAACGTTGGACGAAGGTCAACGTGTCGAGTTTGAAGTAACTCAAGGTAACCGTGGACCGCAAGCGGAGAACGTTACTAAACTGTAATTGATACGGGGGCTGCCTCTGGCAGCTCTTTATTTATGCCCACATTTGAAGGTTATTCTGTACAGAAAAAACCTGAAAAAGCGGAGCGTTCGCCTTACTGTGTAAAATTTTCAGTTCAACTTATATAGTCTAACTTGGCTTAACTTATATCCATCACAGAAATGAGGTTTTTATTCCAACAGAACAATATAAATCCGAAGAACATGTTGTATTTTCCACGGTTGACGATATCATTAACTTCTACTCACCTCAGCAAACAAGCACCGATAACATCGAAGCTCACCCGCGTTCTGCGCATTCAACAGATTCATTAGAACAATCTGATCATCCTGCCGAGCGTTAGCCGCAAGAAAAGACACTGCCTATCCGAAAAAAGCAAAAGGCCCTCAACCGCTTGCACGGTACAGGGCCTTATTTGTATCCTTACTTGTATTCTTACTTGTATCCTTACATTTGTATGTTTATTTTACATAACCGTTCCGAATCGCAAAAACTACCGCCTGCGTGCGATCCTCCACCTGAAGCTTCTGTAGTATGCGATGTACATGGGTCTTTACTGTGCTTTCCCCGATGTACAGCTTCCGGGCAATCTCTTCATTCCGCAGCCCGTAAGCCATCTGCTGCAGCACTTCAAGCTCACGTCCAGTGTATGCATCCGTCAAAGGCTCGGGTTGCTCGCCCGTATTCTGACTGGAATGCGAAGGAGTCGGGATGGATTCTTCCCCCTGAGGCGATGGTGCCGCTGACCGTACAGCTAAAGCAATGACTTTGGCTGCTACAGCTGTACGGTAGATGGCTTCTCCACGATAGGCCGCTCTCACGGTATCAATCAGCTCTTCCGGAGCTGCATCCTTGAGCAAATATCCCACGGCTCCCGCACGTATTCCTTGATAGACATAATCCTCCTGGTCAAAAGTAGTCAATATGACGACCTTACACTCCGGCAGCACCTCCAGTAACGCCTGTGTAGCCTCCAGTCCGTTGCCACCCTCCATCTGCACATCCATAAATACAACATGGGGAGCAAGCTCGGCGGCAAGCCTGACAGCTTCCGGGCCACTTCCTGCTTCACCCACTACCTTCATATCCTGCTGTGCATTAATAATAAAGCGCAGCCCGTGCCTGACCAGATGCTGGTCGTCCACCAGAAGTACCCGTATCATTGTTGACTCTGTCATTGCTCCTCACCTCCAGCAGCCGCCATGTCTGATTGCGGAATACATACCTCCAGCCTCATGCCATGCGGATGGATCGCTTCAATGGTCATCGTTCCACCCACCCTTTCGCACCGTGCCTTCATACTGGATATTCCAAAGCCCGGCACAATACTGGGCAAGCCTGAGCCCCGTACAATCGTCTGGTTCCGACCAAATATACCGTCATCCTCCACTCGCATGTATAAATTCTCTTCCTCTTCCGTGATATGCACACTTACACGAGTGGCCTTGGCATGCCGAATAATGTTGGACAATGCCTCCTGTAAAATCCGGTACAGCAATTCGGATGTCTCCGCTGACCATTCTGCTTGTTTTCCGGCATAGTGCAAATCAATGGAGAACCCTGTTAATGCCTTCACTTCATTCACCAGACTGTTCAATGCGACCAGGCCAAGCCCGGATTCGCTGCTGCCCATCTGATGAGCCACGGTCCGCACCTCCTGCAGGCTCTGCCTGACAACATCCAGTACGGAGCCCAAGGCTTTATCCGCCTCGGCTGCATCCAGCTTCATCATATAAGGCAATGCCTGAAGCTGCACAATCGCCGATGTCAGGCGATTTCCGATACTGTCGTGCAAATCCATCGAGATTCGGCCTCGCTCTTCAAGCACAGCGTAATGCATGAGACGTACCGTTGCACGCTCCAATTCCTCATGTGTATACCGGAGCTCATCATGCGCCTGACTTAATTCAGCATGTACCGTCTGAAGCTCGGTATAATGACGCTCGCTTTCCCTCCTGCTTTCCCGTTTAATACGCGCACCCCAGCAGAAGAAATACGTAACAATATAAGCCATCGTGTATATGAGAATGGACTGCGGCTCGACACCCGCCGTATATAACAGCATGGCATTGCCTGCGAGAATCATCAAGCCAAGCCACCATGATCGGGCTACGGGAAGATTCAACGCAGCATAACCAATCAGATAAAAGGTAAGCTCGAAAATACGGTATTCCGCTTGAAACAGCTGGGCATACAGCAGCGTTGCTATCCAGGTCAGCACAATCATGATCGTGCGCATTCGATCCCTTTTTAACCAATAAGGTGTCCAGACGAGCACAAAATAAGGCAAACGGATAGCCAGACCTGCACACAACCCAAGCAACGTGAACGTGTCCATCGGATTGAACAGATTGTAGAGCAATAGCAGACTTAGAATTAAGTCCCCGGTGTGATTAGCAAGAAAATTGCGTATTTTATCTCGCATGACATATGGATTTTGCATATATCTCCCTCTCGCATAACCTTGAATGGTTGGATGGCCTTTCATTCTCAAACGTATGATTAACTATGCATTGCGCCCTTGCATTTGACGAATCCGCATATAGACCAGCACACGCCGGGCAGCAATACTCCCGAGTGGTATGAACAGTAAAGCATTGCTCAGAGAAACCACATTATGATGTACATCCAGTGTGCTGACGTAATGTTTCAGCAGCATGATGATGATCAGCACAAGAGCCGTGCCCATTGACCCTTTGGACATAACTTTCCCCGTTGCCGGATCAACCCGCAGCCGTTCCATCGAGGCACGCCAAATACCTATCGCGCATCCTATAACTAAAAACAACGTATACAGAAGCAGCGTTAATCCTGTGACTGGCCCCTGTGAGATACTCGAAAAAATGGCAATGGCCACAATCACCGGCATCAACCACATCCGCTCGAGCTTAACTTCCTTCTCCCTCATCGACAACAATAGAATAATCAAAGCCGTAATGACAATATTCATCATAAAATATTCCTCACTCTCTGTTCAATGTTCTTCATAAGAACAGTATAACCAGGGAGAAACGAAAGAAAGTCCACCTGTGGGTGGACTTGGCCGATATTCTTTTCCCTCTATAGATGGACTTATATTACAGGTATAAGAACAGCTCTAAAAGCCGTATTCTCTCCCGGGTTAACGGTGAACCATACGACTTTTAGAACTGCTGCTGTATTAAATTATAATTGGTGTTCGCAACTTAGCCATTCCGATTGGTTATTTGGATATCAGGCTTACGGTTCCGCTATTTTGGTTCCAGTCCACCGTTAATCCCAGACCCTCCGAGATGAATCGAACAGGCACCAGCGTGCGGCTGTTCTGAATAACACTCGCTGTATCCATTTGCAGATTTTCCCCATTTACGGTTGCTGTGCTGCTGCCGATCTGGAGTACAAAGGTCTGCCCGTCTAGTACAGCTGTCACAGTTTTCGCTGTTTTATCCCACTTCACGTCTGCGCCCAGCGCCTCCAGAATCGCGTTCACAGGAACCATCACACGGTCATCCTGGACCAGGGGATTCTGATCCGGGAAAGTAATGTTCTTACCGTCCAGTGAGACAGTAATGGTTTGATTTGCAGTTCCGGCAGAACTGTTTGAGCTTGTCTCATCGTCAGATGTGTCTGGCAGAGGTGTCACTTCACGACCCAGCTGCTCCTGCAGATTGGCAAGGCGGTTAAGGGCAAAGGTTGTTAATGAACCTGCTGTCATGAAACCCATATTCATCCCGAAGCCGCCGAAGTTACCTCCCGGAGGAGTTGGCATATTATCGTTGCCTGCAGCTGCACCAGATGTATTGTCTCCGGTAGTTGTCCCCGATTGAGCTGGAGGAGTCATCCCATCCGGCGGAGTGATGCCTTCAAAGCCCTCTGGCGGCGTCATGCCTTCCGGTGGAGTCACGCCCTCGAATCCTTCAGGTGGTGTTCCCATACCGCCTGCTGTATCTGTAGTTGCAGAATAAACAATGTTGGATTCGAATTGCTCCGTTGTATAAAACTTCGTCGGGTCTGCTTCGATATACGGACGAATCTCATCCGCCAGACTTGTAATACGATCCTGGATACCTTCCAGATAGTCGGTCAACTCGTTGACGTAAGCAAGATACTTCGTTTTGTATTCCGGCACGGCAAGCAATTTGTTAATCATCGGCACCTGCTCCATGCTAATGCCCAGTACAGGCTCGTCTACCGATACATTGGTTGCGTTCGTATTTACTGCTGTAGTAGACGCTCCGGCCTGATTACGTCCACCACCACCGAAACCTAAGCCGTTAAAGGACATGTTGAAATCCCAAGGAACAACGGTAAATTTGCCGTTGGCATCGCTGTACAGCATGTAGTTGTGCCCTTTCTCTCCGTTGTAACTGTCGTAATTGCCCAGTACAACGTTACCAGCAATATATTGAAGAGCGGAATCAACATCCAGCACGCTTTCGATGTCTCCTTTTTCACCTGCTGGCATATCGTTTAAGGTTTTGATAAAGTTTTTGAGCTTGGCCTTATCCTTATCTGTTCCCAAATCCTTGGTGAGAGTACTGTAATCGCTGCCATCTTTGTATTGAAGATAACTTTTTTCTTCTGTGTCATAGAGGACGCCATCTTGATAGCTCTCACCGTAATTGCGCTCCAGATAACTGTCGTCCACTGCTTCTACACCTGTGTAAAAACCGACCAGTTCCCCGTTGATATATAGATTGACGTAATTCGTCATAGGCACATCCATGCCAATGCTGCGCAGCGCTTCATAATGGAGCACCTCGCGCATATAAGATGGATCGCTAAAATTGTTGTTCAGTACCATCTTGTCCAGACCAAGCAGTGTTTGTGTTTTATCATACTTGTCGAATTTCAGCCTGAAGCTGTAGCGGTCTGAATCCTTCATCGAAGCAACCGACATGAGTGTCAAGTTTCCTTTGGTGGAGAAACCAACATTGTCGAGCTTGTTGCCATCCACTTCAACACTCACATTTTTGTAGTCCTTATCCATCGGGCTCTCCAGCATGCTTTTCCAATCGGCTTCGTCAATCGTAATTTTCACGTCAATCACGTTATCTGTCTGAAAGAGCGACTCATAAGCCTGTGTAACACCTGTGCTTTTCGCTGTTGTTGATGCCTCTGCGGCCCATGCCGCATTCGGGCTCACAACCAGCCCATAAGAAGAGCCTACCAACGTTACGGACAGTGCCGTGACTGCAACTTTTCGTAATACATGGTTCAAAAGATGAATCCTCCTTTTGGTTTTCTAGTAAGCAACTGAGGCTTGTAAAACCATGATAGGGGATAAACCTTTAATGAAACTTAAATCATCTAATCTCACATCAAATGTTCTGCGTAGATACTGGTTCTCCACTTTTTCAGCGAACATCCAATTATATGAATTTTTTTACGCAAAAATTAAGATCTAATTCTAAGGTTCCGGTCCATAAGTCCTATTTTAATAGAAAAACCTAACATTAATATGTCGAAATAACGATATAAGTGAGGAGTAGAACTTACCTGGATTTCATATACGTGAATATTAAAATGAGTATCGATTAGTATTTGTATTTTTTCCGTAGTACCTTGAAAGAATCTGCAAGCCATTGAGAAAGTGCATTCATTGTAATGGTAACAACATACGCAGCGTATACGATGTCCAGGTGAAGTCCTTTTTAATTTTACAGGAGGAGTGAACTACCTTGTTTAAAAAGCTTCGCTGGAGTACCATGCCATTTTTCGCCAAAAACCTGGTGATATCCTTCGGGAGCATCGCTCTCATTGGAATTATTCTCATCACTGCGGCATATCAGCTGCAAAAAGAGATATTAATCAACCAGCTGCACGAGCAAGCCAAAATTACAACGTTAAAATGGTCCCAAGACCTGGATACCAGCCAGGTGGAACAGGCTGTATCCGAGAAGAGTTATTCCGATACATATCAAAGCAAGCTGCGTGACTATCTGGATTCCATCCACACCTTTAATCCGAATATTGCACAAGCTTACATTTTCAGCTCACAGCTGGACGAAAATAACGGGGCTCCGATTTATGCTATCCCGACCAGTCTGGTCGAAGCATTTGAGAAAGAAAATTTACTGCCAGGCACGAAATATCCGCTGTCCAACCAGATTGCAAGTGGTCTGGCTGATATGAATACAACCGGCGGGCCGGCGTTTAGTGATTTTTATACGGATGATTTCGGTACGTGGACTACATTGATGTATCCAATCAAAAAAGCTGACGGCTCCATCTACGCCGCTCTGTACTTCGATGTAGACGCAAGCGCTGTGCCCAAAGGCCTCAATAAGCTAATCACTAACGGATTAATGTACCTGGTTGTCTTCCTGATCCTGTTTATGGTGCTGCAATTTGTTTTGTTGAAAAGAACACTGCGTCCGATTCACGACCTCATGAAAGGTATTGAGGAAGTCAGCACGGGTAACCTGAACGTTACGATTCGAACGGGACGCGATGATCTCGGTGTGATCAATGAAAAGTTCAATGCGATGATCGAACGTTTCAATATCACTCTTTTCAAAGTAAAAAACACGTCCAGCCATCTCTCGAATTCATCCAGAGAACTGCTGGAAATCTCGGCGAGAAACAACGATAACATTCAATCCATCAGCAACAACATTCGGGAAATCTCTACAGGTCTGGTGTCCCAGGATAAAGCAACTGTGGAAAGCGCACGTGCTATGACCGAGATGTCCACCGTAGTGCAAAACATCGCTGGAAGCTCTGCCGAAGTTGCCGATGAAGCACTCAGTATGGAACAGCGCTCCAACAGCGGGCATGAAATTATGCAGCAGGTCATTGATCAGATGGGCCTGATCTCGGGTGCGGTTCAGAACACTTACGCTTCCATCCAATCCTTGGAGAATCGTTCGAATGAGATCAGCAGCATTGTCGGAATCATCACGGATATTGCTGGTCAGACCAACCTGCTCGCACTGAATGCTTCCATTGAAGCTGCACGGGTCGGGGAAGAAGGTCGCGGCTTCGCGGTTGTTGCCGGAGAAGTACGCAAGCTGGCAGAGCAATCTCAGGAATCGGCAACCCAGATTCGCGCACTCATTGACGAGATTCAGCGAGACATTGAGCAATCTGCCCAATCCATGGAGCGTGGTTCGGAAGAGGTGGAAAAAGGACTCGGCGTTACACGGAAAACCGGTGCATTCTTCGAGGACATTCTGAACGCCACCAACAAAGTAGCGAACCAGATTCAGGACATCTCCAGCTCCACCGAGGAAATCTCGGCAAGCACACAAGAAATGTCCGCTACAGCAGATGAGCTGTCCGCAAGTGTCAGCAAGGCTGCGAGCAGCACGAAGCACATCGAGAACTCGATCGCCGAGCAGGAGACATCCATGGCTGCCATCGTCAGCGCCTCAGATGAACTGGCCGAGGTATCCGAGCAGCTGCAGGAGCTCATCTCCTTCTTTAAAGTAAAGGAAGCCTAGACAAGAGGGCCAGATAAGACGCGGTACATGCAGTATTTAGGTACGTGTCAAGGGCACGAAAGTATGTGCCCGTGGCTTGGTTCGTCTGAGTTAGGCGTGTGCCAAGGGCACAAGATGATGTTGCCGTAGCTTGCATGCTATAGGTGTAAAGGTGGTCTGAGTTCGGATGTGTGCCAAGGATGCAGAACGTGCAGCAGCCCAGCGTACGTGGAAACCTGCGGAAAGTGTGATGCACCTGAACGCCAATGTGCCAACATGCATTATGGACACTATGGGCACGCATGTTATCAGGGACATCCGGACATATATGAGAGATGCGAAAAAGCGCAAACACCGTGGGCATGAAGCGGGCAATGTCTGAAACATGTAACGTGCAAAAGACGTCGGCCCGGGAAAAAATTATGAATTGTACGGCGAATTCCCTCGTAGTCCGATTATAAATCTGCCGAAATAGTGCGAAACCCGGCAACATAAACGAAGGCTTGAGTGACAGACACCCAAGCCTTCGTTTTTTTATGTTATTTAGTGTGTGCGACTGTGCTTCAAGGCCGCTGCCTTGTTGTCATGAAGCAGGGCACTGCGTGCTGGGAGCTATGTGCTGGGAGCTGCACGTAGTGCCGTTACATTACAGCCATTACATTCTAACGATTCCAGGAGAGCCTATTTACCTCCATTTCGGCTCTTTGGAAATCTAACGATTCTCACAAGCCTTATTTCCCCGATTCCTCCCACTTTTCGCGGTTTTCACCCGA
The DNA here is from genome assembly GCF_050171015.1 of Paenibacillus sp. TC-CSREp1. Lineage (NCBI taxonomy): Bacteria > Bacillati > Bacillota > Bacilli > Caryophanales > Paenibacillaceae > Paenibacillus > Paenibacillus sp. TC-CSREp1. The sequence continues at coordinate 192 of NZ_JBNOKM010000010.1, read as the reverse complement.
CTTTCTTTCGAATAGCGTCTCTAGGAACACTAGCCATGCAAATAACCTAACATTATAAATTAATATTTTTAGCGATTCTCTTTAACAGTGAAATAAAGAATATATTTACAGTTGGATTTAGCCACTATAGAAAATAAGGGAAGACTCCCGTATGTAATGGCATATGTTTTCCTTTAAATGGTAATTATAAAG